>CAZCZP010000042.1:3742-20772 GCA_964502895.1 uncultured Bifidobacteriaceae bacterium
CATTCAATACTGCGGCCAATCGCCTGACCATTGAATCCGGAGTCTCGCCAGCTTGCGGCGTGAGGGTTAAGTGATATTCAGAAACCGCGGATTCGATTCGGGTCAGCGCCAGTCCCTCGCGGTGTTCCCGACAGATTCGCGCCCGCGCGATGGTGCTTGGCGTTAGTCCCTTTCCGACTCGTTGAGGCAAAGTGTCAGCAGGCATTGTGTCATCCCGTAGTCCAATTTTGGCGCCCCTCGCGCAACCGGTGCTCAGTCATGCAGACAAGCCGGCGCAAACCCGGGCCTCCAACATCACGATTAGAACGCAACTAGTGTTCCCCGGTTACAGAATAATCTTCTAATCTGTAACCGGACACGAAAACTGCTCGTCGAAATCCCTGGTTGGGAACGAGTCCGGGCTGCACTTGTGGGCAGCGGCTGGCGCAAAGTTGAATGGCGAGCGCACGGGTCGGGTGAAAATATGAATGCATCGGGGCTTCTGGCGGTTCTTCTGGCAGCGCAACTAGCTGCTTTCGCCACTGACGCGCCGACCAGCCCGTTTGAAGGGGCAATTACCGCGAAGCCCACGAGCCAGATTGACGTCCTGGTTGTCAGCCGGCTGGAGCGGCTGCAAATTCTACCGGCAAACCTCTGCTCCGACGCTGTGTTTGTCCGTCGCGCCTACCTCGACGTCATCGGAACGCTCCCGACCGGGCACGAAGCGCGCGAGTTCATCCTCGATAAAAATCCCACCAAGCGAAGCAAGCTGGTTGATCGGCTGCTCGAACGCGACGAGTTCGCGGATTACTGGGCGATGAAGTGGAGCGATCTGTTGCGGGTCAAAGCCGAGTTCCCCATCAATCTCTGGCCCAACGCGGCGCAGGCTTATCACCGTTGGATTCTCGCTTCGATTCGCGAGAACAAACCCTACGATCAGTTTGCCCGCGAGTTGCTCACTTCGAGCGGCAGCAATTTCCGCGTCGGCCCGGTGAACTTCTACCGCGCGATGCAGAACCGTGCGCCGGAAGGCATCGCGCAGACCGTGGCATTGACGTTCATGGGCGAACGCGCGGACAAATGGCCGAAGGAAAAACTGTTGGCCTTCGCCGGCTTCTTTTCACAAATCGGCTACAAGCCCACCTCCGAATGGAAGGAGGAAATCGTTTTCTTCGATCCCAATCTCGCGACCAATGGCCTGGCGAAGGCCGCGGCGTTTCCCAACGGAAAAACTGTGAAGCTCTCAGTGGACCAGGACCCGCGCGGGGCTTTCGCCGACTGGCTGATTGACGCGAAGAATCCCTGGTTCACGCGCAACATTGCAAACCGCGTGTGGTCATGGCTGCTGGGACGCGGCATCATTCATGAGCCGGACGACATCCGGTCCGACAATTCACCGAGCAATCCGGAACTGCTCGCTTACCTGGAGAAAGAGATGATCGCCGCGAATTACGACTTGAAGCGACTCTTCCGGTTGATTCTCAATTCGCAAACGTACCAACTCTCCGCGGTTCCCAAGAGCGACAAGCCTGAGGCCGAGGCGAACTTCGCTCACTACCCACTGCGCCGGCTGGAAGCGGAGGTTTTGATTGACGCGTTGAACCAGATCACGGGAGCAACGGAGAAATATTCGAGCGCCATCCCCGAGCCGTTCACTTTCATCCCCGAGGACCAACGCTCGATCGCCCTGCCTGACGGCAGCATCAGCAGTTCTTTCCTCGAATTGTTCGGACGCCCGTCCCGCGACACGGGTCTGGAATCCGAGCGCAACAATCGGCCTAGCGCCGCTCAACGCCTGCACCTGCTGAATTCAAGCCACATTCAGCGCAAGCTCGAACAGAGCCGAATGATTCAATATCAGACGTACTCCAAAAAAACGCCGGACGAAATCGCCGCTGGAATTTATCTGGGCGTCCTCTCGCGATTTCCTACGGACGCCGAACTGAGGGCAGTGGAGAATTATTTCAAGTCGGGCAAAGTCCGCGAACGCGAGGCCGCCGTGGACCTGGCGTGGACATTGATCAACAGCCCGGAATTTCTTTATCGGCATTGAAGGTGGAAATATGAATGCGAGTCACGATTCTTTGAACCGTTCGATGGCGCGCGATTCAGCGCGTGTGATTTCGACATTGGGAAACCTGCCGCTCTCGCGTCGCGAAGCGTTGCGCCGTTGTCTGTTCGGCACCGGCGGGCTTTTGCTGTTAAACGGCTGGGGGCTGCGCAGTCACGCCGCCGCCCGGGCCGCCAGGGCAAAATCTGTCATCCAAATCTGGATGTGGGGCGGCCCTTGCCACATTGATACCTTCGATCCCAAACCCGGCGCGGGCTACGATTTTTGCGGGCCGCTGGATAAAGCGATTCCCACCAACGCAGACGGGATGCAGATCGGCCAGTTGCTGCCAACTCTGGCGCGGCAGGCCGACAAGTTTTCCCTCATCCGCAGCATGACCCACGGCAACAATGGCCACGAGACGGCGGCTTACTTGGTCCAGACCGGGCATCCTTCGGGTGGGCGTGATGTTTATCCGTGCGTCGGCGCCGTCACGTCGTTGTTCAAAGGTTACGATGCGGGCTACAAGGGACTGATTCCACCTTACATTGTGCTGACCGAGCCGCAGGGGAGATTCTCTGAGGCTGGCTTTCTCGGGTCGAAATACAAGCCGTTCGCCACGGGCGGCGATCCCGGCCAGGCGCGCTTCAACGTCGAAGGCGTCGTCGCGCCGGGCATTTCGGAACAGCGCCAGAAGGATCGGCGCAATTTGCTCCATGAATTGAACACGCTCGGGCGCGCCATGCCGGGAGACGCGTCGCTCAAGGCGTTGTACGAATCGGAAGATCAGGCGTATGAACTGATTCTCGGCGACGCGGGCAAGTTGTTTGATCTCTCACAAGAGCAGGATGAATTGCGCGACCGCTATGGCCGCAACACTTTCGGCCAATCCTGCCTCATGGCGCGGCGGCTCGTGGAAAAAGGCGTGCCCTATGTCACCATCAATTACAAAGGCTGGGATACGCACAAGCAGCATTTCCAGACGATGAACCGGAAACTGCCGGAACTCGACAAAGGCCTGGCGGCGTTGCTCCAGGATTTGTCCGCGCACGGCTTGCTCGACACCACGATCGTCTGGTGTTGCGGCGAATTTGGGCGAACACCGCGCGTGCAATGGGAACCGCCGTGGAATGGCGGGCGAAATCATTTCGGCAAGGTTTTCTCGGCGCTCGTCGCCGGTGGCGGATTCAAAGGCGGCCATGTCGTCGGCGCTTCGGATGCGAAAGGCGAAGAAGTCAAAGACCGTCCCGTGTATCCTTCCGATCTCATCGGCAGCATGTATGAATTGATGGGGATTGATTCCGCCGCGCAACTGCCGCACCCGCAGGGACTGGCGGCACGCGTGTTGCCGACGGCCGAGGAAGGAATGAAGACTGGTGGAAAACTGACGGAAATTATGGAGGGCATTGCATGACCGCAAAACCGAATTTCCGAATACTGGCCTTCACGTTGATCGTCGCCTTTGCACTGCTGCTGGGCCATGTCGCCCTGGCCCAAAACACACCGCGCATCGGTTATGTGTACCCGGCAGGCGGACGGCAGGGCACGACGTTTCACGTCACGGTCGGCGGACAGTTTCTCGATGGCGTCACCAACGCGTACGTTTCAGGCGAAGGCATTCAGGCCGCGGTGATTGATTTCAGCAAACCAATGCCGCAGGGTCAATTCAACCAACTCCGCGACAAGCTGCGCGAGTTGCAGGACAGAAAACAAGCCGTGCTTCGCGACCAACGGCGGGGCGATTCACAGAATTCCACGAACACCTGGTCGGCTGATGATGAAAAGCTGGTCAAAGAGTTGCGCGCGAAGATTCTCAAGAACCCGCCCAACCGGAACGCCACTCCCACCATCGTCGAAACCGTCACGGTCGCGGTCACCATCGCAACGAACGCCGGACCGGGCGAACGCGAGATTCGACTCGGCATGCCCAACGGCTTGTCCAATCCACTCGTCTTCTGCGTGGGGCAGCTCCCGGAATTTTCCACTCCCGCCGCGAAGCCTCCGAATCCCGACGTGGATCGCTTTCGCGAACGATTAGGCCGGGCACCGACCAACGCGCCAGCGAAGACCGATTTGCGCGTCACGCTGCCTGCCACCGTCAACGGCCAGATCATGCCCGGCGAAGTGGACCGCATTCATTTCACGGCGCGCAAGGGGCAGAAACTTGTGGTCGCCGCCAGCGCGCGCGCATTGATTCCGTATCTCGCTGACGCCGTACCCGGATGGTTTCAAGCCACGTTGGCGCTCTTCGACGCGAAGGGAAAAGAGTTGGCCTACAACGACGACTATCGTTTCAATCCCGATCCGGTCCTCGACTACGAAATTCCCAAGGACGGTGAATACACGGTGGAAATCAAGGACTCCATTTACCGTGGCCGAGAGGATTTTGTTTATCGCATCGCCATCGGCGAATTGCCTTACGTGACGAGCATTTTCCCTTTGGGTAGGCGCGCGGGTGAAAAGGCATCCGTGGAATTGAAAGGCTGGAATCTGACCGTGGATAAACTCGCGCTGGGTGCTGGCGATGGTGGTTGCGGCGTACTTCCAGTCGCCGCGCGCGAAGGGAAATGGATTTCAAACGTCATTCCCTTTGCTGTCGGCATACTCCCAGAGTGCGGCGAAAAGGAATCGAACAACGATCAGAAGCACGCACAGTCGGTCAACAGACCAATCATCATAAACGGGCGTGTGGATCAGCCCGGAGACACGGACGTGTACCGATTTGAAGCTCGAGCGGGCGACGAGATCGTCGCAGAGATTGAGGCGCGCCGGTTGAACTCGCCTTTGGATTCCGTGCTGAAGCTGACGGACGCCAGCGGCAAGCAACTCGTGTTCAACGACGATTGTGAAGATCGAGGTTCCGGCTTGAACACACACCACGCGGATTCCTATCTACGCACCAAGCTGCCTGCGGACGGCAACTATTTTCTACACCTCGGCGATGCCCAGCACCACGGTGGCCCTGAGTACGCGTACCGTCTGCGCCTCGGTCCGCCGCAACCTGATTTCGAGTTGCGCATCGTGCCGTCCAGCATCAACGCCCGCGGTGGCGCAACCATTCCCGTGACCGTGTATGCGCTGCGCAAAGACGGATTCACCGGCGAGATCGCGCTCGCGTTGAAAGACGCGCCGGACCAATTCAGATTGGGTGGCGCGCGCATTCCCGTCAATCAGGATCAGGTGCGGCTCACGCTCACGTTCCCGACCGAAGCGCCCCGCGAAGGCTTCAGCTTGAACTTGGAAGGCCGCGCAAAAATTCAAGACCGGGAAATTGTGCGGCCAGTCGTGCCGGCGGACGACATGATGCAGGCTTTCTTTTACCGGCATTTGGTTCCGGCGAAAGAATTGAAAGTTGCCGTGTCGGGACGCTCGGCGCAGCGGGCGTCAGTGAAAATTGTGGGCGAAACACCCGTCAAGATTCCGGCCGGTGGAACCGTGCGGGTCAAATTGGACGCCCCCGCCCGTGCGTTCGCCGACCGGCTGCAACTCGAACTCAGCGAACCGCCGGCGGGGATCGCCATCAAGAACGTCGCGTCCACTCCCGACGGCACAGAACTGGTTTTGTCCAGCGACGCCAAAAAAGTCAAACCCGGCCAGCAAGGCAACCTGATCGTCCAAGCCTTCGCGCCGAGAGCGGAAGCCGCAGGGAAAACAAAGGGCCAAGGCAACCAACGTCGTGCGGCGCTCGGCACGCTGCCGGCCATTCCCTACGAAGTTGTTGCCGTTGAATAGCCGCGCTCCGAAATTCTCAGTTGACCGAGCGCGCGATGACGTTCAGCGAGAACAGCGCGATCATGATTACGCAAACGGCGGACTTGCCGATCACACCCAGCACAAGCCCGACGACCGCTCCGGCACCTGCCTTGGCCGCCTTCTTGAATTCCTTGTCGCCGAACATTTCAAAAAGTGTGGCTCCGATGAACGGACCGAGAATGATCCCAGGCAGGCTGAAGAACAACCCGATCAACCCGCCCACCACCGCGCCGGTCACGCCCCGCCAGGTCGCCCCAAACTTTTTTGCGCCGAGCGCGCCGCCAAGGAAATCGAAGACAAGAGCGACCGCCGTGAGCAGGATCAGCACGATGAGCACGAGGTTATTGACGCTCGATTGACCGAAATAAAGCCGATGGGCCACCGCGGCAATCAACGCCAGCGGCGTACCGGGGATTCCCGGCACTGCGTTGCCGATCAACGCCACCAGCATCACAAGCAGCGCCAGACTCAGGCCGATGATTTCTTCCCACGTCACGGCGGATACCGTAGCACAGAAACCGCAACGCCGGCCAACAGATTTGCAGTCGCCGAAGTTCCACCAGTGGCGTGAAGCGTGCGCGATCAGTAAAGGCCGGCCTTGCGTTCCAAAGAAATGCCAGCAACCCAATCGAGCGCGATGCAGTTGCGTGATTCAATCCTCGTGCCTGGCGTTCCAGACCAATAACGGCAGCACCAGCGCGAAGACGGAAGCGATGACCCAGAAATTTCCGACAGCCGTGAAATCATAAAGCGCTTTTCCGTCCGCGCCGATGGCTTTGTGTGCTTTGATCAAATATCCGCCCACGGCTTCCTGCAACGACGCCCCGGCATAACTGAACAGACCGATGACGCCCATCGCGGCGCCCGTGGCTTTCTTCGAGCAAATGTCCACCGCCATCAAACCGCCAAGGTACGTCACAAGCGCGTAAACGGTGTAACCGAAGACCGTCATGCTTAAATATTCGCTCCACGGATATCCCGGCGGGACATAGACGAACGCCGCCGTGGACAGCACAAAGAACATTCCAAACAACAGGCAAGGCACGCTGCGTTTGTGATGAAAGAACTTGTCGGAAATCAAGCCGCAGGTTATTGCGCCAACGATGCCGGCAAACTGCGAAATCGAGATGATCCCGCTGGCTTTGGTCAGGCTGTAGCCCTTGGCCTCCGTCAAAAAAACCACGCCCCAGGACTCGAACGCGTATCGCGTTACATAACAAGCCGCGGAGGACAATCCCAGAATCCACACCGCGGGCCGGATGATGACAGCAAACTGCGCCTTGAGCACGGGTTTATCCTTGGCTTTGTGCGCTTCGTGGGTCAGTTCACCGGCATGAACCGCAATCGGCGGAAGTCCGTACACCTGTGGGCGATCATACATGAACAGGTATAAAAAAATTGCCGCACTGATGCCCAACACTCCGGGCGCGATGAATCCCATGTGCCATCCGAAAGCGGCGACAATGTGCGCGGTGAAGATGTAGCTCAGACCCGTGCCGATGTTGTGCGCCGAAAACCAGACGCCATAAAGCGTCCCGCGCTCCTTGTTGGAGAACCACTGGTTCAAAGAAACGACGCAGGGTGCGGCGCCGAAGGTTTGAAACCAGCCGCAAAGTCCCCACAGCACCGCGAACATGTAGAAGCTCGAACAAAAACCCATTGCCACCAACAGCGTCGCGGACCCCAACAGACCCAAAGCCAGGAATCGTTTGATGTTCAATCGGTCGGCCAGGAAGCCGTTCACGCATTTGCCAATCATGTAGGTGAAGTAAAACACTGAACCGATCGCGCCGAGTTGAGCCGCGTCGAACACCCCGGCATCCAATAACGGCTTTTTGACCACGGCATACGCCTGACGGATGACGTAGTACATCGCGTAGCCAAAGGTGATGGAGAGAAAGACCGAAATACGGGTCTTTCGATACCGGCGCTTGATTTCGGTGTCGTCCGTCAGCGGGACGGCGTCAGGACCGGTCAGGAAGAATTTGATGATTGCCTTAAGCAAAGGATGCTTCTGTTAAAACTCTGATCGAGCGAACGAGGACATGCTGCCAGGCGAACCGCCCGGCGCGCGGCAAGGGTTTAGACCGTTTAGACCACGGACGCGGTTCGGCGATCATTTTGTCGCGGGGTTGTGCCTGAAGAAGATTCTGCGACAGGCTGTTCGCTTGCCATCGCGAAATATCGCTCAAGTTCAGCGGCCCGAGTCGCGCCTGACCAGCCGAGCAATTCCGCCATCCAATCCGCCACGCGCCCGGCTTTCTGTGCGGCATCGTGATGATAATAACGCCAGCTCGTGCGACGCACCATCACGTCGTCCAGATGCACGGACCATTCGTTGGCGCAAAAGTGTTCGACGGCCTGACGATTGAATTCCGGCGGCAGGATTCCGCTGACCCCGGCAATGTCGGCGGCTGGAAGCAAAGGTTCGTGTGCGGTGCCACAGGGCGAGATGTAGTGACTCAACTCATGTGAACGCCTCAACCTCTTGACAATCTGATCCACGGTCTGCTCTGCCATCAGGCGATAGGTGGTCAACTTGCCGCCCGCCACGTCCCACCAGCACGGCTCGGGACTGCGGATTACGTGTCCGCGCGAGATGTCAGACGGCTTGCCATCGGGATCGGCGATCAATGGTCGCAGACCGGCCCACGTGCTGATCACGTCCACTGCCGAGAGCTTTGCGTTCGGAAAAAACTGGTTGGTAATCTGAAGCACGTAACTAACATCTTCAGTGCTGGCGGTGACGTGATCGAGCGAGCCGGTGTAATCGGTGTCGGTGGTGCCGATGATCGTGCGCTCGCCCCACGGGATGGCAAAGAGAATTCTCTTGCCCTCCGTCATGACAACGGTTTCGGGGACGGGTACTCTGGTTCGCTCGACAACGAGGTGAATCCCTTTGGTGATTCGGAGCTTCACGCCGCTGTGCGGCAGACCATCCGCCCACGGGCCCGTGGCATTGACGACGGCCCGCGCGCTGATCTGGAAAGTTTCTTGATCAAGCCGGTCCTCGACTTCGCAATGCCAATGTTCATCCCGCGCGGCGTTCTTGAAGCGGCAATAATTGAGAATGGTAGCGCCGCTCCGGGCGGCCGAGCGCAAAGTGTCAATGGTAAGCCGGGCGTCGTTGGTGAATCCGTCGTAATAGCGCACCGCGCCATTGAGACCGGCAGGCGCGAGGCCGGGCACTTTTTCCAGCACTTCGGTTTTGTTCAGCCAGGCGGAGTGGCCGAGGTTGCGCCCGCCACAGAGCAGGTCATAAATCTTCACGCCGATCTTCAATTGCCACGGCACCCAGTTTTTGTTCCCGCGATAGGTTGGAAAGATGAAAGGCAACGGCTTGGCCAGATGCGGCGCGATGTGATGGATGATTTTTTTCTCGACGCTCGCTTCATGCACCAGACCAATGCGGCCCTGCGCGAGATAGCGCAAGCCGCCGTGCAGCAAGCGGCTCGAACGGCTGCTCGTGCCAAACGCAAAATCATGTTGCTCGATCAATCCGACTTTCAATCCGCGCATCGCCGCGTCGCGCGCGATTCCCGATCCGACAATTCCGCCGCCGATGATCAACAGGTCGAACGTTGCCTGTGCCAACGACCGTCGCGCTTGCTCCCTTGTTTGCGCGATGTTCATCGGTTTACACCCCCGCGCGCCGCCCGCAGCTTTTCTCCCAGTTCGGCGATGTCCGCAACCACCAAGTCCGGTGGCGGACTATGGCGCGCTGCCTCCTCGGGCGTGGCTTCGCCCGTCAGCACCAATACACCCAGCGCGCCCACGCGGTGGGCCATGGCAACATCGGTGTACAACCGGTCGCCGACCATCGCCAGTTGGTCGGGCTTCAACGCGTGTCTGTGCAAAATGCCTCGGAGCATCGCAGGGTCCGGCTTGCCCAACACCGCGGCAGGTGCGCGCCCGGTGGCCTCGCGCAACGCCGCGCAAATTGAACCGCAGTCCACCAGAACCGTCGGTTCGTCCGTGGGACAAACGCGATCCGGATTCGTCGCGAAATAAAGTTTGCCCTGCTTGATCCACCACGCCGCGCGGCAGAGCCGTTCGTAGCTCAGGGTTTTGTCGAAACCCACGACCACGGCGTCCGGCACGTCTCGGGAGCAGTCAGTAGCCAGCGAGTAACCGGCGCGCGCAAATTCTTCGCACATGCCAGGGGTTCCCAGGATGAACAGCCGCCGGATGCGAGGTTGAGTCTCTTGAAGGAACTCGATTGTCGCTTGCGTGGAGGTGTAGAGTTGTTCCGCGTCGGCACGGATTCCCAGTCCCTTCAAGTGCAAGAGATAATCCGCCAGACTTTTGGAGGGGTTGTTGGTGAGAAAAGTGTAGCCGATGCCCAGTTTCCCAAGGAGTGCCAGGAACGGCCCTGTGGCTGCAAATAGAGTCGCTCCATTGTAAATCGTGCCGTCCATGTCTAACGCAACATGACGGATGCGGGACAGTCGCTGGTTCATTTCAGGCGACGGAATCCTGCCCGGTTGCGGCTTTGGCCGCACGGGAATTGTCATTGGAGATTGCACACTCTGCCTGTTGTTGATCGCCGCCTCGTTGGGATAGTTCCGGTTTTCGTATTTTCGCCGAACTTGCCAACGCCGCCATATTGAGCGTTAACGCACTAAGTATTCAAATGTCGGTAAGCTTGTCAAACTCGATCCTTCAGTTGATCGTTGGTTCACACGGTTTATCTGAAATGAAAACCACTTGACCATCTGAATGTTAGAGCGTTAAGTGCCGAGATGTCGTTGTGGCTGTCTTCGTGTCAACGGTGTGTCGCAGTTTCGTTTCTTACGGCGATTTCGCTTTCAGCTCAAGTCCTGAGCATTGCTCATCGAGGGAATTCACTGTTCGCCCCTGAAAACACGTTGGCAGCATTCGCGGCTGCTCAAGGAAGTGCGGACTTGGTGGAAACGGATGCCAGGCTGACCAGCGACGGAAAGCTAGTCCTGATGCACGACGCAACCGTGGATCGCACGACGGATGGGACTGGCGCAGTTTCGGGAAAAACTCTTGCGCAGTTGAAACTTCTAGACGCCGGCTCGTGGTTCGCGCCAGGTTTTGCTGGCGAGCGGATTCCGCTCCTCGAAGAGATGCTCACCAACACACTGCCGTTCGCGGTTCCCTTAATCGAACACAAAGCTGGTTCCGCTTCGGCGTACGTAAGTGAATTGCAGCGACTCGATGTCGTAACCAACATTATTCTGCAATCCTTCGATTGGAACTTCCTGGCAGCCGTCCACACGCTCGAACCAAACATCCGCCTGTGCGCGCTGGGAAGCGGAGACTTGGATCCAGCCACCCTGATCTCGATCACCAACGCCGGCGCGCGAACGGTAGCCTGGGAGAAATCCTCGGTTACGCCGGACCTGATCCGGCTCGTGCATGAGCACGGCCTGGCCGTTTTCGTCTGGACCGTGGACGGCGCCGAAATCCAGACCTTCCTGGACAGGAATGTGGATGGCATCATCTCCAACGATCCGGGAATGGTGAAGCAACTCCAGCAGCCTGTCACCAACGCCCCGGCGAATCTGGGCGACCGGCTGATTGCCTACTGGAAAATGGATGACGGGCTGACCAACCCTTTCAGCACGACGGTCACGGATAGCAAGGGCACGAATTCAGGGACGCTGGTGCGCAACGACGGCGCGTCACATTGGTTCGACAATAGCGTCAGCCAGTTTGGCGGTTGTCTGAAACTGGAAGGCACGAACGCGTTCGTCACCATTCCGCAAACGAGCGCGCTGAATATCAACACCAACGCTCTGACCTTGTCCGCGTGGCTCAGGCTGCCAGATCTCCCATCGCAATTGGCGACGAGCTTCGGGGCGATCTTTGACTCGACGACCGACTGCTATGTTCTCTACCTAGACAAGGTCAACAAAGAGCTGCGCTTCAAGCTTACTGATGCCAACAATCACGCAGCGCGGCCTGGCATCCCGGAGGCAGCATTGCCAACGAATCAATGGATCCATGTCGCGGCCACGTTTTCGGGGAATGTTGGCCCGGTATCCGGCCAAACGACGATTTACCTGAATGGCCAGCCAGCCGACGTGCATACCGGCAACGACGGAAACAGTCCCGTCGGTCTGACCGCCAATGTGAAGCCAGGGCAGGCCGCGGCGATGGGCCGCGAAGGAGCGGCCGGGGGAAATTATTTCACCGGCATGGTGGACGATGTAGCGATCTGGAAGCGCGCGCTCGCGCCGGTAGAAGTTCAGCAGTTATTTCAGGCGGGCGAAGCTGGCCAAAGCCTGGGAGATTTGTTGAGGCAGCCCACGTCGCTGATTCAGTTCGTCTCCGTGCAGAAGAATACTTCATTAGACTTGCTCCAAGTCCGGTTCAAGAATCTGGGACCTTGGCAAACTTTCCGTTTACTCCAGACAACAGACTGGAATGCACCCTTCAAAGTCGTTCAAGGGATTACCGCGACCGCGCTTGGAAACGGCGAATATCGCTTCGACTATCCGGTCAACTCGAACGCCGTCGAATACTTCCGCGTCGAAGGCCAGTAGATTCACCACGCGCTGCGCGTCTCAAGGAATTCTGCGCGTTGCGTGCTCCTGCATCCAGGCCACATCGGGATTGTTGGGCGAGGCTTTGAAGTTGAAATCGCGAATTTGATTTCGCAGCACGGGCGGTTGAGTGCGCGCATCTTTCCATTTCTTCAATTCGGAATGGCCGTCGGCAAACGAGAATCCCCCGGCGTTTCCATGATACGCTGCGGGATAGTCCACAATGCCGTAAGCTCCCGGGGTCGGCGACGCGTTTGGCGAAGCCGGGGCGCCCTCCATGGCCACGACAAACATGCCGTCATTGATGCTGTCTTCGCGTTCGTCCAGGAACACGGCGGTCCGGGACGGCCCGGGGTCCGTCATGTCGGAATACTTCCGGTAAATGCGGGCTTCGCCGCTGGATGTGCCGAAGGAGGTTTGCGACCAGCTCATCGCAGCCATTTGCCCTGCACCGTTGCCGCGCCCGCCGACCCAGTTGATCATGGACATGCTCCGAACGCGCGGCAGGTTTTTCCCCAGCACATTGACGCTGCTCTGGTCGGCTGGGCACTTGTAGATATCCGCACTTTTGCAATACGACCAGAGAATGTTGGTAGGATTGGCGATATTAAAATACTTGTCCCAATTGTCGCGGGCGGCCGAATAGTCCAGCCAGCCGTTCATCCAGGCATAAGGGTCAGCCTTGACGAAGGGCAGTATTTCGCGGCTGTCCTCCACATACATCCGCCAGGCCAGCAGCAACTGGTGATGATTGTTCATGCAGGAAATTCCCTGAGCCTTCAATTTGGCCCGTGACAGCGCGGGCAACAACATCGCGGCGAGAATCGCAATGATGGCGATGACCACCAACAGTTCGATCAAAGTAAATCCGCGGTCGCGGGAAATCTGCTGTTTCATATTCTCTTTCGTTTGTTCGTGGCCGCCCGCCTGGAGCGAACGGCCCCGTGTATCACTCGATATTAAACCAGCCCTCAAGGCCGGGCCACCACACGATAGAACGCATTCACGTTCGCGTTGGTGTCGGTGAACTGGGTCGTCGTCAAATCACCCGAGATATCCACAAAGTTCGTCAGGTTCGTTCCGCGCTGAACGCGATACTTTGCGCTCCCGGCTGACGCCCAGTTCAATTGAAATCCTTGAGCCACTCTTACGGCCGACGTGATTTCAAAAGTCGGAATGCTGATGGCTTCGTTGTGGAATATCAGCAATCGTCCGCCGCCGTTGGCGACGCTCGTGTCCGACAAAACCATGAAGGCGCCGTTCGTCGCGAAGGTCATGCCGGGATCGTGCGCGTCAATTTGCAGATCTGTCCGCGTCGGATTCGTGAGTGGGAAACTGACTTCCTTTTGATCCGGAGCGGCGCTTTGGGTGGCAGGATTCGGATCGAGCGACCAGATTTCATCGCGCACATCGTCCTGAACCCAAATGCGTCCAGTCGTCGGGTCAACTGCGAGTGCATTCGCCGCCGGCAGCGGGCCACCCGTAAAAATGTCGCTCCACAACGTGGCAGGGAAAATCGTTCGCACAGTCCCGTCACCATTGACGGCTGAGCAGTAGCCGTCCTGGCTCAGCGAAACCACTTCGCCATATTGCGGAAGGGCGGCGATTGCATTGAGATTTCCGCTCCCCAAAGCCGTCGTCGTTGGGGCAACCAGGAAAGTGCCGTTCGTCTGTCCAAGAACAGTCGTGGCTGGATCAATGAGATTGAGTGCGTTGAACGCGTCACCATCACTACCACGATCCGCAACCACAACCATGTTCGGTTGGCCGAGCGAGCCGGTAAAGTTCGGCGGAGCAATGGTGACATCAATGGGATCATCATCAATGGCCTGATCGGCAAAGTACGAAACGACTTCTTCCACCACATTGCTTTCCCACGGGGCTTTCAGTCGTTGGACGGACATGGTGAAATCGTGGGTCCACCAGATCGTGCCGTCCGCCGCAATCGCCAAGCCCGAGGGACGGTCAATGCCGCTGACGATCGGCGTGGTATCCATGCTCCAGTTTCCGCTGGAAACTTTGCGCGCCCGATAGATACCTCCTGGAGCGGCATCCATCGCAAAGACAATTGTCGTGTTATCCCGAGGATCCACGGCTGGTTTGCCGGCTGGACCACCGACGTTCAACACGGTGACATTGGTAAAGCGGCTGCCGTGGTTGGTGATCGTATAAGGGTCCGGCAACGGGTCGGCGCTGGAAACCAGCGATTTGATTTCAATGTCATCAATGTACACCGGCGGGTGATTGGTGCCATTGGACGAACTCCACGCCGCCATGAACGCCGGTCCCCAGTTTGCGGCCGAACCGATGAACGCGGCGCGGTCCACTACAACCTCCGGATTGGCGCTGCTGGGATTCTTCAGCACCGTGTACCGGCCTTGACCGTAATGCGTCGTCATTTGGTACTGCTCCCAAACATCCGGCGTGTAATCAATGGTCGTGTCCACCCAGAGGGTCGTGAAATAAGTGACGGAGGTTGCGTCGCCGATGGTGGCATCGCGGGAGCCATAGCCTAGCAGGGCTGAATCACCGGAATACGTGCTGCCGCCTTCCGCTCCGTAGAGGGACATGCGCAGGTAGTTGCCAACGGTGCCCTGCACTGACGCGGGTACACGCGCCCACCACGTTATCTGCACATCGGTCTGGGGTGTCTGCCCCCAGGCGATGGTCGCGCCCGCGCGTTGGCCCCCTTCGAACTTCAGCGACTTGCTTCCTGAATGAGGCGTCGCCACGGTCGAGTCCACGACTTGCACTTTGGCTGGCGCCAACGGGCGACCACCTCCGCCTGCCGTCCCGTCTGTTTCGGTCGCGATCCACGGGCCTTTGGGGTCAGCATCGTCCCCAGGATTACTGCGGGCAGGATAACTTTCAAAGCCTTCGCTGAAAGTGGTGGCCAGGTCAATCGAATCATCAACTGTTAACCCGATGTCATCTATCGCAAAATACCCATCGTCCGCGCTGTTTCCCTCGTTCACGATTCTAACAAGTGTCGGCATGGGTGTTTCACTGCGCGCGGTGCCGCTGTTGACCAGCACCGGAGTATTCATGTCATCCACATACACACTCAAACTGGGAGCATTCGGATCCACGACGATTCGGTGATGCTGCCACTGGCCCGTAAGATGATTGGTCCCGACGTTTGCCCAGGCAGGCACGGCCATCACCCCATCGTAACAAAACAAAGCGGTTGAATTGGTCACGCGATCACCGCGGTAAGCGACGAAATCTCCGCCGTTGTTATCTGTACCCATACCCAGCAGGAGAATGTAAAAATTATGGCTGCTCGTCGGCCCTCTGTCGGAATAAATCCGGAAATCGAGTTGGTATCTGCTTCCGCTGCGAGTGTTGCTCAGATTCACCCGCGCCTCGCTGCCGGGACGCACCAACAGTGAACTTGAGCCGGAAGCCGCCAGCCAGTTAACCACCTGGACCCCGCTGCCTGACAAATTTCCCAGCGGGTTATCGTCCTGCATGAGCCACTCGGCTCCATCCGGATCGGTGTCCGCCTCATCCGCCAGATTCGTGGCTACGTTGCTGTAAGTCTCGAAACTGTTTGTGTAAATGGTAAAGGTCGCTCCGCAAAGTTCGACGGCTGTGAAACAAGCAACCGCGAGAGCCACAAACCAGCACGGCGCCATGATGAACCGGGAATAATTGGTGAACCCATCCTTCCGAATCGTTCGCGTTTTCATATACTGATTGAAGTTTATTTAACCGACTCAAACTGCCGTAGTGACCGCCGCCACGGAACCACCGTTTCTACTTCTGGGCCAAAAACGCTTCTAGGCATCAGCCCGCACAACACACACTCATACCGTGGAGCGTTAACGCACTAACTAAAACTTTGTGGGCATGGTCTGTCAACGCTTTTTCTTTCCTTCTCGTGTTTTCTCGCAGAAAAGCAGCCGAGCCTGCGGGAAGTGACTATGGGACTAACTTGTTACAGATGAAGGGCGTAACTCTTACGTTCGCATAACGGATGCGGGCGCGGGACAGTTGCTCATCCCTTACCCGAGGCTTTGGCGGCGAACCGATACATATCGCCTCGGTAAACCGAATCCTCCATTTCGATGATCAGGTCTTTTCCACAGAAGGATGCGCCTTCGACGCGGAACGCGGGCACGGGCTTGTCCAGTTGGAAGGGCTTCAGCGATTCGCCTTCCAGCACCACGGCACTTAACATCTGATTTATTTCAGTGAGATGAATGCCGTAATCCTTCTCGAAAATCGTGTAGAGCGATTGCTCCAAATTGCGCCGATGAATGTCGGGGCAGAGTCCCATCGAGATGCATCGCGTCTCTTTCATCATCGGAATGCCGTCTGCGTAACGAATACGTTCAATCTCGCAAAACGGCCCCTTCAACGTGAAGGCCCGGCCGTTGATTGTTTGCGAGTGATCCGCGTTGCGCAAATGGAACCCCACCAGCCTGGTCATTGGCTTTCGCCCCGCTTCAATCATGTTTTTGGTAAAACCGAAAATCCGGTTAATGGCGCGCACCACCGTGAGGTCACGCACGAACGTGCCCTTGCCCTTGACGCGCGTGACCCAGCCTTCCTTCTCGAGCTCGTGCAGCGCTTTGCGAGCGGTGGTGTTGCTGACCTGGTATTTTTCGATGATCTCGTTCTCTGACGGGACTGGCGCGCCGGGCGGCAGCGAGCCGCTTTGAATCAGCGAAACCACATCGCGGCTGATCTGGAAATACTTCGGCGGACTGTATTTTTCAGTGACCACA
>CAZCZP010000043.1:0-20748 GCA_964502895.1 uncultured Bifidobacteriaceae bacterium
GCATCCACCGTAAAGAGCAAGTCAGGGTTGTGTTCCAGGATGCCGCGGATCAACAACGCGAGTGAAGCTTCCGCCGCCTCGTATTCGTAGCCCTGGCTTTCCAGTTCCTTGATGCGCGCGGTAATGGTTTTCAACTCCGGTGTGTCCGGCGTGAGTTTGAAGCCTAGCTCCGCCGCCTTCACCAGGACGTTGGTGCGGCCCGACATGTCGCTGATGAGCACGCGCCGGAAATTTCCCACGGCTTCGGGATCAATGTGTTCGTAACTGCGGGCCACGCGGTTAATCGCGCTGACGTGCATCCCGCCTTTATGCGCAAACGCGGTCTGACCCACCCAGGGCCGGCGCGGATCGTGACGCACGTTGGCGATCTCGTCCACGAACTCGGAAAGTTCCTTGAGCTTCGGCAGCGACTTCGCCGGTACGCCGAGTTTCTTCATCTTGAAATGCACCAGCGGAATCACGCTGGTCAGGCTGCAATTTCCCGTGCGCTCGCCATAGCCGTTGATCGTGCCCTGCACTTGTTTTGCACCGACTTCCAGCGCCGCAATGGCGTTGGCGACGCCCACCCCGCAATCGTTGTGGGTGTGGATGCCCACGTTGCCGTTCAGTTTCCCGACTGCGGCCCGGGTAATGGTTGCGATTTCGCCCGGCAGACAGCCGCCGTTGGTGTCGCAAAGCACGATGCATTCAGCGCCGGCTTTCTCGGCGGCCTGCCAGGTGGCCAGCGCGTATTCCGGTTCGTCCTTGTAACCATCGAAACTGTGTTCCGCATCGTAGATCACAGTTTTTCCGTGGTCTCTCAGGAAGCGGATGGTGTCGGCAATCATCGCCAGGTTTTCGTCCGGTTTCGCGCGCAGGACTTCCGTGACATGCAGCAACCACGTCTTGCCGACGATGGTGACCACCGGGGTCCTCGCTTCGAGAATCTGCCGCATCAATTCGTCTTTCTCGACCGCGACGCCCTTGCGACGGGTCATGCTGAACGCGGCGATCCGGGCGTTCTTCCATTTGCGCCGGGCGGCTTGTTTGAAAAACTCCAGGTCCTTGGGATTGCTGCCCGGCCAGCCGCCTTCGATGAAATGAACCCCAAACGCATCGAGCTTCTCGGCGATGCGCAGTTTGTCCGTCACCGAAAAATTGATGCCTTCGCCCTGGCTGCCGTCGCGCAGGGTCGTGTCGTAGATTTCCACGTCGGGTTTCATGTGTCGCCCGCAAAAAGCGGGGCGGAATTAGTACGAAATCGAGCACGCCTTGCAAAGCTCAATCCCGAGCGGACGCCGCAAACGCCGGCGGCAACCGGGGAAGAAACTCCCGCGTTTTGTTTTCGTTGGTCGCTTTCGCCGTCCGCCGCGACGGCTTGGCGGCGAGGACGAGCGACCGGAAGCGGCGCAGTAGTTTCACAAATTTCGGCTTGCGGCCAGGGCGAACACGCGCCATAGTTATTTCGTTGTTTGGCGAAATGACAAAAGAAAGGGACATCATGAACACGAATTCCACCGCTTCGACCCAAAGCCGTTTGATCTTCGCGTGCTCCGGCGCGGCGGACATCGGCCACATTGCGGATCTCGCGGCGCGCAAACTCATGCAACAGGGCGCGGGCCGCATGTATTGTCTGGCCGGTGTGGGCGGGCGCGTGCCCGCCATTCTCGAAACCGTCCGCACGGCCTCGGCGGTGCTCGCCATTGACGGTTGCCCGCAGGATTGCGCGCGCAAAACGCTGGAGCAGGCGGGGTTCACCGGGTTTCGACACTTGCAACTCGCAGACCTGGGTTTCACCAAGGGCAATCATCCACCCACCGCCGAGCGGGTCGAGATCGTGGCGCGACGCGGCGTGGAACTGCTGGGGTGATCCGATGCGGGAGTTCATGGCCATCACGAAGGCGTTGTCCGACCCCAACCGGGTGCGGATTCTTCTATCGCTGCGACGCGGGGAACTGTGCGTCTGCCAGATCACGGAATTGCTGGACCTGGCAACGTCCACGATTTCCAAGCACCTCTCGATTCTTAATCAGGCCGGGTTGATTCTGTCGCGCAAGACGGAGCGCTGGGTTTATTACCGGCTGCCGGACAAGGCCGCGCCCGTCGCGGTGCGCGAGGCGTTGGATTGGGTGCTGAAATCACTCGGCAAGGCGGATGAAGCGATGGCGGACGCGGCGAAGTTGAAGAAGATTTTGAAGATTGATCCGGTGGAATTGTGCCGCCGGCGGTGTTGTTGACAGAGGAATGGGTGAAGGCATGGGAATGAACGGCAAGGGAATGATAATCAGATTATTCCTCCGCCGAACGTCCTTTTAACTTTGGGTTTTAGTTTTATGAGCACGTTGAACACGTTGGAAAATGAACAAGCGGTGCGCGATCTGGTGCGGAGCGGTTACACGAAGATTGCGCAGGAAACTTCAGCGGGTGGCTGCGGCCCGGGCGTGTCGTGTTGTGGCTCGGCCCCGCAAGACGCGGACAAGTTGGCGCGCGAACTCGGCTACACCAAGGAGGAACTGCAAGCCTTGCCCGAGGGCGCGAACATGGGGTTGTCATGCGGCAATCCCGCAGCGCTGGCGGCCTTGAAGCCGGGCGAAGTTGTGCTCGATCTCGGCAGTGGCGGTGGCTTCGATGTTTTCATCGCCGGGCGAAAGGTCGGCGCGAGCGGACGCGCCATTGGTGTGGACATGACGCCCGAGATGCTGGCGAAGGCGCGCAAGAACGTGGCGTTTTATTGCGAGCAGACCAAGCTGGAGAACGTCGAGTTTCGCCTCGGCGAGATCGAGCATCTGCCTGTGGCGGACAATTCCGTGGACGCCATCATCTCGAACTGCGTCATCAATCTGTCGCCGGACAAGCCGCAGGTGTGGCGCGAAATCGCGCGCGTGCTCAAGCCATGCGGTCGCGTGGCCGTATCGGACATGGCGCTGTTGAAACCGCTGCCCGCTGAAGTTCTCAAGATGGTCGAAGCGTTGGTCGGTTGCGTTGCCGGCGCGGCGTTGGCGAGCGACACGGAACGTTGGGCGCGCGAGGCGGGATTGACCGACATCGTGCTCAAACCCAAGGCGGAATACATCGAGGCGATGACGAGCTTTGAAGACCCGCTTTACAAGCAGATCATGACGCATCTGCCGCGCGGCGCGAAGCCGGGCGATTACATCGTGAGTCTGGAAGTGCAGGCGCGGAAGCCGGGCAAGGATTGTTGTGATTCGGAATGCTGTCAGTCATGAGCGACGCATCCACAGCGCCCAAGCGGCTCGCGTTTTTCGAGCGTTATCTCACGGTCTGGGTGTTCGTCTGCATGATAATTGGCGTGACGCTGGGCAAACTGGCGACTGACTTCACCACGGCGTTGAGCAAACTGGAGTTCGGCCAGGGTTCACAGGTGAATGTCGCCATCGCAGTGCTGATCTGGCTGATGATTTATCCGATGATGCTCAAGGTGGATTTCACCGCGCTGGGCGGCATTGCGAAGAAACCCAAGGGGCTCGTGGTAACGCTGTTTGTGAACTGGCTTATCAAGCCATTCAGCATGGCGCTGCTTGGGTGGTTGTTCATGAATCACATCTTCCGCGCGTGGATCACGCCCGAACTGGCGAAGGAATACACCGCCGGACTCATCATTCTCGCCGCCGCGCCTTGCACAGCGATGGTGTTTGTGTGGAGTTATCTGACGGACGGCGACCCGGTTTACACGCTGGTGCAGGTGGCGGTGAACGATCTCATCATGCTCGTGGCGTTCGCGCCCATCGTGATGTTCCTGTGCGGTGTGGCCAACGTCGTTGTGCCGAGCAAAGTGCTCATCACGAGCGTGGTGGTGTTCATCGTGATTCCGCTCGTCGCGGGGTGGCTGACGCGGACAGTGTTGCTTAAGTCGCACGGCAAGGATTGGTTCGAGCAACAGTTTCTGCCGAAGTTTCAACCGGTGACGATCCTTGCCTTGCTGCTGACACTGGTGTTGATCTTCGCATTTCAGGCAGAGAACCTGACGACGAAATGGTCGGCAGTGTTGCTGTTGGCCGTGCCGATCACGTTGCAGGTGTATTTCAATTCGTCGCTCACGTATCTGGTGATGCGCTGGTTGAAGGTGCCACACAACGTCGCGTCACCAGGCGCGTTGATTGGCGCGAGCAACTTCTTCGAGCTGGCGGTGGCGGTGGCGATCACGCTGTTCGGTCCGGCGTCGGGCGCGGCGTTGGCGTGCGTCGTCGGCGTGCTGGTGGAAGTGCCGGTAATGCTGTCCGTCTGCAAGATTTGCAATCAGTCGCGCGGGTGGTATCAGACAAAACTGGCGGGGAGTTAAACCACGAATTCACACGAATGAACACCGAGGCGTGTTCTCAAAATCAAAACTGAATGAAATCGAATCTCTCATTAGCACCCGGCTTGAGCCGGGTGTCGGCCCGGCGGGCGACGACCGCAGCCGTTTTAACGGCTTTCCCACGCGTTCGGGAAGCCGCTGAAGCGGCTGAAGGTTTACGCGGTTCGCTTCCACCGGGCTAAAGCCCGGTGCTAATGAGATAAAACCACCGCGAATATGAATTTGAAGACACGCCCTAATTCAAAACCGACGGTTCTCATTCTTTGCACGGGGAATTCATGTCGCAGTCATTTGGCCGAAGGCATTCTGCGGAAGGCGGCGGGTGACTTGATCAACGTAGCGAGTGCCGGAAGCAAGCCAGCGGGTTATGTTCATCCGCTGGCGATCAAGGCGATGGCGGAGATCGGGATTGATATTTCTGCGCACCGCTCCAAGCACCTCGACGAATTTCTGAATCAACGCGTTCGCACCGTGATCACGGTGTGCGGCAAGGCGGATCAGGTGTGTCCGGTGTTTCCGGGGCAGGTGAACCGTCATCATTGGGGCTTCGATGATCCCGCGCATGCTTCGGGTAGCGAGGCAGAACAAATGGAAGTCTTTCGCCGCGTGCGCGATGAAATCCGCCGCGTGTTCGAGGCGTATGCGGCTGGGTTGCGGGATGCTGCGTGAAATTCGTAAACCCAAACCCAATCATCGAAGAGAGGAAGATCAAAGACGCGCGTCGTCACACAACCGTCACCTGCCCGTCACTATCCTGTTGCGGGGTTTACATTGAGCGGCGATTCTGCGCGTGATATTGAGGTCGCGTGAAGCAGAAGATTCTTGTGGTGGACGATGAACCGGAGGCAGTTGAACTCGTGGAGTTCAATCTGAAACAGGCCGGCTACGACGTCGCAACTGCCGCGGACGGAGCGGAAGCGCTCAAGAAGACGCGGACGTTGTTGCCCAGCCTCGTGGTGCTTGATCTGATGCTCCCGGAAATGGACGGCTTGGAGGTCTGCAAAATGTTGCGGCGCGACCCGGCAACGGCGGCGATTCCGATCATCATGCTCACGGCGAAGGCGGCCGAAATTGACCGCGTGCTCGGGCTTGAGTTGGGCGCGGATGATTATCAAGTGAAGCCATTCAGCCCGCGTGAATTGGTGTTGCGCGTGAAGAACCTGCTGGCACGCGGCCGTGGCAAAGCAGAGGAAGCCGAATTGTTGAACTTCGGCGACCTGTTGATTGACGCGCCACGGCATTTGGTGAGTTGGCGAGGCAAAAAAGTGGACCTCACCGCCACCGAATTCAAACTGTTAACCATCCTGGCGCAACGTCGCGGGCGCGTGCAATCGCGCGATCATCTGTTGCGCGACGTATGGGAGTACAACACGTTGGTGGACACGCGCACGGTGGACACTCACATGCGTCGCCTGCGGGAAAAACTGGGGCCAGCGTCGAAATTTCTCGAAACGGTGCGCGGAGTCGGTTATCGCTTCGTCGAAAACTGATCTCGCGCGGTGTGGCCCGGACTTACATTTCTTGCGCTTGGCGCGCTGGTGGCGCTGCATTTCTGGTGGCGCGGAAAATTTCTGCGCGCCCGGGAAACGGCCGGCCACGATCTGGAAACCCTCCGGCAGCAGCAGGAGCAATCCACGTTTCATCAACAGGTCCGGCAGGAAGCCATTTTCAACAGCATGGTCGAGGGCTTGTTGCTCCTCGATGAACGGGGCCGTGTGCAACTGGCCAATCACGCCTTTGTGAATTTGTTCGAGCTGCGCGGGGAACTCACGGGCAAAACGATCCTCGAAGTTCTGCGATTGCATGAGTTGGCGGAAATGGTCGAACGTCTCGGCCCGGATCGTCCGTGGACCAGCCGCGAAATGCGAATGCCCGGGATTGTCGAACTCTGGCTGCGCATCAGCGCCGCGGCGATTCTGAGTCCTGAAGGGAAACGCCAGGGAACAGTTCTGGTCTTTCACAATCTGACCCGGCTTAAACAACTCGAACGTACGCGCGAAGAGTTCATTGCGAACGTCAGCCACGAATTGCGCACGCCGCTCTCACACATCAAGGGTTACGTCGAGACCCTGCTCGACGGCGCGAAGAACGACCCGGAGGTTTCAACGCGCTTTCTCGAAACCATCGCGCGCAACGCGGAGCGGTTGAAACTGCTGATCGAGGATTTGCTCACGATTTCCGAACTCGAATCGGGGCGCGTGAAATTGAATCTCCAGGCCGTGGAGTTGCGTTTGATCGTGGGAAAAGTGTTTGACGACTTCAAAGCCCGGGCGGAATCCAAGACCATTGTGCTGGCAAACGAAGTGCCTGATCTGCCCGCGCGCGCGGACCCGGGCCGCCTGGAACAGGTGCTTTCAAACCTCGTGGACAACGCCATCAAATACGGTCGCACTGGCGGACGTGTGCTGGTGGGCGCTCAACGTGCCGAAGATGGAAAGGTGGAAGTTCTCGTAAAGGACGATGGCCCGGGTTTGCCGGCCGAAGCGCTGGAACGCGTGTTTGAACGATTCTATCGCGTGGACAAGGCGCGCTCGCGCGAACAGGGCGGCACGGGCCTCGGATTGTCCATTGTCAAACACATCATCCAGGGTCACGGCGGACGCGTATGGGCCAGGAGCGAGCCGGGCAAGGGCGCGACTTTTTTCTTTACGCTGCCGGCGGTGGAACAGGCCGAGAGTGGGAAAGTGGGAAAGTGAGAAAGAGGGATTGCTGCCCTTTGCCTTTGCTTACTTTCCCACTTTCTAACCCGCCCACTTTCATTCGTTCGAGCAAATTGACTTTCTCGGTCCGGATGCGCCTACTACACTGCGCGCATGGTTCACGTTGGCATCGGTTACGACGTTCACGCGCTGGTCGCGGGCCGCAAACTCATCCTTGGCGGCGTGGAGATTCCGCACCCGAAGGGATTGGACGGCCACTCGGATGCGGACGCACTGATGCACGCAATTTGCGATGCCCTCCTTGGCGCATTAGGCGAGGAGGACATCGGACATTTTTTTCCAAACACCGACCCGAAGTGGAAAGGCGCGCCCAGCCGCGTTTTTCTGGAGGAAGCCGCGCGCCAGGTTGCGAAGCGCAAAGGCAACATCGTGAACGTGGACGCCACGATTATCGCGCAGCAGCCCAAGGTTTATCCACACATTACCGAAATGAAGAAACGAATCGCAGCCGCGTTGGGCATCGCGGAAAAGAAAGTCGGCGTCAAAGCTACTACGAACGAAAAAATGGGATTCGTTGGCCGCGAGGAAGGGATTGCGGCGATGGCGGTGGCGAGCGTTGATTTGCCTGAGTGAACGGCCCGACCAATGCCCAAGGCTGAAATCAATTGGAAACGTGTCACCGACGAGGGCGTGAAGCTGCAGGTCAGCGCTCAGCGCGTCGGCGGTGAATGGATTTTTTCGCAGCGCGAAAAACGATACGATCAATGGCAACCTGTGGCCGAACCGCCGTTGGAAGATTGGTTGGAATTGCTCGATGCCGTGCAACGCCTTATCACGCGCCGCAGGTTGCAGCCGGTTCACGAAGAGCATGTCCGGCGCAGAATTCGGGAGCGGTTTCCGGAGGCAGGAATCTGACGTTCTGGTTTTGCTGCGGGCGTTCTCGTATCACTCAACGATCCCGACCCTGTGCGGTGGCCAGTAACAAAACCAGATCCGCCCCAAGATATTCTTGGCTGGAAGGAATCCCCAATAACGGCTGTCGAGACTATTGCTTGAATTGTCGCCGAGCACGAAAAACTGCCCAGCCGGAACCGCCGCGGTGTCATTGCTGGAAGTTAAAAACGTCGAACCCGGCATGATCAAGTATTGAATTTCTCCAGCCGAATTGCTGAGCGTGACTTGGCGATCGTTTACATAAAGCCTCCCATCGGCAAGACGCAAGGTGTCACCCGGCTCGCCAATAAGGCGCTTGACGTAGATGGTGGCAGGCGGCGAAACGATGCCATCAGTCCGGAAGACGACGATGTCACCCCGTTGCGGCTGGCGTGCCAGGAAGGTAAACCCTTCCATCATGACATGGTCGCCAGGCGAAATAGCTGGTGACATTGCTCCTGTGGGAACTGAAAACGGTCGAATCAGCCCTGCGAAACGCAACCCCAGGAGGCTGAGGGCAAAAATGCCTGCGACAATTGCCCCACCGAGCAACATCCGGCTGCGTGGGTCGAGAGCATGACATCGCTTCGATGGGAGAGGCGGCGGTGTCCTTGTGTTCATGCGTGCAGCAATTGTTCCGACTTATCGCATAACCCCAATCAAAAGCTTTCCATCGTGAGCCAACCGCACTTTGAATTGCATGCAAATAGTTGTCGAGCGCCATTCTAGCGAGTCACGTGCTTGCTCAACGGCAACTTTTTCGCCAGCTCCCGTGCGGCTAGCGTTTTTCCCTGACAACCTGCATTCACGTTCGCTACCTTCCGCCACCAGATGACCAAGCCGCCGTTGATTCTGATTTCACCGTGCATTGAGAAAAAGGGGGCCGAGTTCGAGGACCTTTCTCTGAGCCTTTCGATGAACTATCCCAACGCGTTGATGAGTGTTGGCGCAATTCCGCTGGCGATGCCCGCAACGAAATCGCGCGAGTTGGTGGCCGAGTGCGTACGCCGCGCGGACGGTGTTTTACTCACGGGCGGCGAGGACGTGAATCCCAAGCTCTACGCGAAACGGCTCGCGCCAAGCCTGCGTCGCACCGTGACGTTGACGCCTGACGATGGCACGCGGGATTTGCAGGAGTTCATGCTGGTGGATGAAGTGTTTCGTCAGCGCAAGCCATTGCTCGCGATTTGTCGCGGCCATCAAGTGTTGAACGTGGCCTTGGGGGGCACGTTGGTGGTGGACATTCGCTGCCAGGTTCGCGGGGCGATGAATCATCAGCGGCAGGACAAGCGCAGCCAGGTGGTCCATGATGTGCATTTGACAGAAGGCGCGTTACTGGCCAAGATAACGGGCGAACGGACATTGGGCGTGAACAGCACGCACCACCAGGCGGTAGGCCGACCGGCCGAAATGTTGCAGGTCACTGGCCGCAGCCGCGATGAAATCGCAGAAAGTATGCAGTTGAAACCCGAAGCGTCACGTATGCTGCCGTTCCTGTTGAGCGTTCAGTTTCACCCGGAGCGTCTGGCAGACCGATATCCGCAGCACCGCGCTATTTTTGCCGCCTTTGCGCAAGCCTGTATCTCGAACCGCAATAAAAAATTATGAAGGGTAAAGTCCTGGTCGTTGATGATGAGCAGCCGATTCGCGAGCTGTTGGGTGTCGTGCTGCAGCGCGACTATCAAGTGGTCGAAGCCGAAAGCGGTGCCGCCCTGCAAAAGGCTTTTGCGGATACACAACCCGACGTCGTCGTGCTGGACGTGCGGTTGCAGGACGCCAACGGGCTTGAACTGTTGCCGCAAATCAAGAAGCGCTGGTCGGACACGGAAGTCATTGTGCTCACTGGCCAGGGGACCATTGAGATGGCGCTGGAAGCCGGCCGGCTCGGAGCCTACAACTTTTTGGCCAAGCCCTTCGAGAACGAGAAACTGCTCGCCGATGTGAAATGCGCCATCGAGCGCAAACAGCAGAATCAGGAGAACAGCGCCCTGCGCCGTGCGCTCGAAGCCATGAGCGGCAACAACTCTCCGGTCTTCCGCAGTTCCGTCATGCAGGAAGTCGTGCGCACCATCGAGCGTATCGCGCCCAGCGACGTGACTGTGCTCATCACCGGCGAAAGCGGCACGGGCAAGGAAGTGATCGCGGACTTGACTCACGTCATGAGCACGCGAGCGAAGGGTCGGATCATAAAGATCAATTGCGCTGCGCTGCCCCGCGAGTTGATCGAAAGCGAGCTGTTCGGTTCCGTGAAGGGCGCGTTTACCGGCGCCCATACGGATCGCGACGGTTTGTTCCGTCAGGCTGAGGGCGGCACACTGTTCCTCGACGAAATCTCCGAGATGCCGATTGACACGCAGAGCAAGCTGCTTCGCGTGTTGCAGGACCAGGAAGTGCGTCCCGTCGGCGGCAAGACGAGTTACAAAACCAACTGCCGGTTGATTGCCGCCACCAACCGCAAGCCCGAGGAGGCGATCAAGGACGGCAAACTGCGCGAGGATTTGTATTATCGCATCAGCGCCATTTCAGTTCATCTGCCGGCGTTGCGCGACCGGCGTGAGGACATCATGCCGCTGGCCAACGCGTTTCTGAAACGCTTCGCCGCGCAGGCCAATCGCCCCATCAGCGGTTTCACGCAGTCGGCGGTGGATCGTCTCACCGCTTTCGACTGGCCCGGCAATGTCCGCCAGTTGCAGAACGAGATCCAGCGCGCGGTGCTGCTGTCCGAGGGAGATTACGTGGACGCCAGCGATCTTTCTGTCACCCGCGCCAAACCCGAGGGCGCGGAAGCGCAGGACACGAATTTCACGTTGTTGGAAGGTGTCGAGCGCAACGCCATCATCCAGATGCTCAAAGACACCGGCGGCAACAAATTGGAAGCCGCCAAACGCCTCGGCATCGGACGGCAGACGCTCTACAACAAGATCAAGGCCTACGGCATCGAAGTTTGAGCGTGAAATGCGTTTCACGCCGCGCTGTTTGGGTTCAAGTATCTGGCAATGCCCACTGAGAAGGGAAACTGCCGCAGGTCGAATATCTCCGCCGTCCATTGACAATCTCCCACGTTGTCTTCCTGCAGCATCAACAACTGGTCGCGGTTCAGTGGCGGGGCGCCTTTGTTCGCCTTGCGAAAGTAGAATTCGAGGAACGCGGCGAGCGCTTTTGCGAGACCCAGCGGCACGTGGACTATCGGGCGCTTGCGGCCCGTCACCTGGAGGATGGTTTGGAGAATTTGCGGCATCGTCAGAATTTCCGGGCCTCCCACATCGAACGAATGCCGGATCGCGCGCGGTTCGTTCAGTGCGCCGGCAAAACACCTTCCCACGTCTTCGACCGCCACGGGTTGCAGTCGCGCGCGGCCTTCGCCCATCACCGGCAGGAACGGTGCGGTCCTGGCCAGGCGCGCGAACAGGTTCACGAATTGGTCGCCCGGCCCGTAGATGACCGAGGGCCGGAAAATGGTCCAGTCCATCGCGCTTCGCATGAGCGACTCCTCGGCCGCCCATTTGGTCTGATGATAACGTGAAGCCGCTTTCTCCTTCGTGCCCAGCGCGCTCATGTGAACAAAACGCTTCAGGCCGAAAATCTGTGAGGCTGCGATCAGGTTTTGCGTGCCGCGCGTGTGAACGTTCTCGAAAGTTTGACGGCCAGTTTCAGCGATGATGCCAACCAGATGAACCACCGCCTCCATACCCTGTAACGCTGGAGGAAGTGTGGCAGGCTCCAATATGTCGCCCTCCCGGACTTCACTTGCGTACCTTGAGATGGCTTCGCGCGCGCCGGCGGAGGACCGGTCGCGGACGAGCAAGCGGATGTGGTGGCCTGCGGCGTAAAGCTCACGCAGGACCGCCTTGCCCACGAATCCCGTTCCTCCAGTAACCAGGACTTTCATCGTTTCAAAACGCGGGTTGCGTTTCCGGCGTCAATATAGCCCGAAACCGAAAACCGGCCAATTGCCGTTACTTTGCGGGCAATTTCGCCAGTTCATCCCGCACGAGTTGCATCAACGGCCGGATGGTTTCGCCATCAAATTCAAATCGGCAACCCGCGGCTTTGAACAACTCGGGCAACGGACGCGAGCCGCCGAGGGCCAGAGATTTTTTGTAATCGCGAAGCGCGCCGGCCTTGTCGCGTTTCGAATTCGCCCACACTTGCAACGCGCCGAGTTGGGCGATGCCGTATTCGATGTAGTAGAACGGATGGATGAAAATGTGAAGCTGGCGATGCCACAGGTGTGCCCGCGCTTCCTCATAACCACTCCAGTCCACGTCTCCGCCGAAACGATCCATCAACGCGAGCCACGCGGCGGCGCGTTCGGCGCGTGTATGTCCGGGATGCGTGTAAATCCAATGTTGAAACGCATCCACCGTCGCAATCCAGCCGAGAATACCGACGATGCCTTCAAGGTGCGTGCGCCGGGCGCGGTTGGCATCGGCTTCGGAATAAAACTCCTCGATGAATTCGTTGCCCAACAATTCCATGCTCATCGAGGCGACCTCGCAGAACTCGATGGGCGGACTATTGCGGTAGGGCAACAGATCCTCCTCGCGCGCGGCTTGCGCGTGAAAAGCGTGGCCGGCTTCGTGCAAAATGGTTTCCACGTCGCGCTGCTGACCAACGGCGTTCATGAAAATGAACGGCTGCCGTGATTCCGCGAGTGTGGATTGATAACCACCCGGCGCTTTGCCTTTTCGATTGTCCAGGTCGAGCAGGCGCAGGTCTTTCATCTGACGAAAACCACCGGCCAGTTCTCCGTCGAGTTGATCGAAAATGCGCTGCGAGCGCGCCACCATTTCATCCACGCGCTCGAATGGGCGCAGCGGCGGACGATTGAATGGATCAACGGCGAGGTCCCAAGGGCGCAATTTGTCGAGGCCAAGTTGCCGGCACCTTTCCGCCTGCAACTCACGTACCGCGGGCATGACTTCCTTTGCGACCGCGTCATGAAACCGCGCGCAATCCTCCGGCGTGTAATCGAAGCGCCCGAGCTTGCGAAACACGTAAGCGCGATAATCCTTGAAGCCGGCATTGTTCGCGATGCGTTCACGCAGATTCAGCAGTTGCTCGAATTGTTCCTCGAACTTGTCGCGCTCCTGCAAGCGGCGTTTGGCGACGAGTTCCCAGACTTCCTGGCGCAACGCGCGGTCCGGCTCCTCCAGGAATTTTCCCATCTGCACAAGCGTCTTTTCCTCGCCGCGGAATTTCACGGTGAGCGAACCACTCAGTTTTTGGTACTGTTGGGTAAGTTTGGCTTCCTCGGTTTCGAGCGCGACATTCTCCTCGCGAAACAACTCGACGTGATTCTTAGTGTCGCGGAGGAAAACTTCATAACGGGGCATGGGCAGTTTTGAGCGGAGCGGATGGCCGATGAAAATTTTCTCCAGCCGAAATTGCCTGGGCTTCATCTGCGGCTCGATGTGCTCGACGAAGTGGAGGTAAGCCTTTTCGGCCTCGTCATTGTCGGTGTGACAGGTCATCGCGATGTAACGGCGGCTGGCTTCCTCTTCGAGCGCGGCGTGAAGTTCGCTCCAGTCCACCAGCCAGCGTTCAAGTTCGGCGACGCTGGCGAGTAGCGGCGCGCGGACTTCGAGTTGGTCGAACAATGGCGCGATCTGCGTCCACTCGCCGAGATTGATTTGCTCGGGCACAAGACGCCGCGGCTTGTAAGCCGGCAAACTTCCGAAGGGCAACAAATTCATGCGGCGAGGATAGGCAAGTTCGGCGGGATGAAAATAAATTTCAGCCTTGAGCCGCGAATCGTCACAGCGCGGAATCGCGTTGTAGCATTACCCCCACGAACCGCCACTTCTTTTCAAAGTCTTTTCGCGCCAGGACTATCTTCCCCCTCATCGGATCGCCCACAACGACTTGATCGTCCGTCACCTCGAACACCGTCACATAGTGGTCCATCATGAAATTGTGTTTGATGACGGCCAGAGTCAGCCCGGAGTTTTTCAGTTCATCCACGCTCTTGAAGACGCGGTATTCACTCGCCAATCCATCTTTGGCGTAACGGTCCTTCAACGCGCGTGCCAGAATGTCCGGCGGCGTTCCCGTCGCCGTGCTGGTGTGGGCGAGGATGGCGATTCCCCCTTCTTCAGCCGGGAAGCCCAGTTTGCGCAACGCCGTGACGGCGGCCGCGGGGCCGCAGTTGTAATCCGTGCTTTGAAGGCAGATGCCATCCGCGTCCAGGCGGGTTCGCAACCGCGAAAGGTAGGTGCGATTGAACGCGGGCGCGAGGAACGGCCAGACGGACATCAGGGAAACCACCACCATCATCAACGCGGCGACAAATTTGCGGGCCCGCTTTTCCGGCAGGCGCGACAACGGCGTGGTCAGCACCATTGTCGTGATGAATCCGATGACGGCAAATTTGTTGCGGCCCATCATCATCCAGGAGATTGGCGGATCCAGCGCGAGCATGGGATTCCGCGAAGTGACTCCGTAAACGACGATCAACAACAAAGGGATGATATAACCGAACGTCCAGTATGGTTTGGGCAGGCCGGAAAACCACCGGCCCAGCAGCACGCCCGCCACGGCGAGAAGCGCCACGGCGACTGATTCAAGCCAGGGAGTCAGGTGCATTCAAATCAAGCTGGCGGAAATAGAGCACGAGTCCGGGCAGCTTGCACGTTGCTTTTTGGCGTCAGCGGATTCGGGCTTTGCATTACAGGCGTCGTTGAGCCGCGACTTCGAGATGCGCCGTCGTCAGGGAGAGCGTGATTGTTGGAGACTTTAGGCTTCAGAGTTCTGTGTCCGGCGGCTAGAGTCGTGGGGTGAGCAAGAAGAGTGGACACATTGCCGAACGGATTGCGTCGTTTCAGGGGCAGGGACTGGACGCGCATTATCTCGGGTACTTCGATTGTTTCAACCGGCAGCTTTTTTACGAGGCGCACGATGTGTTGGAGGAATTGTGGCTGGCCGACCGGCACGGACGGAACGGAGGTTTCTACAAGGGATTGATTCAACTGGCCGGGGCGTTCGTGCATTTGCAAAAGCAGCGGTTGCGTCCGGCGGGGGCGTTGTTCAAATTGGCGCGGGAGAATCTGGAGACGTATCCACAAGTCCACGAAAGGCTTGAGGTGGATTGCGTGGTGGGGTTGATTGAGCGGTGGTTGTCAGAGTTGGAGGCGGGCGAATTTGCGATGAATCCGCTGCGGGCGGACAATTTGCCGCAGTTGGTGCTGCAAAGCGGGAATGAAGCCGAGTGAAGGTACACATGAAAAAAACCAATTTGACGGTGGTGCCGACGGACGAATGCAAATCGCCGAAAGGCCGCTTCCGGCGTTTCAGCCAGGACATTTCCGCCGCGATGCGCCAGGGCAACGGCGAGAAGTCGCGCTCGATGCCTTGGCCATTTGAAGTGGAACTGGTCCGGCTGCCACCCCGCGCGGCGAACTGGCCGTTTCATTCGCACACGGCACAGTGGGAATTCTACATGATCGTCGCCGGGCGCGGTCAGGTGCGCACGCCGGCGGGCACGACGGAAGTAAGCGAAGGAGATTACCTCCTGCATCCGCCGGGGGAGGCGCATCAATTGATCAACACGGGCGCGACGGATTTGATCTATTACGTCATTGCCAACAATCCGCCTTCCGATGTCTGTCACTTTCCGGACACCAACAAAGTGAGCGTCCCGGGCCAGGCGAAGCCCCTGCGAGTGCAACCTACCGAATTCTACGACGGAGAAGAATGACGCGTTGGGGTGCGGCGGGCCAGATTCTCAATCCGCGTGCTTCGGGCGAACGGCGTCCCGCGCGGCAGGTTCGGGGTTAACCTCTATGTGAGCTGGCTGCTCCTCCGCGGTTGACGCTGCGTGGTGGTTCGGGCGCGCTCGTTCAAGCGCCGCCTTGTTTCGAGCAAGACAATGCGGACAAATCCCGTGAGTGGTGGGGGTGTCGAAACCTTGTTGGAAGAACTCCTCCATGGGCATCCAACGTTCCTTGAACTTGACGCGGTGACACCAGGCGCAGACGCGCATGAATTCTTCGAGATAGCGCACGCGGTTGAGCAAGCGCCGCGTGGATCCGGCAACAAGCAGCCACACCGTAAGGACCAGCAGCATCTCGACGGCGGACTCGTGGAAATTAGGAATGTAAGGATTGCCATGCAACAAGAGCGAAGTGAGGCTCAGCAACTCATCGAGCCAGCACAGCGCGATGATGGCCAGAAAGCCCGCGCTTTCGTAAACAAGCACTTTCGTGGGTTGATTCAGTTTATCCTTTCGGAACATACGTCAGATTCACTTTTGACCGGACGGTAATGCTCGCCCTGTTCATCAGTGGGAGAAAACTTGCCGGTTATCGGTCCATGCAATCAGACCGCATTGATCGTGCCGAAGAAACACGGGTGAAGGAGATCGCCGTCGCTGTCGGCGCATGGCGACAGTGGCGCGCGGCAATCCAAGGTTTCGGGCGAAGAACGCACGCGGCAGGCTTGGAGCGGTCACCGTCCTTGCCAATGGCTGAAAGTGGCCCGGGTGTCTGGCAAGGCAAGAAGTCTAGAAACGCGACAAGATGGTGTACACGGCGACTAGGTTGACTCCAGTTTCAGCACGCACGCCGGCCGGAATCCACCACCGCAGCAACAGGAAATCGCGAACCCCTTCAGATCATTTCGCCGCCAGGGCCGCTTCGACGGCTGAAGTGACTTCCGCGGTGTCGGGCGCGGTGCGCGGCTCGAAGCGCTTGAGAATTTTGCCGTCCTTGCCAATCAGAAATTTGTTGAAGTTCCATTTGATGTCGCCGGGGAACGGCGAATCTTTGCCCGCGAGTTCCGTGTAAAGCGGGTGACGTTTCTCACCGTTCACATCAATCTTGTCGAAGAGCGGAAATGTCACGCTGTATTTGCTGGAGCAAAATTCCTTGATCTCCTCATTCGTGCCCGGCTCCTGCCCGCCAAACTGGTTGCACGGGAAACCGAGCACGACCAGTCCCTGGTCCTTGTATTTCTGATAAAGCGCTTCCAAGGATTTGTATTGTGGGGTCAGCCCGCATTTGGAGGCGACGTTGACGATCAACACCACCTTGCCCTTGTACGCGTCGAGCTTTGTTTCCTTGCCATCAATGTCCTTGACGGTGATGTCATGAACGCCGCCAAGCGCCACCACAGTTTGCAAGAGTGAACATGCCATGAGAAAAATCAGTGCTTTCATGAGGCGGAGGATTGGCCCTGCCGACCGACTTGTCAATAACGGCATCATCCACCGCGGCGACCCTGCATTGGGTCTTCATGCGGGCCAACCAAACGCCTTGCCCGGGCCACGCGATAAACTAGGATACGGGCGTGACTGATTTGCTGGCCCACGTTGAGCAATCCATTCTTGCGCAGAAGCTTCTGTCGCGCGGTCAGGGCGTTGTTGTGGCCGTTTCGGGCGGGCTGGATTCGATGGTCTTGCTTCATTTGCTGCATCAGCTCGCTGCCAAACACCGGTGGAAAATGGTGGTTGCACATTTTAACCACCGGCTTCGCGGGCGCAGCAGCGACGCGGACGAACGTCTCGTCCGCTACATTGCCGTCTCGCGCGGTCTGCCGTTCGTGGCCGGTCGCGGTTCGGTCAGGGCGCGCGCCCGAGCGACCGGTCAATCCTTGGAAATGGCGGCGCGAGAACTTCGGCACGCCTTTCTGGCGAGAACTGCTCTCGAAAGGAAATGCCAGAGCATCGCGCTGGCGCATCATGCCAACGATCAACTCGAACTTTTTTTCCTGCGCCTGTTGCGCGGCGCCGGAAGCGATGGCCTGTCCGGAATGAAATGGCGTGCGCGATCTCCGGCTGATGGACGCGTTCAATTGATCCGCCCGTTGTTGGACGCGGGGAAACTCGACCTGGCCGCATTCGCTCGCGAACACAACCTTCGGTTTCGCGAAGATGCCAGCAACGCTTCATTGGATTACCTTCGCAACCGGATTCGGCATGAATTGCTGCCGAACTTGGAGTCGCGTTATCAACCTGGCCTGGCGAAAACGGTTTTGCGCCTGATGGACATCCTCGGCGCGGAGTCCGAATTCATCACTGGGGCTGCCGAGCAGTGGCTGGCAGTTGGGCGCCAGGCATTCGATACGCTGTCGCCGGCGGTACAGCGGCGGGCTGTTCAGTTGCAGTTGCGAAAGCTCGGAGTGGCCGCGGAGTTCCAGACGATCGAATGGCTGCGCCAAAGGCCCAACAGCCCGATAACCTTCAACCCTGAGACTTCAGTTTTTCGCGATAAGGCCGGCTGTGTCCGGGTGCGCGGCCAGGCGGAGTTGGGATTTCGGCCCGATGAAATGGCCGTGTTGTTGAGCGCGCGTGAAGGGGATGCAAGCTTTGGCGGCTTGCGCTTCCGCTGGCGCATCGTCGCGTCCCGTTCGACGAAGCGCGGGCCAGGCGAGCTCAGGCGCGAGTATTTCGATGCGGACAAAATCGGCGCGTCAATCACCTTGCGGCGCTGGAGACCGGGAGATCGCTTTCAGCCGATTGGAATGTTCGTGCCGGTGAAACTCCAGAACTGGTTCACCAATCAAAAGATTCCAGCAGCGCGCCGGCGCGAATTGGTGCTGGCCACCACGGCTGACGGCGAGGTTTTCTGGGTTGAAGGTCAGCGGATTTCCGAGCCATTCAAGCTGACTTCCGCCACGCGGCGCCGGCTGGTTTGGTGCTGGAAACGGGCATAACTCCTGCATTGCAGGGTCATCCACCCCGTGCTAACTTGCGCGGGCTTAACAAAATCATGGCTGACGACAACAAATATAACGACGACGACAAGTCCTCAAAAAAGGGCGGTGAATTTCGTGTGCCGCCTCGGACGTGGATTGTCTGGATTGCCATCTTCGGCGGAATCATCCTGCTCATGCTGGCCAAGGAAAAGATGACGCCGCCTTCCAAGCCGTTGTCGCAATACGAATTCTTCCAGAAGGTGGATTCCAACCTGATCGCCAAGGCCACCATCAACTATGTCGCCCAGTCAACTTACTTAAGAGAAATCGAGGGCACCTACTACGAGACGGATCGTGAGGGCAACAAGATCATGAAGGATGGCAAACCTTCCGAGGTCGCCTTCCGCACCAAGGCGCGGCTCACGGAGACGATGGAGAACAAACTTTATGCTCTCGAAAAGTTCGATCCGCGCGAGCCAAACACTTTTTTGCTCAGTCTGGGCTACCAACTCCTGATCTTCCTGGGTATCGGGTTGATCCTCTGGTTCTTTTTCATTCGCCAGATCAAGATGGCCGGCAAAGGCGCGCTCAGCTTCGGCAAGAGTAAAGCCCGGCTACTGGCCAAAGAACGTAACAAGACTACGTTCAAAGACGTCGCTGGCATTGATGAGGCCATCGAAGAGGTTTCCGAACTGGTCGAGTTCCTCAAGGACCCCAAGAAATTTCAACGCCTTGGCGGGCGCATTCCCAAGGGCGTCTTGATGATTGGCCCGCCCGGTACAGGCAAAACGCTTTTGGCCAAAGCCATCGCAGGAGAAGCCGATGCTGCGTTCTTCAGCATCAGCGGCTCAGATTTTGTGGAAATGTTCGTGGGCGTCGGCGCCAGCCGGGTACGCGACATGTTCGAACAGGCGCGCAAGAACACGCCCTGCCTGATCTTCATTGATGAAATTGACGCCGTGGGCCGCAGCCGCGGTCATGGCTTGGGTGGTGGCAACGACGAACGCGAACAGACCCTGAACGCGTTGCTCGTTGAGATGGACGGGTTCGACACGCAGGAAGGCATAATCATCATCGCCGCGACGAATCGTCCGGACGTGCTTGATCCTGCGTTGCTGCGTCCTGGACGCTTTGATCGTCAAGTTACTGTGAATCTGCCGGACGTGCGCGGGCGCGAAGGCATTCTCAAGGTTCACGCCAAGAACGTGAAACTCGCGCCGGACGTGGATTTGTCCATCATCGCGCGCGGCACACCGGGATATTCCGGCGCGGAACTCGCGAACTTGCTAAACGAAGCTGCGCTGCTCGCCGCGCGCACGAACAAGAAAGGCGTCGGCATGCTCGAACTGGAAGAAGCGCGCGACAAGGTTCGCTGGGGCCGCGAGCGCCGCAGTCTCGCGATGAGTGACGAGGATAAAAAATTTACCGCGTGGCATGAAGCAGGCCACGCGCTCGTGAACGTTTTGCTCAAGCACACGCATCCGTTGCACAAGGTTACGATCATCCCGCGCGGACAAGCACTGGGCGTCACAATGTCTTTGCCCAAGGAAGACGTTTTGAACATGCGTCGCAAGCAGGCTATTGACACCATCATCATGACGATGGCCGGGCGTATCGCCGAGGAATGTGTGATTGACGACGTATCCAGTGGCGCGGCCAGCGACATCCAACAGGCAACAGCCATGGCCAAGGCCATGGTGATGCACTGGGGCATGAGCGACAAACTGGGTAACGTGCTTTACGGCGAGAGCCAGGAATATGTTTTCCTCGGTCGCGACATGATGCGCACCAAAGATTACAGCGAAAAGACGGCTCAGGAGATTGACGACGAGGTCAAGCGGATCATTGACGAAGCTTACAAGACCGCGAAGAACCTGATAGAAAGCAATCGCGACAAGCTCGAACTCATTGCCAATTCACTTCTCGAATTCGAGACGCTGGATGGCACGCAGGTCGAGGAAATTGTGCGCACGGGAAAATTCAATCCGCCGGCACCCAAGAAGGACTCTGGTCCGATGATGGGCGCGCCCGCAGGTACACCCTTGCCTGAACCGCCGCCGAAGCCTGCACCGCCAACGCTGCCAGGACTTGGGACGCCCGCGCCGGCTACAGCTTGAAGAGTCCGCCGCCTATCTTCCATCTTTCATCCCACAAGGCATTCTGTTTAGCTGTCGCGCATGATAATTGCGCCGTCGCTGCTGGCGTCCGACTACGGGCATTTCGCCA
>CAZCZP010000044.1:0-20691 GCA_964502895.1 uncultured Bifidobacteriaceae bacterium
AAGTCAACTACAAGGAGCCTTTTCCAGCCGAACCGACCGGTGTCGCGCACCGGGATCAACTCAAGCTGGATTGGAGTCATGGCCACAACATGGCCGTTGTGAACGGCGTCGGACGCATCGGCTACATGACCGGCGGCAAGTCCGCGTGTTGGAAGGACGAAGACATGGCCGATGAATTCACACACAAGGCCGTGGGATTTCTTGAAAAGCGTGACAAAGATCGCCCCTTTTTCCTGTACTTCGCCACCCATGATGTTCACGTTCCACGCGTGCCGCACGCTCGGTTCGTCGGCAAGAGCGGTATGGGTGCGCGCGGCGATGCCCTTCTGCAATTTGATTGGTGCGTTGGCGAGTTGCTTTCGACGCTGGACAAACTCGGACTGACGGAAAAGACACTTGTCATTCTCACCAGCGACAACGGTCCCGTGCTCGACGACGGTTACAAAGACAAAGCAAACGAATTACTTGGCGAACACAAGCCCGCGGGGCCGTGGCGCGGCGGCAAGTACAGCGCATTCGAAGGCGGAACGCGCGTGCCGTTCATTGTGCGCTGGTCGGGCCGAATCAAACCGGGTGTGTCCGATGCGATGGTCAGTCAGGTGGATTTTCCCGCGAGTTTAGCGGCGCTCGTGGGTCAAAATTTTTCCACGGACGAAGGTCCAGACAGCGTGAATGTATTGCCGGCCTTGCTCGGCGACTCACGAACTGGCCGTGACCACTTGGTCGAGCATGCCCGCGTGCTTGCATTACGGCTGGGCAATTGGAAATACATTGAACCAAACAATGGTCCGGCACGTGCAGCCAACACAAACGTTGAATTGGGCAATGATCCAGGCGGCCTGCTCTTCAATCTTGGCGACGATCCTGGTGAACGAAAAAATCTGGCGGCTGAGCATCCAGGGAAATTGAAGGAACTCGCGGCGGCGCTGCAAAAGATCAGGCTGGCAGGAACAAAACAACCTTGAAAATCTTTGCCATGTTGAATTGGATTGTCGTGTTGGTGATTGTGTTTGCCGCTTCGCCGTCTGTCGTAGCCGCCACTCCGAATCGTCCTCCGAACGTTCTTCTCATTCTGGCTGATGACCTCGGGTTCTCGGACATCGGTTGTTACGGTGGTGAAATTGCCACGCCGAATCTGGATCGGCTGGCGGCTGGTGGCTTGCGTTTGACACAGATGTACAACACAGCGCGCTGCTGGCCGACGCGGGCGTCACTTTTGACCGGCTATTACGCGCAACAGGTGAATCGCGACCCGGCGAAACAGCGCCCAGCATGGGCAGCTTTGTTACCTGAATTATTGAAGCCAGCAGGCTACCGCAGCTATCACTCGGGCAAGTGGCACGTGGATGGCAAGGTGCTCGCGGGCGGGTTCGACCGCTCGTATTCGTTCGATGACCACAATCGTTATTTCACACCCAAAACGCATCTCCTCGACGACGAACCTTTGCCAGCTGTGAAACCGGGCGAAAATTTTTATTCAACGACTACCATCGCGCAACATGCGATTAACTTTCTCACCCAGCACCGCACGCAACACCCGGAGAAACCGTTTTTCCTTTACCTCGCCTTCATTGCGCCTCATTTCCCGCTGCACGCGCTGACGGGAGATATCGAGCGTTATCGGGATCGTTACCTTGCAGGTTGGGATGAGATTCGCGAACAGCGCTGGCAACGCCTTCGCAAAGGGGGGATCGTCCGCAGTGATTTGTCAGCGTTGGATCCGAAATTCACGCCACGGTATCTCAAACCTGACTTGCTCGAAAAAGTCGGCCCCGGCGAAATTGAACATGCTGTGCCGTGGAAAACCCTGACGCATGAACAGCAACGGTTTCAGGCAACGAAGATGGCCATTCACGTCGCGATGGTGGACCGCATGGACCGCGAAATCGGACGGGTGCTCGATCAACTTCGCAAAATGGGTGCGTGGGAAGATACACTGATCATTTTCCTCTCGGACAATGGCGCAGACGCCTCGTTGCTCGTGAGGGGCGATGGCCACGATCAAAGCGCGCCTCCGGGGTCGGCCGAAACATTTCTATGCCTCGGTCCGGGCTGGGCGAGCGCCGCGAACGCGCCATTTCGCCGTCACAAAATCTGGGTGCACGAAGGCGGGATCGCCACACCGTGCATCATTCATTGGCCCGACAGAATTCGGTCCGGCGGCAAGCTGCGTCAATCTCCTGCGCACGTCATTGATTTCGTTCCAACCGTGCTGGAGTTGGCCGGCGTGAAACCTCCGGAAGACTGGCGGGGACGGTTGCGTCCATCATTGCCCGGGAAAAGTCTTACGCCCCTTTTCAAACGTGATACCACCGTCACGCGCGATGCGCTTTACTGGCATCACGAGGGTAATCGAGCGTTGCGCGCCGGTGATTGGAAACTGGTTTCCGAATCGGAAAACAACGGTGAATGGGAACTGTACAATCTCAAGCGCGACCGTATCGAATCAAAGAATCTTGCCGCTTCGCGCCCCGACAAGGTCAAGCAGATGTCCGTACGGTGGGAACAGTTGGATGAACAGTTTCGTAAACAGGGCGCGGGGCATGAACTTCCGAAGTAGGCCTGTTGTTTAGCAAGCCCGCGCGCCATTGCTGGCTATCCCTCAACTTTCAGTGGTGGCAACCGCAACCGTGTCCACATGAGCCGGAGTCAAAATCTTCAGGTCCTGGCACGCGGCCGAGTTCAAGCGTCTTGGCGACATGTTCTTGGATGGAGTGTTGAATCTGGTGCATTTCCTCCTGCGCATCGAGAAAGCCGCGTGCTACCGGGTTGCTGAGCAACGCTTCACGCTGCTTCTCGAATTCGCTGATTTCTTCGCCACTGAGGGGCAGCGAACGCTGTTGCTTTTCATTCAAAGCCTGGCCCTTCGTCATGACGCTCTCATACTGGCCGCGGGCTTTGGCATCGGCCATAAACGTGTCAATCCGTTGGCGGATGGACGCCACCGCCGGGTCGCTCAGAATCGTTTCGCACAGTTCTTTGGTTTTCTCCGAGACGGCGCTGGCTTCAGTTTGAGTTGTCATAAAATCGTTATTCAGTTTATGGAACGCACAAACGGTTATCTGAGGCGTTACCGCGGCAATAGACCACACACCCGCTGGCAAGGCAATTAACTTTCGTGCGAGAAATACATTTCCAACGTAAAGCGCCGATGGGCAATGGATTTTTTGGCCAGGTCAGCCCATATCAGGCCGATCGCACCGAAACCTGTGTCTTGATCGAATTGGCGATGAAGCACTGTTCATGCGCCAGATGGTGAAGCTGCTGTTCGTCGGCCTGCGAAGGTCGTTTTGCCCCGGTGTAAACGATTTTTGGGTTAAGCGTTACTGAACTGATCCACGAAATGCCATTTTCATTTTTAGTCATCGCCCCGACTGCCGCATCCCTGTAGCTCTCCACGTCGAAGCCTTGTTTGCTTGCCAGGAAAAGAAACCACAGCATGTGACAACTCGAAATCGATGCGACAAATGCCTCTTCGGGATCCACGCACGCCGCATTCGCATACGGTCCTGGAACGTTCGCGGGCGATGCAGACGCGGCCACGGTCGCACCGCCGTCAAATGACCACGTGTGTTCGCGCGAATATTTTCCCTTGAGGAAGTCGGCGTTGTTCCGGCTCCAACTGATGATGGCTTGGTGCTCGGACATGTTACGCTTTCAACACCGCCTTTTCGTAGCAAACACTGATCGGATTGCCGATGTATTGACCGAACGGCGGGATGCGGTGAAAACCGAAACGCTCGTAAAGCGCTCTTGCTTCCGGCTGGCGAATGCCGGTTTCCAGTCGCATGACATGATAACCAAATCCGGCAGCGAGTCGCTCCAGTTCCGCCAAAATCCGCCGGCCCAGACCGAGGCGTCGCGCGCAAGGAGCGACATACATGCGCTTGACCTCCATCGTCTCGGCATCCATTGGCCGTAGCGCGCCGCAGCCAACCGGCTGACCGTTCAAGCGCGCCACGACAAACGCACTGCGTGGCACCAGCACATCATTGGCGCTGAAGGAACCTGAACCGTCCTGACCAAAATCGCTGTACAGCGCCGCTATCTCCGCGGTTAGTTCGCGCACAAGTTGCGTTGCCGCTTCGCCACGCGGGTCTTCTGGTTGGACTGAAATGTCGTTCTCCGTCTTTGTCAAAGCTTTCCTGAATTCGACTGCTTCGATAATCATTTGGCGGGCACGGGCTGCGGGATGGCGCAACCATCCTTCCGCGGGTCGGACGCTCCATAGTTGATGCCAGTGGCGAAATCGCGCATTACCGCCTGACCACCACCCACAGTGTCAGCGAACACTCCATGCAGGTCAATTTGATGTCCGCGTTCGGCGAGGACGGCGCGCACCTCCAGCGGAACACGCGACTCCAATCGGACATCGCAACCCGCGAACGTCAGCTTCGTGAAGCGGGCTGCCTCCATCGCCGCCTGCAAATTCATCCGATGATCCACGAGATTCGATACAAATTGTGCATGCGCCTGCGATTGATTCCATCCGCCCATGATGCCGAAAGCGATGCGCACATCGCCTTTTGTCATGAACGCCGGGATGATGGTGTGCAGGGGTCGTTTGCGCCCCGCCAGCGCATTCGGATGTTTCGGGTCAAGGCTGAACAGTCCCCCGCGATTTTGCAGCGCAAACCCAGCGCCCTCTGGTACGACGCCAGAGCCGAATGAGTTGTAATTACTCTGGATGTACGAAACGATGTTGCCCTCGGCATCCACTACGCAAAGATAGGTGGTGTCCGTTCCCATCGGCGGCGGTTGACCTGCGGCAACGCTGCAATTTGCCTTCGCCATGTCAATCAATCCAGAGCGCGACCGCGCGTAGTCTTTCGCGAGCATCCCAGCCACTGGCGCTTTGGCAAAATGCGGGTCGGCTACGTAGCGCAGCATGTCGGCATAGGCGAGCTTCTTCGCCTCGATCATCACGTGGAGGGCGTCGGCGGAGTTGGGCCCGAACTTTTCGAGCGGAAAATTCTCCATCAAATTCAACATCCCTAGCGCGGCGATGCCCTGTCCGTTTGGCGGAATCTCATAAACGGTCCAGCCGCGATACGTGGTTGAGATTGGCTCAACCCATTCTGAGGAGAATCTCTTGAGGTCCTCTTCGTTCATTGCGCCGCCCAGGCCCGCCGAGCACTTCAAGATTCGCTTCGCAATCTCGCCTTCGTAAAACGCTTTGCGCCCGTGTTTGGCAATTTGCTTGTAAGACCAGGCGAGTTCCGGGTTGCGAAAGATTTCACCCGCCGCGGGCGCCCGGCCATTTGGCAAAAACGTCCGGGCGGCGGCCGCGTTGGTTCGCAGCTTTTTCTCACTGTCCACCCAGTAGCTCGAAAAGATCTCTGTGACCGGAAATCCTTCTTCGGCCAGGCGAATGGACGGCGCGAGCAGGTCTTTAAGTTTCTTGCGGCCGAATCTGCCCGACAGTTTTTCCCAGCCGTCCACGCAACCCGGCACGGTGACGGAGTGAATCCCACTTTGTGGCATGTTGGTCGTGAAGCCCTGGCTTTTTATGAACTCAATACTTTGAGCCGCAGCCGACCAGCCGCTCGCGTTCAGGCCGTAAAGCTTTCCGCTCCGCGCTTGATAAACGATGGCGAACATATCGCCGCCAATACCGTTGGCCATCGGTGCCACCAATCCCATGGCGGCGTTGGCGGCAATCGCTGCGTCCACGGCGTTGCCGCCTTGCGCGAGGATGGTGGCGCCAATTTGTGAGGCCAGCGGATGTTCGGTGGCGACGATGCCCTGCCGCGAGATAACCATGGAGCGACCTTGCCAGCGCTCCCCGCCGTGCGTGGCGGATAACATGGCGCACGCGATCAAACACACGAGGAATCTTCGACAAGTTTTGGAGCGCATAGCAGTTGCCGGCCGAGCCTGCCGGGAAATCTGTTGCGAGCATACCGAACGTCCACGGTTGAGTCCAAGCGCAGAATCTTGGCGCTCGAATCTCAGTACCCCTGATTTGCGACTCGACAGCGTTGTGGACGCGGGCTAGACAGCTTCCATGAGCACGATTGGAGGCGCGAAATCCGATTCGACTTGTCCGGTTTGCCGGGGCGCTGGCACTTACGAGTTCATTGACCCCGATTGTTCACAATGCAAGGGCAGGGGAATCGTTGAGGGTGCGGCTTGCCGCTGCAAGCGCGTTGTGCCATGCCAGCATTTTCGCCAATGGGACAAGCCGGAAAAGTATGCAGCGCAGAGCGACATAGTCAGGCAGGCGCTCGCGACACCGACGCACTCATTGGATGAATTGCTTCGACTCATGCGGCACTCGGGCCAGACAGCCGTTTATCTTTCAGGCACCAGGCTCGACAATGATCAATGCTTCGGCAGCGACGACGTTGGCCTGCTGCTTTCGGTGTTGCCACAGGATGCGGAGAAGGCGGCCGAACCCGGATACCATCCTGGAAGCACTGAAGTTTATGTCACTTTCCAAGGAAGCCTGGTGATGGAATTTCTGGAGGCTGGACGCGTGAAAGAAAAAACTGTCGGCATCGGCGGCGACAGCGAAGTCATCATTCTCCCGCCGGGACAATGCCACCGGGTGCGCTTCGACACGCATCGCGAGGCGGCTTCGATAATCGTCAAGACGAGGTTGAGCGCGAAGCCCAGCGTCGTGAGATGCGCCGATTGCACCTATTACCGGGACGCGAGTGCGTGCCCTTTATCGCAAAGCTGGAGCGCCGAAAAAAGGGCGCGATGACCCCGCGTAACACTTTATTGCGCGGGCCGCGTGGCTTAGGAGTTGTGCTGTCGTGCCGCGAGCGTGAGTTTTTTCTAGGAACGGCCCGCGGTTTCCCACAAGCTATTGCGCTCTGAATTATGGACGTGAAATTACCCAAACTGGGTGAGGGCGCTGATTCCGGTGTGGTGGTGACGGTCTTCGTGAAAGAAGGCGACACCATCGCCAAGGATCAACCGATTATTGAACTGGAAAACGAGAAGGCCGTCGCCAGCATTCCGGCTACCGCTGCGGGTGTCGTGGCGAAAGTTTTCGTCAAGCCCGGCGACAAGTTGAGTGTCGGCCAGCGGATTCTCTCGGTGGGTGAAAGCGGTCAGGCAACCGCCGCGCCGGCGCAGGTTGCAGAACCTGGAGTCCCGACGGCGGACGAGAGCCCGGCCGAAGCCGAGGAAGAATCGCCTCGCCCGGTCGCGGCACCCGTGGCATCTCCTTCCATTCGCAAGCTTGCGCGGGAGTTGGGCATTGACCTGGGCCGCGTGCGCGGCACCGAGCCGGGTGGACGCATCGTCATCGGCGACCTCCGGGCCTACATCCAGCGGTTGCAGAAGCTGACCGAAAAGCCGAAGCCCGGCGAACCCGCCGCAGTGAAAGCCGTCGCGGAGCAAGTAGATTTTTCCAAATGGGGACCGATTTCAAAGAAGCCGCTGACGCAATTACGGCAGGTCATCGCGCGCCGGATGCTGGAAAACTGGAATGCCATCCCCCATGTCACTCAGTTTGATGACGCGGATTTCACCCGTCTGAATGATTTGCGGAAGAAATATGCGCCGGCCTATGAGCAGAAGGGTTCGCGGCTGACTTTCACGCCGCTGATTCTCAACGCGCTCGCCGAAACCTTGAAGCGGCATCCGCTGTTCAATTCGAGCCTCGATGAAGTGACGCAGGAAATCGTGGTGAAGGAATATTTCCACATCGGCATTGCGGTGGACACGGAGCAAGGTTTGATTGTTCCGGTCATCCGCGACGTGGACAAGAAAAGCGTGTTGGATCTCTCGAAGGAGATTGAACAACTCGCGCAAAAAGCCCGCGACCGCAAAGTGACTGCCGATGAACTCAGGGGCGGTACGTTCACCATCTCCAACCAGGGCGCGATTGGTGGCGCGCATTTCACGCCCATCATCAACAAGCCGGAGGTCGGCATTCTGGGGCTGGGCCGCGGCGCGATGAAACCCGTCGCGCGCGACGGAAGAGTCGAGGTGCGGCTGATGACGCCGCTCGGGTTGTCGTATGATCATCGCGTGATTGACGGCGGGGCGGCGGCGCGGTTCATGGTGGATTTGGTGAAGGCGTTGCAGGAATTTGGCGAAGAGACAGTGAAGCTTTGAGTGCATCTATGGATCCGATCAAAACTGAAATCGTTGTTCTCGGCGCGGGGCCGGGCGGATACGCGGCGGCCTTTTACGCGGCGGACCTCGGCAAAAAAGTGATTCTCGTCGAACGCGACAAACGGCTGGGGGGCGTTTGTTTGAATCGCGGCTGCATTCCTTCCAAAGCGCTTTTGTACGCCACGCATCAGGTTTCCGCCGCCCGCGAATCCGCGCATCGCGGCATCACCTTCGCCGAGCCGTCCGTTGATCTGCCAAAGTTGCGGACGTGGAAGGAATCCATTTTGACGAAGCTCGGGGGAGGCATTGCGCAACTGGCCAAGATGCGTAATGTCCAAGTCCTCCAGGGACGCGGGTATTTTGAGGATTCCCACACGCTGCGCGTCGAGACGGAGCAGGGACAACAGTTCATCAACTTTGACAAAGCCATTATCGCGGTCGGCTCAAAGTCCGCGATGCCCAAGGCATTTGACCTGGGCAATCCGCGCATCATGACTTCACGCGAGGCGCTGGAGATCGAGGATATTCCGGAAAACCTGCTCGTGGTTGGCGGCGGTTACATCGGCATGGAACTAGGGACCGTGTATGCCGCCTTGGGCAGCAAAATTGTGGTAGTCGAAGCGCTCGACAACATACTCGCTGGCGCGGACCCCGATCTCGCTCGACCCGTCGTGGCCAACGCGAAGAAAGCGTTCAAGGAAATCCGCGTCAAAGCCAGGGTCACAAAAATGTCCACGGTTGGAAAGCAGATCAAAGTCGAGATGGATTACAACGGCCAGAAGCTTGAAGAGCTTTACGACCGCGTGTTGGTCGCCGTTGGCCGCACGCCTGGCAGCGCTGATCTCGGTTTGGAGAACACGAAGGTCAAGCTCGACGACAAAGGTTTCATCAAGGTGAACTCGAAACAGCAGACCGATGACCCGGACATTTACGCCATTGGCGACATCGCGGGTGGAATCCTGCTTGCGCACAAGGCGCACAAGGAAGGGCGGATCGCAATCGAAGTCATCAATGGCGAAGCCAGCACGTTCGAGAGCGTCGTGATTCCCGCTGTGGTGTTTACCGATCCCGAACTCGCGTGGTGCGGTTTGACCGAGGCCGAGGCGAAGGAGCGCGGCATCAAATACGAGGTTTCAAAATTTCCCTGGGCTGCTTCGGGCCGCGCGCTTTCATTTGATCGCACGGACGGCGTCACCAAAATGATCATAGATCCGGAAAGCGAACGCGTATTGGGCGTGGGCATTTGTGGCGCGGGCGCAGGAGAGCTGATTGCCGAAGCAACATTGGCAATCGAAATGGGCGCAACCGCCGAGGACATCGCGCTTACTGTTCATCCACATCCGACGCTATCCGAGACCTTGATGGAGTGTGCGGAGGCGTTTTATGGCCACGCGACGCACACCATCGCCAAGAAACGGGCGTGAATCTTCGTGATTGAACCAACGACTTGGATGAGTAGTATCTTCGCGGGCTTCATACCGGTTTTTGGTCGGGGCGTAGCGTAGCCCGGCTAGCGCGCTTGCTTGGGGTGCAAGAGGTCGCGAGTTCAAATCTCGCCGCCCCGACCATTTTTCTTCGCAGCCGGATTCTTTCCCCTCCAAGTCCATCTTCCGCGAACGATCCTCCCGGGAAATCACCGGGAGTGAATTCCCTGAAGTTACCGGGTTTGGATTCCAAGCTCGCCCCGTTGGTGTTGGGGCACGTTGCCGTTATCTTGTCTTAGCGCACAATAACCAAGAACTAACATGAGCATTGAAATGAGCAACTCACTGGCCGAGCGCAGCCAGCATGGCAGCTTCTTAATGCGGCTGTTCGCGTCCCGGTCGGCGCGTCGCGCGGGTTCGCAAGACGAAGGTGCGGACGAAACCCCGTCGGAACAGCCCGCCAACAGGCAAAAGAAAATCCTGGTCGTGGATGATGACGCGATCATTCTGAAGACCATCTCGCTGAAATTGAAGTCGCGCGGTTACTCGGTTGTCACCGCCATGGATGGCCCGGGAGCCATCAGCACGGTTAGAAAAGAGAATCCCGATCTGATTCTGCTCGACATCAGTCTGCCCGCCAATATGGGGGCCGTTGCCTGGGATGGGCTTTTGGTCATGTCCTGGTTGCGCCGCCTTGAGGAGGCGAGGAATATCCCGATCATTGTCATCACCGGCTGCGATCCGATGGAATACAAGAGCCGGTCGCTGGCCGCAGGCGCGATGGCCTTCTTCCACAAGCCGATTGACCACGGAGATTTGCTTTCGGTGATAGAACGCTCTGTGAGTCGGAATGCGGAATCGCGTGAGGTTGGTTACGATACGACTTTTCAAATCTGAACTGCGACACGAAGGCCGGTCAACGCAGTTCCGCGGCCATTTGCTCGCCGAGTTCCAATGCTTCCTTGACTGGCCGTTTTGATTCACCCCGGCGCACGTTGGCATCGCGATAAGATACCGCGCGAAGCCTCAGCTTCTCGCCGACGACTTCCGCATAGGCCGCAACCGGACTGAGGCATCCACCACCCATGCCATGCAGAAACGCGCGCTCGGCGGTCACGCATTGGAAGGTGTTGTAGTGATTCAGGCGCTCGCAAAGTTTGGCGATGCGTTCGTCGTTCGCGCGGATTTCGATCCCGATGGCGGCCTGGCCGACACATGGCAGCATGACGTCCAATTGGAGCACCGTGGCCAGCAACCCATCGGGCACGGCGTCGCCGTGAATTTTTCCGTCGGGTGTGAGGGAGAAATTCAACCGCGTGATTCCGGCCAGCGCCAGCACCGTGGCATCGAGTTCCGCGCGGTCAGCTACTTTCTGCATGCGCGTGGAAACGTTGCCGCGAATCTCGACCACGTTCAGGTCTGGTCGTGCAGCAAGCAATTGCGCTTTGCGCCGCGTGCTGCTCGTCGCAATGGTCGCCTTCGCGGGAAAATCTCTGAGGCTCGCGTGCGGCTTAAGCCCGCGCAGCGCGCTCTGGCCCGGCGTCCAATTGTCTTTCTGATGATTCTCCGGGTTGGCAAAGTAGTCGCCGTCGCGATAAATCAAAACGTCGCGCACATCGGCGCGTTTGGGCGTGGCGGCCAGCTTCAATCCGGCGGGCAAATCGGTGGGTAAATCCTTCAGGCTATGTACGGCGAGGTCGGCTTGCCCTTTGATCAATGCGACTTCGAGTTCCTTCGTGAACAGACCCTTCGGCAAGCTGGGGTCGGCTTTTGTCATCGAAGCCTTCTGCAACTTGTCGCCGGTGGTCTTGATGATTTTCAACTCAAAGCGAAGTCTCGGGAACGCGGCGCGGCATTGAGCGGCGATCATGTTGGCCTGGGCCAGCGCGAGCGCGCTGCCGCGAGTGGCGATGATGATGGGGCGATCAGGCATGGGACGGGGAGGGTGACGGCTGTGCAATACTTGCCGCCGAATTTCTGGGGCTGTCCGCCAAAAGCGGTTTCACCTTCTCGGCAATGATTGCTTCGCACCGGACGATCTCATCTTTGCGTTGCTGGAGATAGTCGTCGGCGATGGATTGGAGATCGTCCACGTTGTAGAGGTAAACGTTTTCGATGAAGACCACCTCAGGGTCAATGTCACGCGGGACAGCGATGTCAATCAACAGCAGCGGACGGTCGCGCCTGAGCTTCATCAGCGCTTCGAGTTTCGGCCGGTCGAGAATGTGATGCGGCGCCGCGGTGCCGCTGATGACAATGTCAATCTTGTCAAATTCCCTGGCCCAGTCATCGAACGGCACCGCCCGTCCGTCGAGTTCGTTGGCAAGGGCCAGCGCCCGGTCGTAGGAGCGATTCGCCACGAGAATGCTGCGCGCCCCGCGTGAGAGCAGGGCACGCGCGGTTTTCTCGCTGGTGTCACCCGCGCCAATCACCATGACGTCGTGATCCTGCAGGGAATTGAAAATTTTCTCGGCCAGTTCAACGGCCACGGAAGCCACCGACACGCTGCCGCGCTGGATGTTGGTTTCCGTGCGAATGTGCTTGGCGACGTTGAACGCGCGTTGAAAGGCCTTGTTCAGGCGCGGGCCGGTATGCCCGTGTTGGAGCGCAAGCTCGTAGGCTTTCTTGAGCTGGCCGAGGATTTCCGTTTCGCCCAGCACCATCGAATCGAGCCCGGCGGCAACTTTGAACAGGTGGGCGACGCTCTGCGGTTCGCCGAGGGTGTACAACTCGTCAGTCAGCGGATTGCGATAGTCGTTGATCGTGGTCAGAAATCCCTTCAGCTCGGTGAATGCTTTTGCCCTTTCGAGCGGTGTCGCGGCGTAGATTTCCACGCGGTTGCAAGTCGAGAGAATGACCGCCTCGTCGGCAATCCGTTGGGCGCGCAACAATTCGAGCGCGGCGGGCACGCGCGCTTCGGCAAATGCGAAACGCTCCCGCAACTCGACGGGCGAAGAATGATGGCTCAGACCTACGACGACGATGGGCATGTTAACAAAATCCGAAAACCGAAACCTGAAATCCTTTTCGGCGGTGCGCAAACTCTCGGCCAGGCGGATTTCGCCAGTCGTCTTGCCACCCATTGGTGACCCGTGACGGTTTGGCGTTCATGGTTGATGCAAGCCAGAAAGCAGGTTCGTGCCCCAGAACGTCAGCAACACAAACGCAAAAATGCCGATCACCCCGCAGGCGAGCCGCCGTCCCGAGACCGCGAAGCGCCAGCGACCGATCAGCAATCCCAGATACAACAACCAGAGGACGCCGGACCAAATGACCTTGGCATCTTTCAGGAAGGGCGCGCCATCAGGCCGGGGCAGGCGACCGCCCGCGAACAGGCCAAGCGTGAGCATGACGAATCCCACCAGCACAAGCCGGCTGGCAACCACTTCCAAGCGTTGAATCGGTGGCAGCAGCGACAGCACCGCGCGCAGTTTGTTGAATTTCAGGTTGTGCTGTTGCGTGAGAAACATGATGGACGCCACCGACGCCAGGCCGAACGCACCGTAGGCCAGCAGAATCATGGTTGCGTGCAAACTTGCCAGCCAGCCGGTGAATTCGGGTTTTGGCCCGCGCGGTGGGTCCAAGGCGGGCATCAAGGCGAACACGCCGATGACGAACAAAACGGGTGACGCGAACGCGGCAAGATAGCGCAACCGTGGCAGCAGGCCGACGATAAGGCACGCCAGCGCCAACGCCCACGCGATGAAGATCGTGGCCTCGAAGAGATTGTTGACCGGACAGCGGTTGAGCGAAAAGCCGCGTTGCACCATCGCCGTCGTGTGCAAAAGGAAGGCCGCCAGCAGCAGAAAATAATTGACGTGATCATCCTTCCGAAACCCTTTGCGCCAGAGGAAAACGGAGTAAACCATGCTCAATCCGTAAACCACTACGGCAAACAGGAACGTGTGTCGGCCAGGCAGCGTGTCCACAAACAGAGGTTAACCGTGCAACGGAGCGGAGCAAGCGGCAACTGCCAAAAGGGAATTCCGCAATCCGGCAAAACGTTCAAGTGCCGGTTGCGCGGGCCGCTCCATTCCGCCCCGCCGTCACGTAACTGAGATAGGAAATCAATCGCTCTTTCATTTCCTTGCGCGGCACAATGGCATCAATCAATCCGTGATCGAGCAAGAACTCGGCGGTTTGAAATCCGGGTGGCAGTTCCGCTTGCGTCGTGTCCTTGATGACGCGCGGGCCGGCAAAGCCGATCATCGCTCCCGGCTCGGCCAGGATAAGGTCGCCCAGCGTGGCATAACTGGCCATGACACCGGCAGTCGTTGGGTGCGTCAGGATGCTGAAGTAAGGCAAGCGCGCCTTGGCATGATACGCCAGCGCGGCTGAAGTTTTCGCCATTTGCATCAGGCTGAACATGCCTTCGTACATGCGCGCGCCGCCGCTGGTGGAAATGATGATCAGCGGCAATTCCTTTTCCGTCGCGCGTTCGATGAGGCGGGTCAATTTTTCGCCCACGACCGATCCCATCGAGCCACCCAGAAAGCTGAAATCCATCACTCCCAACGCGGCCCGGTGCTCGCCGATCTTGCATATACCGGTGACGACGGCGTCCTTCAGCCCGGTGGATTTCTGGTAGGCATCCAGCTTGGAGGTGTAGGTGGCAACACCGGTGAAACCCAGCGCGTCCACGCTGGTCATCTGCGCGTCCATTTCTTCAAAAGTGCAGGTCTCGACCAGCGAGTGAATGCGTTCGCGCGAACCGATGGGGAAATGATAATGGCACTGGGAACAAACCTTCAGGTTTTCGTCCAGTTCCTTGTCGAAGAGCATCGTACTGCACTTGGGGCATTTCGTCCAAAGTCCCTCGGGGATTTCGCGCTTGCGCGGCTTGCTCGCCATTTTGGGCTTCTTGACGAACGACGTATTGCTGTCCTTGGGGGGTGGCGTTACGGCGGGCTCGCCCGGTTCGGGCGCTGCGGGCTTCTTGACGAACGCAATCGCCGGCAGCACGGCCGGGGTGGCGGGTAGCGGGGGATTGGGCTGGGGCGCAACGCTCATTTTGCCTCCGTGAGGTTTACGAGAGTTTTCAAGCTATGCAAAAGCACCATACCGATGGCCATTATTATTTAGAGTCCCCGGGCAACTGTCCAGACGCAAACCTCGTCCGCGCCCGCCGCCCGCAGCACCCGCGCGCAGGCGTCGGTGGTTGCGCCGGTCGTAAATACGTCATCCACAAGGATTATGCGTTCGCCACTCAGCCGCCGGCGATTGCTCATGGCGAAAGCGTTGCGGACGTTTGCGGCGCGCTGCTGCCGGGTCAGCAACGTTTGAGTGCGCGTGGGTACGACACGTCGAAGCAGGCTTTTGTTCAGCCGAATTCCCGTGGCTTGCCCCAGATGCCGGGCCATGCGTTCAGCCTGATTGAACTCCCGCTCGCGCCGTTTCGTTGGATGCAGCGGAACCGGCACGATCAATTCCCAACCCTGGCTTCGCAACGCGGGCACGGCTTCGCGCAGAAAAACATCCGCCAGGAACGGCTCGAACCACATTGCCTGTTGATACTTGTAGCGATGAATGGCTTCCAGAATCACGCCGCCCGCGGCCACCGCCGAGCGCGCAAAGCTGAAGTGCAGTTCCAGGCCGCGGCAATTCCCGCACTCGAAACGGGTCGTGATTTCGCCCTCGTACGGCAGGCCGCAACGATCGCAGAACGGTTGCTTGATGAAACGTACCTTGCTCCAGCAACGCGAACAGACCAAACCCTCCTTTGGCGATGCGCGCCGTTCGCCGCAAAGCTGGCAAGTCGCTGGATACACCAGCCCAAACGCCGCTTCGGACCAGCTTTGAAGTGTGGCCGCAATTGCTGTCATGTTTGGCTGCTGGCCATCGTCTCGAAGCGCGCTAAAGACTAATGGCGCAATCTCGCCATGAAAGTGGCGTCCGTCCCCGCCAGGTCCGTGCGGCGTTGCCGGGCCAACAATTCTCCATAGACCCGCACATCACGGATCAGCATCTCCAGGCGCTGCTTGAACGGGTCGCCGATGATCTGTCCGTCCTGCACGTCCTGCTTTTCTGTAAACGAAACGCCGTAAGGCAGCGTCCACGCATAACACTGGCGGGCAATCGTGCGGAGTTGGTCCGTGACCGTGAGGCCTTTTTCGTGCGACGCGACGACGGTCGCGAAAAGTTTCCCGGCAAACTCATGCCAGAAATGGTCCAGAAAATTTTTCAGCGTCCCGCTGATGCTGCCGTGGTAATCCGGCGTGCCCAGGATGAAAACATCGGCGCGGTCAACGCGGGCTTGCAGCGCCGGAAATCCCGACTGGTCCTCGGCGGTGTCCGGGTTGTAAAGCGGCAGCGGCTCCTTGTCCAGATCGAGCACGTCCACGGCGCAACCCGCGGCGCGCAGTTGCCCGGCGATGTGCTGGACGACCGTGCGTGTGACCGAATCGCGATGCAAACTGCCCACCACGGCAAGCACGTTCAGAGATTTGTCAGGCATCCGCGGAGATTAACAACGTCGCGGGCGAATGTCGAATTCTGGCGCGGTGACCGGGCTTTCGCGCCGGCGCAAAACGAAGTGCTTCGCCAAACCGATTGACCTGCGTCGCGCGACTATTGAGAGCGAATGTTTCCGGCCGCAGTTTTGAAATTCGCCGCGCTCGGTTTCCCGACTGATTCCAGATAAGCGAGCAGGTCCAGAATTTCCTCTGCGGTGAAATTGTTGAGCGCGCCGTTTGGCATGGCCGAAACCTTGGAAGGTTCGCGCCGCGCGATGTCCGCCGTGCGGACTTCCACGGTCGTTTCCGGCGCAAGCATGTTCGGCAACACGATGATGCGCTCCGCATTCTCGTCAATGATGCGACCGCTCACGTCGTCGCCGTCCTTCTTGAAGATGTTGGAATTCTGATACTGATCGGAAACAACCTTGGACGGTTCGAGCAGCGATTCGAGGATGTCGCGGCGCGAGTACTTGCTGAACACGCCCGTCAATTCCGGGCCAACCGAGCCGCCTTCGTTGCCGAAGCGATGGCACAGAATGCATTGCGCGTCGTTGAAGGCGTTCTTGCCGCTCTTGAAATCGCGCCCGCCGCCCACTTCACCCAGCCGCCCTTCGAGATCGCCCACGGACCATTCCTTGACGAACTTTCGTTCCATGGTTGGTTTCCACGGCGGTGTGTTGAGATTCTCTTCGATGACGGGCTGCAACGCCGTTCGTTCCGCGCTCGTCAGCGTAGCCAGCGCGTCCTTGCGGATGTTGACCAGGAACTTTGGATAACTTGCGCCGTCCGAATAATCGCGTTCGACTTCCTTGAACCATTGCACCAGCGCGGGCGAGTGCAGGGCGGGCTTCCCGGAAACTCTGGCCCTGGTAAACCACTCAAAGTATTTTTTGCGCTGCTCCAGTGTCCAACCCGACTTCACGTTGCGCAGATGGAAAATGTAGTGCGCCTGCTCCTCAATCGTCGGCGCCTTGTCGAATAGCGCCAGTGTTTTTGAAATCACATCCGGCGCGCCGAGATAGATCAACAGTTGCGACAACTCGCGATTCATCGCCTCGGTGGGAGCGGGATAAACGGCGTTCAACTTCTCGATGGCCAGCGCAGTCATGTCCGGCGAAGGCCGGCCCTGACGGATGAAACTCAACCCAATGACGCGCAACTTTGCCAGCTTTTGTTCCTCAGTGAGCGAGTTGAGCGGGAAATTCTTCATCGCTCCGAGCAGTTCGCTTTGCGTTTCCTTTCCACCGCAACGCGCCAATGCGAGCAGCGCGGTCAGCGCGGCATCAGGATTCTTTTCCGCCAGAGCACGAGCCTTCCATTGATTCACGTCCTGATGTTCGATGGCAATTCGCGCCGCATAACGAATGAAGCGGTCCTGACTGGTCAGATATTGCCAGGCAAACTCAACGGCCTTCGGGTCTTTCTTGCCATGAAAAGCTTCCAGTTCGCGGCGCAGTTTGCGGGTCGCGGCAGCGGCCTTTTCTACGCTGATTATTCCCTGGGACTCGGCGGAACGCGTTCCCACCGACCCACCCACGTGGCTAACGCGATAAAGCCCCGATTGCGTTCCACGTCCGCCCGTGATGAAATACATCGCGCCGTCCGCGCCAAATTCCATATCACTCACGTTGAGCGGCTTGCCCTTTACGAAGGACTCGTAGTTGCCCGTGTAACTCGCGCCGTTCGGTTGCAGATGCACGGCCACAATGCGGCCATAAGACCAGTCCATCGCGTAAAGGGCGTTGCGATATTTCTCGGGGAACTTGCTCCTGGTCCCGAACTTCACGCCCGTGGGTGAGCCGATGCCGATGTTCACCGCGGCGGGCAGGCTGTCCGGGTAATAATCCGGCCATTTGCCTGTGCCCGAGCGCCAGCCGGATTCGCCGCCGCTGACGCAATGATTGATGCGCGTGGGCCGATACCACGGCATGCCCCAGTCCCATTCCATGTCGCTGTCGAAAGTAAACATTTCGCCGTCGCGGTTGAAATCGAAGTCGTAGGAATTGCGAAAACCGGCATGGACCAATTCCCACCTTTTTCCGTCCGGATCGGTGCGCACGACGTAACCGCCCGGTGCAAGAATGCCGACCGCGTGGCCGCCGGCGTCCCATTGACGCGGCAACAGCAAATCCTCCTGATAGTTTCGATGCGGCGATTCCGGCGAGATGCTGTCGGGGACTTTGGTGTGATTCCCGTTCATCACGTAAATCATTTTGTCCGGGCCTTCGACAACGGCGTGATAGCCGTGCTCGCCTTCGCCCTCAAATTTCTTCAGAAAGCGCACCTCGTCCTTATCGAACTGATCGTTGCGATTCGCGTCAACCAAGCGATAAAGGCCCGTGCCGCTTGGCCCGTGGCAGTTCACGTAAAGGCTGTCGTGCGCGTAGCAAAGGCCCATCGCCTGCCGCAAGGGCGCGGGGATCGGTTCGATTTTCTGGACCTGGCCGCCGCGCGAAAGGGTCACGCGCAAAAGCGGCTGGTCATCGCGTTGTGGAGAGATGATGAGCCGGCCTTTGTTGTCAACCGTCATGCAAATCCACGAGCCTTCGTTGGGTTGCGCGGAATGAATCAACTCGATCTTGAAGCCTGGCAAAACAGTGATGCCTTCGGCGGGCGTGGCCTGCGCGGGCTTGAGCGGTTCACCCCAAGGTGGCGAGCCGACCCTGCCAAAACTCTTGGCGGCAACCCAATTGGCCGGAGTTTTCACTGAGGCGGAACGCCAATCCTCCGCCTCAATCGCCGAGGTCTGCCAGGAAGCATCTGTGACAACGAGTTGTTTGCGCTGCGACGAGGACGTGATTTCCAGACTCACCAGCAGACCCGCCGGGCCATCGTTGTTCACCGCGCGAATGGCGAGGACGTTTTCGCCGGACTTGAGCCGGCTCGTCACGTCAGAATAAGCCGCGCGTTCGTGACTGTCGGAGTGACCGGCCTGTTGCCCGTTCACCCACACGGTTGCTTGATTGTCAGCCGCCACGGCGATTGCCGCTTTGGCAACGTCACCACGAACCGTGAAGGTCTTGCGGAAGAACCTGACTTCACCAATTCCGGGAGGCTGGCCATCGTTCGGATGCCAGATCCATTCAGGTGTTTGGGCTTGCGCAACGGCGGCGAGCAAACCTGCGAGCATGAAAATCACGGAGGCGCGCTTGCGCTGGGGGCGAAACATCGTTGTCATGGGTGTTGAGCAATGGGTCCGGCATTCACGTTAGAGAGGCGCGGCATTGAAGCAAGGATTTTTGGAGGAACGAGCAGGGGCGAGATCGGCTGCGGTCAATTGCAAAGATGCCGGCGCTCCCAGTCCAAAGCCGCGCCCGCTGCTTGCGGCTTCCTCACGCTTGCGCTAACCATGCCGTGTGGACCAACAGAATTTTTCCGATGCCGCTCTCGTGGTGCTCGGCCACGGCTCGACGCAGAACGCGGAGTCCGGCGCGCCGGTCTATCAACACGCGGCGGAACTGCGTCGGCGCGGTTTGTTCGCAGAAGTGCGCGAGGCGTTCTGGAAACAAGAGCCGCAGATCAAAAATGTGTTGGCCACGATTTCCCGGCCACGCGTTTTCATCGTGCCTTTGTTCATCAGCGAAGGTTACTTCAGCGAGGAAGTCATTCCGCGCGAACTTGGCTTTTCGTTGTCCGATGATCCAGAGTCGCGGATCACGCAACTTGCCTCGGGCCTCGCGCATTGCTGCAAACCCATCGGCACCCACGACAGCATGACGGACGTGTTGCTCGCCCGCGCGCGAGAAATCGTCGGGACATTTCCTTTTCCTCGCGCGCCGAAGCCAAAGGACATCACGCTGTTCATCGCCGGCCACGGCACGGAGCGCAGCGAGAACTCGCGCAAATCCATCGAACGCCAGGTGGAATTGATTCGAGCCAAGAATCTGTACGCGGCCGTCCACGCCGTTTTCATGGAAGAATCGCCCCGCATCACTAAGTCCTACGCGTTGGCCCAGACACGGAACATCGTCGTCGTCCCGTTCTTTATCAGCGACGGCATGCACACACGGGAGGACATCCCGGTATTGCTGGGCGAGCCTGAACGTATCGTCAAAGAACGGCTCGCCGCCGGACAACCCACCTGGCGCAACCCAACCGAAAAGCAGGGGAAACTGGTCTGGTACGCTCCGGCGATAGGCACGGAACCGCTCGTTGCAGATGTGATTCTGGAACGGGTGGGCGAATCGGCGTTAAAACGTTGAAGCGTTGAACCGTCAAAACGCTGCCACACCAACGTTCTAACGCGTTTACGTATCATCGCCTCAACGAAAACAATCTTCCATCCTCCGTCTTCCATCCTCTATCCTGCCTGCGTGCGCTGGAACAAAATCACCCTCGTCGGCGTTGGCTTGCTCGGCGGCTCGCTGGGCTTGGCCATCAAACGCCGACGACTGGCCCGCCGCGTCGAAGGCTATGTTCGGCGCGCGGTTAGAGTGAGCGAATGCAACAAATTCCGCGCAGTGGATCGGGCTACGCTGGATTTGCTGAGCGCCGTTGAAGACGCGGACCTGGTCATACTTTGCACGCCACTGGCGCAGATGCGCCCGCTGGTGAAACAAATGCTTCCCACGCTGAAACGCGGCGCGATTGTCACCGACGTGGGCAGCGTCAAGGGCAGCGTGGTGAAGGAACTCGAATCATTGGTAGCCAAAGCAAACGCGCATTTCATCGGCAGTCATCCGATGGCCGGCGGAGAGAAAACTGGCGTCTCGGCCGCGCGCGCGGATTTGTTTGAGAAC
>CAZCZP010000045.1:0-2399 GCA_964502895.1 uncultured Bifidobacteriaceae bacterium
CCTTCTCCCGTTGTGGCGCGAATGCAACATCATTTTCGGGCGCTGGTTTCACACGAGTTTGGCAGGCCAATTCCTGCGCAGGTTTCAGCAAAAAAGTTCAAGACGCAGGCGCCGTCAGGTGTCACGCTGCGCGTGTTCAATTCACCTTGCGAACGAACATGCAGACGCGATTTGATCTGACCCAGGCCGACATTCCAAAGGAGTGGTACAATCTCAACGCCGATTTTCCCGAGCCGCTCCCGCCGCCGTTGCATCCCGGCACGAAACAGCCCATGCCGCCCGACGCCCTCGGTGCGATTTTTCCCGAGAACCTGATCCAACAGGAAATCAGCGCCGGGCGCTGGATCGAAATTCCCGAGCCTGTGCGCGATATCTATGCGCTCTGGCGGCCGACACCGTTGCTGCGCGCCGTGCGATTCGAGAAGGCGCTGCAAACGCCCGCGCACATTTATTACAAATACGAAGGCGCCAGTCCCGCCGGCAGTCACAAGGTGAACACGTCCGTCCCGCAGGCTTACTTCAACAAGGTTGCCGGCACGAAACGGCTTGCGACTGAAACGGGCGCGGGACAATGGGGTGCGTCGCTGGCGCTGGCCTGCAAACTTTTCGACCTCGAATGCAACATCTACATGGTCAAGGTGAGCTACCAGCAGAAACCGTATCGCCGGATGCTTATGCACACTTGGGGCGCGACGGTGCATCCCAGTCCCAGCGATCAAACCGAGTATGGTCGCAAAGTGCTGACGCAGGACCCACATTGCCAGGGAAGCCTGGGCATGGCCATCAGCGAGGCAATCGAGGACACCGTCAAAACGCCGAATACAAAATACTCGCTCGGCAGCGTTCTCAATCACGTTTGCCTCCACCAGACGGTGATCGGGTTGGAAACGATCCGGCAAATGGAACTGGCCGGCGAAGAACCGGATGCGATTTTCGGTTGTTGCGGCGGCGGCAGTAATTTTGCCGGACTGGTGTTTCCGTTTCTCCAGAAAAAAATCGCGGAGAAAAAAAATTACCGCATCGTTGGCGTTGAACCTTCTGCTTGTCCATCGCTGACGAAAGGCGAATTGCGCTACGACTTCGGCGACACCGCGGAGACGACGCCTTTGTTGATGATGTACACGCTCGGCCACAATTTCATGCCTCCTTCGATCCATGCGGGCGGACTGCGCTATCACGGCATGTCACCGATGGTCAGCCATGCGCTGAAACTCGGACTCATCGAAGCGGAAGCTTATCACCAGACGAAAGTCTTCGAGCAGGCAACCCTCTTTGCGCGAACGGAGGGCATTGTGCCCGCGCCGGAATCCGCCCACGCCATCGCCGCCGTGGCCGACGAAGCCATCCGCGCGCGCGAAAGCAGCCGCAAGCGCGTGATTCTGTTCAACCTTTCCGGACACGGTTTGCTCGACCTGAGCGCGTACGAAACTTACCTCACCGGAAAATTGCAGGATGTTTGAAACGACTCGGAACCACGTAAGCCCGGAACCCACATGAAACAACTCACGCTCAAGACAACTTTGTTCAACTTGCTCATCGCCGCCGCCGGCCTGCTGCCATTTGCGCCGGACGCGGGCGCGCAGCATTATCCCGCAGGCGCGGAAGGCATCAAGACCGCCACGCTTCCGCCCGAGGGAGCATATTTGCGCGACTACAACTTTTTATATTTCGCCGATCGCTTCCCGGATGGCCCGCCCCGCTTTGACGCCTTTGCGTATGTCAACGCGCCGCGCCTGATCTGGATGACCGACTGGGACTTTCTCGGCGCGGACTACGGCATGGATGTGATCGTGCCGTTTGGATACAAGGAGCTCAAAGCCGCGGGCGCGAGAGACGACCGGTTTGGTTTGGGGGACATGCAGGTTGAACCGCTGTTGCTGTCCTGGCACACGAAACGATTCGACATCGCCGCCGCATACGCCATCTGGGCGCCGACGGGTGATTTCGACAAAGACCATCTCGCCAACCTCGGCAGCGGATTCTGGACTCACATGTTTACCGCCGGCGCAACGTGGTATGTGAACGAGGAGAAAACCTGGGCCGTTGGCTTGCTGAATCGCTACGAAATCAATCACGAGCAAAGGGACACCGACATCACGCCGGGTCAAACGTTGACGATGGAGTGGGGACTGAGCAAGTCGGTATGCAAAGGCGTTGACCTTGGCGTGATTGGTTACTGGCAACAGCAGGTCACGCAGAACAGCGGTCCGGGAACCTCGGACGCGCTCGCCCACGTGGTCGGAGTCGGTCCGGAAATTCTGACGTTCTGCCCCAAGCTCGGGTTGTTCGCCTCGGCCCGTTACGTGCATGAATTCGCTGCCAAAGACCGGCCTGAAGGCGACCTCGCCGTGGTGACACTCACCAAGCGGTTTTGATCGAAACCAAATAATCGAGGGAGC
>CAZCZP010000045.1:2499-16371 GCA_964502895.1 uncultured Bifidobacteriaceae bacterium
GCGCCCGAGATTCCCGGTTTGTTCCGGGAAGTTCAAGCCAAACTTGCCGGTATGCATTCACGTTGTTCCGCCGCCGTGCGTGGGCTATCATCCGACTGTGATCGGCCCGGAAATTTCTGGAGGCACGCGCGCGCGCGGGTTCTCGATGGTTGAACTGCTCGTTGTGATTGCGATCATCGGAATTCTGGCGAGCCTGTTGTTGGTGGGGTTGCACTCGGCCAGGGAAAAGGGGAAGTCCGCGCGCTGCATCAGTAACCTCCGGCAAATTGGAATCGGCGCGACGATGTACGCCGATGAATATGGCAATCAATTTCATCACACGGGCGGCAGCATCCCGGACCACGGCCAGTGGACCGCGAATCCTTGGACCAGTGAGTTGCTCTCGCCGAATCATCCGGACGCGTACTGGGGTGTGGCTTACACGCGTTACCTCGGCGGAACGAAAGAACTTTTTCGTTGTCCAAGTGCGCGGCACGTGGATGAGTGGCGCGAAGAGGGATTTCCTTACCCGGCTTCTTTCTGGCTCAACTCGACTTACGGCATCAACCGCTACCTGATCACGGCCCACGATTCCTCCAACGGCGTTCCGCTCAAGGTCGCGAACTTGAAGTCGCCCCAGACGACGATTCTCGCGCAGGACGCGGCGGAACAGCGCATGGAGGGAGCGGAGGATTCAACCGGCCTTTTCCCGGGCGAGAGCGAGATTCTGCGTCAGTGGCGGTTCGCGCTGCAACGGTTGTATCCGGAACGCGAGATGTGGCTGGAGTGGTATCGGCATCGCAAGCGGTGCAACACGCTTTGGCTGCCTGGTCACGTTACAGCGATCCGCTTCAACGGATTCGACCAAGGCGTGGATTACCGGTGCTATGTGGGTGAAATGCCGGTGGAACCGGTGGGTTTCTGAATTTCGGTCGTGGCGGGCGGCGTTCACGCCACTTCATTCAACGCACATCGAGTTTCCCCAATGCTGCACGACTCCGCATGTTGAGGCGGCGTGAACGCCGCGCGCCCTGTGGCATGAATTCAAACAAGGTCGCCGCGCCGTTCTCATTGTCTTCTCATGTGGTTGGGTTATTCTCGATCCATCGTGAAAGTGCTCTTCGTCGAGGACTACAAGCCGCTTCAGAAGTCTGTCTCGAAGGCGATTCGGGAAGTGGGCTGGGCGGTGGATGCCGCGCCCGATGGTGAGGAAGGACTTTGGCTCGCCGAGAACAACGGCTATGACGTCATCATCCTGGATTTGATGCTGCCGAAAGTGCCGGGCTTGGCTGTTCTCGCCCGGCTGCGCGAAAAGGGAAACGCGACGCCGATCCTCATTTTGACGGCGAAGGACGCCGTGGAAGACCGGATGAAAGGACTGGACTTGGGCGCAGACGATTATCTGGTGAAGCCGTTCTTTCTGGGCGAACTGATGTCGCGCCTCAAAGCTTTGGTGAGGCGTTCCTATAATCAGAAGGACCCGATCATCCGCATCGGCAATCTGGAAATAGACACGAGCGCACGTCGCGTCCACCGCGGCGACCACGAGATCGAATTGACGGCGCGCGAGTATGGGCTGTTGGAGTATCTTGCCCGGCGGGAACGGCAACTGGTGACGCGCACGGACATTTGGAATCACGTGTACGAGAACTACGGAGGCGCGGGCAGCAATGTGGTGGACGTGTACGTCGGATACCTCCGCAAAAAACTGCACCTGCCGGACATGCCGACGCTCATTCACACCCGGCGCGGGCAGGGCTATGTGCTTCAGGAGGAGACCTGACATCGTGAATTCCCTGCGTTGGAAACTGATCGTTTGGATTCTCGGCGGTTTTACCTTGCTCCTCGGCACCGGCGGCACGGTCGTGTTCTTTGCGATCAAGGAAAGACTCTATGCCGAGTTTGATCGCAACCTGGTTCAGCGGACGGTGCTGCTCGCGTCCATGATTGAATCGGATCGCGGCGCGGTAAAAATTGAGTGGCTTGAAAACGGAACCAGTCCACCGGGCCACCAGCCGGGCGTTGATTACTTTTCCGTCTGGACCAAGGACAGCGCCGACCCGCTTGCCGCTTCTCCTGACATGGGAACAGGGTGGCTGCCTCGCTTTGGTGGGTCATTCGATCAACCCGAAGTGCGTAGCGTTGTTTTGCCGGGAGGACAACCGGCACGGTGCGCGGGCATTGAGTTTGATGTGCGGCGTGGTTTGCGAAACGAAGATGACGCCGACGAGAAAAATTCTGGTGACTCCGCGGCCCCAGCCGCGGTGACGGAGCAGCCGGGCCCGAAAATCGTTCAACTTGTCATCGCGAAAGTGGACACCGTTGCGCCGACGCTGGCGGCTATTCGGCGTCCATTGATCGGCCTGTGGGCGGGTGGCACTTTTTTTGGAGGCTTGATCATTTGGATCGTTGTGCGGCGAAGTCTGCAACCGCTCGATCAATTAAAAGTTCAGATTGGGCGGCTGGAGGAAGGTGCGCCCGGGCAGCGCATCGCCTTGCGGCCTCAGCCGACGGAGTTGGAACCGGTGACCCAGGAAATGAACCGCCTGCTCGAACGGGTCGAGAAAGTGCTTGTGCGCGAGCGCACCCTCACGTCCAACGTGGCCCACGAACTCCGGACGCCGATTGCCGGACTGCTCACAACGCTCGAAGTGACCTTGAACCGCCTGCGGTCGCCGGAAGAATATCGGGAATCGTCCGAGGAGTGTTTTGAGATCGCCAAACGGATGAACTGGCTCGTCAACAATCTGCTTTCGATCACCCGCATCGAGGCCGGCAACGTGCAGTTGCAGAATCACGACGTGAAGATTGGCAGTGTCTTGATGGATTGGTGGAAGCCCTTTGAATCCCGCGCGGCTGAACGTGGACTGCGCGTGGCTTGGGAAGTTGATCCCGAGGCCGGCATCGAGACGGACCCCGAATTTTTCCGGGTCGTGGTGACCAATCTGTTCGACAATGCCGTGTCATACACTCCCGAGGGCGGAACGATTCGCGTTGAGGCGAACGCGGACGGAGTCATCTCGGTGGCGAACCCGGCCAACGGATTGAGCGCCGAGGTCGTCAAGCACGTTTTCGATCCGTTCTGGCGGAACACGGAGTCGGCAGACGGGCGGGCCGCGCACGCCGGCCTCGGACTGAATCTTTGCCGGAAGATCATCGAATTGCTGGGCGGCCGCATCAACGCGCAGATCAAGGAACCCGAAAGCCTGTTCGTGGTGCGGCTTGAAATGGTTTGAAGACATTGCCAAGGCTTGCATGTCAGTTCGTGACGGTGAATACATAGGCATGACCAAGCTCGCAGGCGTTGTTGCGGTGCTCGTAACGGTCGAAGCCGTTGCACAGCAATTCACCGCCCAATTTCCCATTGATGACGGCCACTTTTCCGTCTTCGGCGGACCACCCCATTTCATTCTCAATCCCGGCCACCGCCGCGTGCTCGCAGGCGACGACGCGGGAGAGCAAATCGTGCTGACCATCACCGTGCTGAATCAAACGAAGCCAATCACGCTTCAGTCCGGCGGCAAATCCCGCACCGTGATGACGCGCGTGGTCGAGGAGCGCGAAGTCGTTAACGGCGCGCTGAACGAAGTCGGCCGGTTTTGGTACGCGCGCAGCATCGAAACCGGCGACGTTTACTTTTTTGGCGAGGAGGTGGATTTCTATTTCAACGGCCAGATCGTCGGCCAGTCGCTCTTATGGGAGGCGGGGACCAACGGAGCGCTTCCGGGAATCGTCATGTCGCGCACGTTTCTGCTTGGAGCGCGTTACCTTCAGAATCAAGCCGTGGCGGCCCTCGACGGCGCGGAGAACATCGCGATGGGCGTTACGATGGCGACGCCCGCTGGTGCATTCTCAAACTGCGTCCAAGTTCTGGAGACGAACCTCTTGCGAACGGACGTAGTCGCCACCACCAAGACTTACGCCCCGGGCGTCGGCCTGGTCAATGACGACGATACGCTGCTGCTGACGGAGTTTTGGCTCGGGACCGTTGGTTTGCCGGCAGGCTGTGCGTTTGTGCCTTTCAGCAATCATCCGCTCTTCCCCATTTCGCCCGGACGGCAACTCGTTCTCGAAGGAATCGAAAGTGGGACAAACATCGTTCTCACGATCTCGGTATTGGCCGAGACCCGGAATATCTCGTTGAGCATTGCGGGCCAACCACAGGCAATCCCGGCGCGCGTCATCGAAGAACGCAAAACTGCGAACGGCCAGCTCACCGAAGTCGCGCGCAACTTCTACGCGCAATGCGTCGAGACGGGCGACGTGCATTTCTTCGGCAAGGAAGTGGATTCATATCAAGGCGGAGTTGTCGTCGGTCACGAAGGATCGTGGCTGGCCGGAGTCGGAGGGGCCGAGGCTGGCATCATCATGCCGGCGAACTTCGCCGTGAGTGCCCGCTACTACCAGATGGCCAGCGGCGCAGCCGTGAAGTTGGCCTCAAATTCGGCTTCCGGTCTGATCGTAACCGTGCCCGCAGGCACATTTACAAATTGCGTTCGTGTCCTGGTGACGGATTCGTCCGAGACAAACGGAACGCCCCGCGAATTGGTCTTCGCGCCGGAGATCGGCTTGATCAATGACGGGCGGGGATTGACGCTCGCCTCCTTCACCGCCCCCAACCTAACCAACGGCGCGCCCGTTCTCTCGATCCAAGACGCCGTGCTGTTGACCTGGCCTTTCACCGACGATCCGTTCAACGTGCAAAGTTCTTCGGACCTGCAGAACTGGTCGCCCGTGCTGAAAACGGCTGTGCCTCTGGACGGTCACAACCAGATCTCCGTTCCGCGTGACCGGACGCAGCAGTACTTTCGCTTGGTTCCCTGATGCCGCCGATGGGAGCGTCCTAATTGGTTTCGCGACGCGGACGTTGAGCCTGGGACACAGCCCGGCCAGGAGCTTCTCACGATTTTCTCATTCTCGCCTCACACCAATCTCATCGCTTCACCGGCAGAGTGGGCGCGTAACCAAAAGATCATTGCCTTTGTAGCCGGGAGACGTGCTTCCGGCGGGCAGCGGGCGGAATGCACCGGGTTGCCCGCGGATCAACACGACAAACCAATCCAATACATCATGAACAAATCAAACATAGGCGCAATGCTGCTCGCCTCGGTACTGGCTTTCGCCGCCGTGGCTCCAGCCGTTCAAGCACAAGTCGAAATCCCTTACACCGACACCTTCTTTCTGGAGGATTGCCGGCTGGGTCCGCGAGGCGTGAACAACTACTTCATTCCCCTCAAACCGGGTTCTTACCTTCTGCTGGAAGGCGAGGACGATGGTGAGGAAGTCGTCCTCTTTATCTCCGTGCTGTCGAAGACAAAGAAAGTCGCTGGCGTCAACTGCGCCATCATGCGCGAGATGGAGTGGAAAGACGGGGAACTCGTCGAAATCTCCTGGAACTATGTGGCCATCTGCCGCCATTGCCACGACGTGTTCTATTTTGGCGAGGACGTGGACATCTACGAGGACGGCGAAGTCGTCAGCCATGACGGCGCCTGGCTTGCGGGCGTCAACGGCAACAAGCCGGGTCTGCTGATGCCGGGCCGGCCACTCAATGGCGCTCGCTATTACCAGGAAATCGCGCCGGGCGTCGCCCTGGACCGTGCCGAACATCTGGATGACAAAGCCACCATTGGCACTCCCGCCGGCACCTTGACCAACTGCCTCATTGTCGGAGAAACCACACCCCTCGAACCCGGCAATCTCAGTATCAAAGGCTACGCCCGTGGCATCGGCCTGGTTCAGGACAGCGTGCTCAAACTCACCGCCTCCGGTTGCGATCGCTGGTTCTGTTTTGAACCCGACGACGAAGACGAGGAGGACGACGACTAACCGTCCAGCAAACGGCCTTGCTGCGACAACCGTGGCGTGCCGGTGGACCTTGCCGCGAATTCCTCCGACGGCAAGACTGTTCGCCGGCGCGCTTACGGTTTGCGAGAGCCAGGCAAGTCTCAGAGAAAATGAGCGGTCATGATTTCCCTGCTGGGAACGGAAAGGTCGAGATGGCGCGCATGTATTGAGCGCGTTCGTAGGCGCTCGGGTCGTCGCAGTTCTTCTGGCTCAGGCTGCCTTTGAGTTGCTTGACCGAGTCGTATTCGTGTTGTTCGAGCCACGCCCGGAGGTCGTGTTCGATCACGGAAATCTGTTTGATCCCGTGCCGCATCAGCGCGGAGCACAATTGCGTCACATCCGCGCCGACCAGAAGCATTTTTACCACGTCCGACGCGCGATGGATGCCGCTGGTGGCCGCGATGCTGGCCTGGATGCGTCCGTGTAAAATCGCCACCCAGCGCAACGGCAGGCGCATGGCCATCGGCGTGCTGAACAAAACGTTCGGCGTGACTTCGAGCGATTCGAGGTCAATGTCCGGCTGGTAGAAGCGATTGAACAACACAAGTCCGTCGGCGCCCGCCTCGACGAGGTGCTTGGCCACGTTGGCGAAGTTCGTGAAGAACGGACTCAACTTCACCGCCACGGGAATGGTGATCACGGACTTCACGGCTTTGACGATCTGGGCGTACTCTTTCTCGATGTCGGCGGCGGTGAGGTCGGCGTCCGTCGGAATGCTATAGATGTTCAATTCCAGGGCGTCCGCGCCGGCCTGTTGAATTCTCTTGGCGTAATCCGTCCAGCCGCCCAGCGTTGAGCCGTTCAGGCTGGCGATGATGGGAATGTCCACGGCGGCCTTGGCCCGGGCGATGTGCTTGAGGTATTGCTCCGGGCCGACGTGAAATTCGGCTGGCTCGGGAAAATACGTGAGTGCCTCGGGGAAACTTTCCGTGCCATGTGTAAGGTGATGATGGAGCTCGTAACGGTCGAGGCGCAGTTGTTCCTCGAACAACGAATACAACACCACGGCGGCCGCGCCGGAATCTTCCATCAGTTTGATGTTCGCAACGTCATCGGTCAGCGGCGCGGCAGCCGAAGGGACCAGCGGCGAGCGCAGTTCCAATCCGAGGTAAGTAGTGGTCAGGTCCATGGCTTGGATGTCAGATTTCAGTTTTCAGATTTCATTCACGGATGTTCGGACACCGTGGCCTGCGCGGGCTTGGTCGTTGCCGTTCCGTTTCCGGTCTTGTAATCGCGCGCTGCCAGCGCCTGATAAAGCCGCCAGCGCGCGTCGGCATCTTCCTGCGCTCTTTGGAACAGCCGCTTCGCCTCCTCCGGTTTGCTCTTGGTCAACATCTTGAAGCGATTTTCCATGTTCAGATATTGCTCGACCTTGAGTTTGGGTGCGCCGGAGTCGAGTTGAATGGGGTTCAAACCTTGCGCGACGCGGTCCGGATTGTAGCGATAGAGCACCCACTGGCCGGACTGTACCGCGGCCTTCTGATTCTGTAACCCGGTGGTCATGTTGATGCCGTGCGCGATACAATGCGAGTAAGCGATGATCAGCGACGGCCCTTGATAAGCCTCGGCCTCGAGGAAGGCCTTGAGCGTCTGCTCGTCTTTCGCACCCATCGCGACGGTGGCGACATAGACGTTGCCGTAACTCATCGCCATCAGGCCAAGGTCTTTCTTGGCCGCGGGCTTGCCGCCGGAGGCAAATTTTGCGACGGCCGCGCGCGGCGTGGACTTCGAGCATTGACCTCCTGTATTGGAATAAACTTCCGTGTCCAGCACGAGCACTTTGACGTTTCGTCCACTCGCCAGTACGTGGTCCAGGCCGCCATAGCCGATGTCGTAAGCCCAACCGTCACCGCCCAGTATCCAGACGCTCTTGCGCACGAGCTGATCCGCCAACGCGAGAAGCTGCTTCGCGGCTGGCGTGTTGAGACCGGAAATTTTCGACTTCACTTCCTTCACCAATTCGCGTTGGTCAAAAATGTCGGCTTCGTCCGTTTGCGGATTGCCGAGAACCTTCATCACCAATTCGTCACCAATCTGCGGCGCGAGTTGTTTGAGCAGTTCGCTGGCAAATTCCTTTTGCTTGTCAATCGAAGCGCGGAAGCCCAGGCCGAACTCGGCGTTGTCCTCGAAAAGCGAGTTCGCCCAGGTCGGCCCCCGGCCGGAAGCATCCTGTGCCCAGGGCGTGGTGGGAAGATTGCCGCCATAAATCGAGGAGCAACCCGTGGCGTTGGCCACCAGCAGGCGGTCGCCGAACAACGCCGAGAGCAGCCGCACGTACGGCGTCTCCCCGCAGCCGGCGCACGCTCCGGAGAACTCAAACATCGGCCGCAATGGCTGAATCGAGCGCACATTGTCGAGCGGCACAACGCGGCGGTCCATGTCGGCGAGGTTGAGAAAGAAATCCCAGTTCTTGATTTCAGCTGGGCGAAGCGGTTCGACGGGCCGCATGTTGATGGCTTTGAGCTTCGCCTCGGATTTGTTCCGCGCGGGGCAAACGTCCACGCACACGCCGCAGCCCGTGCAATCCTCCGGCGCGACCTGGATGGTAAATTTGTTGCCCTTCCATTCCGGCAGGCGCGCGTCGGCGGATTTGAACTCGGTTGGCGCGCTGGACAATTGCGCCGGCTCGTAGAGCTTGCTGCGAATCGTCGCGTGCGGGCAGACGAACACGCATTTGCCGCATTGGATGCAGACGTTCGGGTCCCACACCGGAATCTCCAAAGCGATGTTTCGTTTCTCCCAACGCGAGGTCGCGGTGGGATAGGTCCCATCCACTGGCAAGGCGCTCACGGGCAGATCGTCGCCGTCGCCCGTCATCATTTTGGCCAACACGTTTTTCACGAACGCGGGTGACTGCGCCGGCACGGTGGGCCGTGCGGCCAGGCCCGGCGCGACCGTCGCGGGGACTTTGACTTCGCACAGAAACGCGAGCGCCGCGTCCACCGCCTTGATGTTCATCTGGACAATTTCTTCGCCCTTCTTGCCGTAGGATTTCTTGATCGAATCCTTGATGTGCGCAATCGCTTCGTCTCGCGGCAGCACGCCCGACAGCGCAAAGAAACAAACCTGCATGATCGTGTTGATACGCCCGCCCATGCCGCTTTCCCGGGCGACTTTGAAAGCGTTGATCACGTAAAACTTGAGCTGCTTTTCGATCAACTGCCGTTGCATCGTTTCCGGCAGCGTCGCGAAAACTTCCTCCGGACTGTGCGCCGTGTTCATCAGAAACGTCGCGCCGGGTTGCGCGTATTTGAGCACGTCGTAGCGGTCGAGCAACGACGGCTGGTGGCAGGCAACGAAATTCGCCTTCGAGATCAAATAGGTCGAACGAATGTTCCGCGGCCCGAAACGCAGGTGCGACACCGTCGCAGCCCCGGACTTTTTTGAATCGTAAACGAAATAGCCCTGCGCCCAGTTGTCGGTGTATTCACCGATGATCTTGATGGAATCCTTGTTCGCGCCCACCGTCCCGTCCGCACCCAGTCCAAAGAACACGGCGCGCACGACGTCTTTGGGTTCGGTCGAAAAGCCGGGATCATAAGGCAGGCTCAAATCGAGAACGTCGTCCTCGATGCCGATGGTAAAATGATTTTTCTTTTTATGATGCGCGAGGTTGTCGAATACGCCGCTCACCATCGCCGGTGTAAATTCTTTGGAGGAAAGTCCGTAACGTCCGCCAACGACCGCGGGCGTGTAAGTGAAATGGCTGTTGCCGTTGCTGAGTGTCTCGAACACCGCCTGGACGACATCCAGATAGAGCGGTTCTCCCGCGCTGCCCGGTTCTTTCGTTCGGTCGAGCACGGCGATGGACTTCACTGTCTTGGGCAGAGCTTGGATCAGTCGCCCGCTTTCGAATGGTCGGAACAACCGCACTTTGAGCACGCCGACCTTCTCGCCGTTGGCCACCAGATGATCCACAGTTTCATGCACGGCTTCGCAACCCGACCCCATGATGATGATGACCCGCTCTGCGTCTGGCGCGCCGTGATATTCGAAAAGTTTGTATTGGCGGCCGGTCAGTTGCGCGAACTTGTCCATCGCCTTCTGCACTTCATCGGCGACGGGCAGATAAAATTTGTTGGCCGCCTCGCGCGCCTGAAAATATACATCGGGATTCTGCGCTGTGCCGCGCAGCACGGGGCGGTCCGGCGTCATCATTCGGGCGCGGCATTCGAGCACGCGCTCTTCGTTGATCATGGCGCGCAGAATGTCATTCGAGATTTCCGCGATCTTCCCGACTTCATGCGACGTGCGAAAGCCGTCGAAGAAATGCACGAACGGCACGCGCGTTTCGAGCGTGGCTGCATGAGCAATGACCGCAAAGTCCGCCGTCTCCTGAACGGACGCCGAGCAAAGCATGGCCCAACCCGTGGCGCGCGCGGCCATCACGTCGCTGTGATCGCCGAAGATGGACAAGCCTTGCGCCGCCAGTGAGCGCGCGGCGATATGGAAAACCGTGGGCGTCAGTTCGCCGGCGATCTTGTACATATTGGGGATCATCAAGAGCAGGCCCTGCGACGCGGTGAACGTGGTGCTGAGTGAGCCGGTTTGCAGAGCGCCGTGGATTGTGCCGGCAGCGCCGCCCTCGCTTTGGAGTTCGACGACCGCGGGCACGGTGCCCCAGAGATTTTTCAGGCCGCGAGCCGCCCAATCGTCCGCCCATTCACCCATCGGCGAGGACGGTGTGATGGGATAAATGGCGATCACTTCGCTCAGACGATACGCCACGGCCGCGACGGCTTCGTTTGCGTCAATGGTTTTGTAACTGCAACCGTTGTTTTGTTTGCTCATGCGATTCTCCGCGGACGAAAAGCGCCGGCCGATCCGCAAAACGGTCATCCGACCGTGGCGCGAAACGCCGGGACGAGCTTAGGATTCGCGTTTGCAGGAAGAGCGGCTCCACATACCTTGCCCTTTGCTTCGCATATTTTGCAGAGGTGCCCGGTGGCGGGTCGCGGTGCGGTTTGGTTCTGGTCGTGCTCTGGTTTGACTCGGGTTGACAAAATGCGTACACAGCTTGGCAAGCGTTGGTGAGTCAGGAGACTCAAAACAATCCATCTTCCGGCGCGAAGTCTTTTATGCTTGAATCACTGATGTGTCCGCAGGCGATCGCCGTGCTTGGCGCGTCTCGCAATGCCGGCAAGGTGGGCCACGCCTTTGTCGCGAATCTCCTCAACAGCGGCTACCAGGGCAAAATCGTCCCCGTGAACCCGGAAGCCAGCGACGTGTTGGGTGTGAAGTGCTATCGCAGCCTCGAAGAGTACGGCGGCAAGGTTGATCTCAGCATCGTGGTCGTGCCGCCGAGGTTCGTGAGAGATTCCATCCAAAGTTCCATCACCGCGGGCGCGAAAGTGGTGACCGTCATCACGGCTGGGTTCAAGGAAGTCGGGGCGGAAGGCGCGGCGGCGGAGGACGAACTGGTGGAGTTGTGCAAATCCCAAGGGGTGCGGTTGATGGGGCCGAATTGCCTCGGCATTCTCAACACGCATCATCGGATGAACGCGACGTTTGCGCCGTCCGTTCCACCGGCGGGAAAAATTTCCGTGATCTCGCAGTCGGGCGCGTTGTGCGTGGCCATTCTTGACTGGGCCGCGAAACAGAAACTTGGCATGGGCAAGGTGATCAGCATCGGCAACAAGGCCGATTTGAACGAAGCGGATTTTCTCCAGGCGCTGGCCGAGGACAAGGAAACCGCCGTCATCGCCAGCTATCTCGAAAGCATCAAGGACGGCAACAAATTTCTGCGCATCGCGGAGGAAGCCGCGGCCATCAAGCCCGTGGTAATTCTGAAAGTGGGGATCACGCAAGCCGGTGCCAAGGCGGCGTCGTCGCACACGGGAAGTCTGGCCGGCGCGGACATCGCTTACGGTGCGGCGTTCAAGCGAGCGGGAGTTATTCGGGCGGAAAATTTCGAGGCTCTGTTTGATTATGCGCAGGCGTTCGCCGCGCAGCCTTTGCCCAGTGGCAATCGCGTGGCCGTCATTACCAACGCCGGTGGGCCGGGGATCATGGCGGCGGATGCCGCGGAGACGCTCGGCTTGAAAATGGTCACGCCCAGCGAGATGACCAAGGCAAAATTGCGACCCTTCCTTCCAGCATCGGCTTCCGTTGGCAATCCGGTGGACGTAATTGGCGACGCACCGCCGGATCGCTACATCAACTCGCTCAAAGTACTGCAAGACGATGAGGACATTGACGCCATCGTGGTGGTCGTCACACCCCAGAACATGACCGAGCCATTGGGGCTGGCGGAACAACTGGCCGCGACGCACAACCAGAAGAAGCCGCTGCTCACGACGTTCATGGGCGGCGAAGCGGTCGAGCGGGCGAAGGACGCTTTGATGGCGGCCGGCATCCCGAATTATCCGTCACCGGATCGTGCGATGGACGCATTGCGCGCGATGTGCGATTACGCCGCCTGGCGACGACGTCCGGCGCGCATCGTAACCCGCTTCCCGGTGAACCGCCGCCGCGTGGATCGCGTGTTGCAGATGCACCATCGCAGCAAACAGGGGCAAATCGGCGAAGTCGAGGCCAAGGAAATTTTGCGCGCCTACGAGTTTAACATCTTGGACGGGCACCTTGCTCACACTGCCGACGAAGCCGTGGAGATTGCCGAGCGCATTGGTTATCCCGTCGTGTTGAAAATCTCTTCGCCCGACATTATTCACAAATCCGACTTCGGAGGTGTGCGGATCAATCTCGCCAACGCCGAACAGGTACGCGACGCGTTTGACCTCATGATGCTGCGCATTCAAAAGCGCGCGCCGAACGCACACCTGCGCGGCGGCTTTGTCGAGAAGATGGGCACGCGCGGACGCGAAGTGATCCTCGGCATGACGCGTGATCCGCAATTCGGCCCGATGTTGATGTTCGGCCTGGGCGGCATTTTTGTGGAAGTGATGAAGGACGTGACATTTCACCTGGCGCCAATCACGGCGGACGAAGCGATGCAGATGTTGAAGGGCACGCGTTCTTACGCGCTGCTCAAAGGCGCGCGCGGACAATCGCCGGTGGACCTCGATGCCATCGCCGGAGCGCTGCAACGCATCAGCCAGCTTGCGACGGATTACCCGGAAATCACCGAACTGGATATCAACCCGTTTATCGTTGGGCCAGTCGGCACGGAAGCCTACGTGGCCGACGCGCGCATGACGTTGGCGCACGATTCCATTAACGGCGGCACTGAGGCGCACTGACCAACGACGACTGCAAGAGCATGAGCAAAACCAAAACGACTTTCGATCCGGCTTGGAAGGAAAAATACGGCTCGCAAATCCTGACCGCCGAAGAAGCAGTCAAGCGCATTCGCCCCGGCCAACGTGTCTTCGTCGGCACGGCCTGCGGCGAGCCGCTCGGTTTGGTTCAGGCGCTGGCACAACGCGCGACGGAACTGCCGGACACAGAAATCGTTCATTTGCTCACATTCGGCGAAGCCCCTTACGCGCATCGCGAGTTGACGCGCTATTTCCGGGTGAACAGTTTTTTCATTGCGGAAAACGTGCGCGGCATCATTCAGGAAGGTCTGGGCGACTACACGCCGATTTTTCTTTCCGACATTCCACGCCTGTTTAACTCGGGCCGGTTGCCGCTGGACGTGGCGCTGATCCAGGTTTCGCCGCCGGACGAACACGGCTTGTGCAGCCTCGGCGTTTCGGTGGACATCGTGAAGAGCGCGGCCGACAACGCATCGCTGGTCATCGCGCAGGTGAATGCGAACATGCCGCGCACGCTGGGGGACACGTTGATTGACGTGTTGGAGATTGACGTGCTCGTTCCGAGTGACGAGCCAATTTTAGAGGTCCCGCCCGCGGAGATTACCGATGTGACTCGCCAGATCGCGGAATACGTGGCGGCCCTGGTGGACGATGGCGCGACTCTGGAACTGGGCATCGGCAAGATTCCCCACTCGTTGCTCGCTTTCCTGAAACACAAAAAGGACCTCGGCATCCATACCGAAATGGTCACGGATGACGTCATCCCGCTGGTTCGTGAGGGTGTTGTGACGGGCGCGCGCAAGACGATGGATCGGGGCAAAATCGTGGC
>CAZCZP010000045.1:16471-20369 GCA_964502895.1 uncultured Bifidobacteriaceae bacterium
GCGAAGGACGGCAAGGCGATCATTGCCATGCCCTCGACCGCCAAGGGTGGAGCGGTGTCACGCATCGTAACGCGGCTGGCGGCAGGCGCGGGAGTCGTCACAACGCGCGCCGACGTTCACTATGTCGTCACTGAGTACGGCGCGGCGTATCTGCACGGCAAGAGTGTGGCCGAACGCGCGCTGGCGCTTATCAGCATCGCACATCCGAAATTTCGCGAGCAACTCCTGCGCGAAGGCATCGAATCGAAATATCTCGCCGCCGAGCTGGCGGAGAAAGAGGGCAAGATTGTTGTGGGGCCAAAGGAACTGCGCACGACCTACCTGCTCAACGACGGCACGCTGTTGAATTTTCGGCCGATTCACCCGACCGACGAGCCGCGGATGCGCGACTTGTTCTACAAACTTTCGGAAGCGACGATTTATTACCGGTTCATGGGTTACCAAAAAATTGTCCCGCGCAAGCAGATCCAGGATTTTGTCTATATTGACCACCGCAACGATGTGACGATTGTGGGCACGCTGCCCGAGGCGCATGGCGAAGACATTCTCGCCATCGGCAGTTATTATTTGGACCCGAAGACCAATCTCGCTGAAGTCGCGTTTGTGGTTTCGGACAAGTGGCAGAATCACGGCATCGGCACATTTCTCCTCAGGCACTTGATGCGCATCGCGCGGCGCAACGGCATCCGCGGCTTCACCGCGGAAGTGCTGGTGGACAACAAGCCGATGCAAGCGGTGATCAACAAATCCAACACCAAGGTTCAGAGCAAGGTCGGCACCGGGGTGATCAGCTACGAGATGGATTTTGAGTAGGGCGCGCTTCCAAGAGGTTCTTCCTCCTTTGCGCCAATAAATAACCCGGCTGTATTGACAGCCGGGTTAATTTTACGCAGTGGACCAACGAATGTTCTAAAATACTTCTGCCTTCAAACCCGTGACCTGCCGCACGGTTTGCGCAATGCGCGAGAGGCATTTCAACGACAGGTGGCCGCATTCGGAATGGGTGGTGGGCCGGGCGGCGGAGTAGATTTGCACCAGAGAAATCCGGGCGCCGGCGTTCTTGAGTTCCAGCAGCCGTTTCGCGTAGTGATCAATCTCCTCCAGCGGCGGCTCTTCGCCGTTGATCGCGGGGAAGAGGCTCTGGATCACGACCGGACGCTGGCGCGCGGTGAGCAAAATGTTTGCGAGGATTTTTTCCAGGCGCGCCTGCGGGCGGTTGATTCGATCGAGGTATGCCTGAGTGCCGCCGTCGAGCTTGGCCCAGACCTCGTCGAGTTTTGTGAAATGGTTCAGCGCTTCCTGAATCTGCGGGCGGTCGAGTCCGACCGAGTTGGTGATGAGGACGATCTTGAAGAACGACGACGTGTTCAAGGCGCGGACGTGAATGACTTCCTGCAACACTTCCGCAAAGTTCGGAGCGAGAGTCGGCTCGCCGTCGCCGCTCAACGCCACGTGGCGGAGTTGGAGCAATTCATCCGGCATGGCCCGGTACCACGGACGTTCGCGCAATCGTCCGGAACGAACGAAGGAAATGGTGTTTTGAAGTTCGGCGGCCATGGAATCCACGTCCAGGCGCGGTTCGCGGGCCGGGAGCCTGCGGTTGACTTCACAATAAACGCAGTCGAAATCACAGCCCTTGTCGGGATTCATGTTCACGCCGATGGACAAGCCACGCGCGCGGGCCGAAACGACGACGTAAACAAATCGGTTGTCCAAAAAATCGCGCGGACTTCCGAACGCAGTTTCGCTCGTGTCGCCTTCCCGCGCAGCAGTGAATTTCTTTGGCTCCGCGGGTTGATTCACTTCGGAGTTCTTGTCAGTCAGTTCGATCACAATTCTTGTGCGCACCCTAAGCTTGTATGGTGACCGCCTCTACACCCGGCTTGCCAATAATCGGACATTTCTTGCGTGAAGCAGGGCAGTTGCGCAGGCGGTGACAAGACAACGACCGGTTGCGAAGCGCGCGGGGAATCACGGGCATAGGCGCGTGCGACGCAGTTGCCCAGACGCGGTCGAGAAATCCCCGCCGGCAATCATTGGCGCGAGCGGATTGGTTTACTACGCGCGGAAGCGTTTGCTCGAAGCTGTGCCGGTCTGACGGTGCGCTGCAGGGGAAAAAATCTCCCGCGAATCAGGTTGAAGAAAGGCGACATGGCTTCGTCTTTTGTGTTGGCCAGTGCTCGTGTCTTGCAAACGGTTCAGGTGGAAAAGGCGATAGGCAATAAATGCGAAGCATTGGACAACCGATGCGTAGTGCGTTTCCAACGGATGGACGACGCTACTACCACGGTGGGCGCAAAATGCGCCGGGCAGAAAACAACAACAACTAAAGCGAACAATGAAAAGACTGATCGTAACAGCAGTGGCACTGATGTTCGGCGCCGTCATGGTGGCTTCAGCCGCCGACGCGAAGGAGAATTGGGACAAGCAATGCGCCAAGTGCCACGGCGCGGACGGCAAGGGCCAGACCAAAATGGGGCAGAAGCTCGGCGTCAAGGATTACACGGACGCCAAGTTCCAGGCGGATCTCAAGGATGATTTGGCCTTCAAGGTAATCAAGGAAGGCGCAAAAGACAAAGAGGGGAAACAGGTGATGAAGGCGGCGGAAGGGTTGTCCGATGACGACATCAAGGCGTTGGTGAAATACGTCCGCGCTTTTAAGAAGTAGTTGGGTTTCGTTTGGGCGGCAGGGCGTTCAAACGGTCACACCGGGAAAAATGGGGAACGAGCTCGACCTGGCCGGAAGGGAATCGGGGTGCCGGCCAGGAACCCCACCGAAAGCTCGAGTTCTGCGAATTTGCTCCAAACAGCAGCGCGCAAAGGCCGGGTCGTGGCCGCAGCGCCACATGGTTGAGTGAATAACGAAATGCCACATGCCGCATGAAGATGCCGCCGCAGATTTTTCGATTGGTGCTCCTCACCCTGACGATTGTCGTTTCCTATCTGATTGCCCGCTATTTTTTGACGCCCTCCTCGTTCGGGCAGTACGGTTTTTATCGAGGCGACGCCCTGGAGCAGGTTGCCTCTCATGAGCCGGTTTATGCCGGCAAAAAGGCGTGCGACGAATGCCATTCTGAAGTGTTGCAGTTACTCGCCAAGGCTGAACACAAGACACTTTCCTGCGAGGGATGCCACGGAGTTAGTCAGGACCATGCGAAAAATCCTGACATCATGCCCGTCAAGCTCACCGGCAGCCATTGCATCCGTTGCCACGAAGCCAATCCGTCCAAACCGGCGTGGTTCAAGCAAATCACGGTGAAAAACCATTACGCGGGGCAGAAATGCACCGAGTGCCACGTGCCGCATCAACCGAGCGAAGTCCCATGAAAAACCAGGTTTCACGCCGTCATATGTTCGCCACCATCGGTGGTGCGCTGGGTGGTTTGCTGTCGCTGTCCGCCGCGCGCACGGCCAAGGCAGTTGTCCAAAAGCATTTTGTTTCCACGTCAGCGCCGAAAGGCTACGACCCGACCAAGCACAAATGGCTGATGTGTTTCGACGTGGACCGCTGCATCGGCTGCGGCTTGTGCGTCGAGGCGTGCAAGACGGAGAACCACGTGCCGCAGGGGCCGACTTATTTCCGCACGTGGATCGAGCGCTACATCATCAAGAAACCCAAGCCCGGCAGCGACGCGGTGCGCGGCGAGGTGCTGGTGGATTCTCCGAACGGCGGGCGCAACGGATTTCCGCAACCGCTCGTGCCGCGCGAGGACATCCTCAAATCGTTCTTCGTGCCGAAGCTCTGCAATCTTTGCGAACACTCACCGTGCGTGCAGGTTTGTCCGGTGGGGGCAACGTTTGACACACCGGACGGCGCGGTGCTTGTGGATCCGAATTACTGCATCGGGTGCGGTTTCTGCATCCAGGCGTGCCCGTACGGTTGCCGGTTCATGAATCC
>CAZCZP010000046.1:0-5690 GCA_964502895.1 uncultured Bifidobacteriaceae bacterium
TTCGAGCGCGCCGTTTTTGTGGAGGGCCATCGCGGTGTTGAGCGCGGTCTGGCCGCCAAGCGTGGGGAGCAGGACGAGTTTGCCCTTCGCGCCGAGGCGTTTCATCTCCTCCTTCTCGCGCACGATGATTTTCTCCACGCATTCGGGCGTGATGGGTTCGATGTAGGTGCGGTCGGCGAACTCCGGGTCGGTCATGATGGTGGCCGGGTTGGAGTTGATGAGGACGACGCGGTAGCCTTCCTCCTTGAGGGCTTTGCAGGCTTGCGTGCCGGAGTAATCGAACTCGCACGCCTGGCCGATGATGATCGGGCCGGCGCCGATGATGAGGACGCTGTGGATGTCGGTTCTTTTTGGCATCTGAAAATATTCTTTAACGCGGGGCTTCAACGGCGATTCACGCGCTGCGACTGAGGACAGCCGCGTTCCGGGAATGGCGCTCCGCAAGCGGCGGAAAGTGAACCGGATCGGGCAGCGATTGTCAGGGCAAAACTTCGCCTGGCGGCGAAAGCGGAATTCCGCTGCTGTCTCGACGGAAACCAACGAACCTCAAAGACGTTTTTAAAAAACCTTGGAACAAATTCGGGGGCAGTGCATCATAACCGCGAACCCGTAAACGACTGTGCGCTCGGCAGCAGAAAACGAAGTCCGAAGAACGCTGAAAGGCAGCCTGTTATGAAGAATCAAACACCTCGTTCTCGAATCCACCGATTGGTTTCAACCATGGCAGCCATCGTGATGTCATGCAGTGTGGCGTCCGCTACGATCTGGGATCTTCAGTCTTCGCTGGATCCGCTTCAGGATGGGGGCGGCGGTCGCACGGGAACAGGTTTTGCAACGCTCACTTTGGATGATGTCAGCGGTATTATCACGGTAACCAGCGGTACCTTCAGCGGTTTGTCGGGCACGACGACCGCAGCACATATCCACGGATACAGCGGCATCGGAACCAACTCGGGAGTGATAGTCACCCTGACGCTAACACCGCTCGGCACAAGTTCGGGGACAATTTCTGGCAGCGGTCCAATCAACGCAGCGAACGTACTTGCTGGACTTACGTACATCAATATCCACACATCGCCTACTTTTGGAGGTGGCGAGATTCGCGGACAGATTACCATGGTCCCTGAACCCAGCAGTTACGTATTGCTTGGTGTTGGAGCGGCCGGATTGCTTGCATTCGTCCGAAGACGGAAGGCGATAACTCTCTAGGTTTGTGAGGCCATTAGTGTAGTGCGAAGGCGTGAGGTTTCATCTGGACTTCGCGCCTTCTTTCTTTCGAGCCGGTGCAACTCCGCCGGTTGCCAGCGAGACATGCCAATTCGTGAACCGCACTTCATGAATTCCAAGTATCAAGGATTGGCTTGGCTCTCACCGTTTTTGGTGGTTGCGTTTGTGTTGGGTCTGCTTGCACCCGTGTGTTCAGGCCGTGCTGAGCTTTACCTGATTGAGAAGTTTCTCACCAATCAAGTGCTGCTCCACTTCGACACCGAGCCGAATCGAACTTACGTGCTGCAATATACTGACTCGCTGACCCTGACGAGCACGGGAGTCGTGGCCCGTTGGTCGAATCTCTTTACCGCGCCGTCTTTCCCGTTTCCAAATCACTACGTGATTGTTGACGCGGGCACCGCGCCGCAACGTTTTTACCGCCTTACTGCCACTCCCTGATCCATGCGTTCAAGCCTTGCCCTACCACTGCTCATCATCCTGTCGGTTCGCACGGCCTGGACCTGCGACCTTTGTGCCGTTTACAACGCCGACACTGCGGCAGGCGAATCGGGCGAGGGGTTTTCACTGACCTTCTCGGAACAGTTCATCCCGTATGGCACCGTGCAACTGGACGGTGACGAAGTTTCTTCGCCCGCGCTTGAAGAGATTTTCCTGGACCGCTCCATCACTCACATTGTCCCAACGTGGAATTTTTCCGACCGATTCGGCATCAGCGTGAATGTGCCGGTCATCTCTCAGCGTTTCGAACAATCGCAGATCATTCCCACCGCGCCGTTCATTATCACTGAGGCGGATGAAGAAGTTGGCCTCGGCGACGTGTCATTGATCGGGCGCTTGACCGTGTATCGAACTCAAACCGCGAAGGTTGCTTGCTGGATTAACGTGCTCGGGGGCGTAAAATTTCCCACAGGCGACGCAGATCGCATCGAGGATGAGGTTTCCCTCACAGAATTGTGGGAACCGATTGCGGGTTCGGGGCACAACCATTCGGTTGGAGGCGTACATTTGCGCGACCTGGCGTTTGGCTCAGGATCATATGACGGGATTTTCGGCGCGACAGTGAGTACGCGTTGGCGGCGGCTTTTCGCCAATGCGCAGTTTCAATATTACCTGCGCACCGAAGGCGAATCCGACTACAAGTTTGGAGACGAGTGGATGGTTTCCGGAGGGCCGGGCGTTTTCCTGTTTCTGCAAAAATCGTTCACCTTCGCGGTGCAGGTGCTGGCGACCTACGACAGAATGGAACCGGATGAACTTTCAGGCGAGCGAAGGCCGAACACCGGCATGATGGCCATCTATCTTGGACCGCAAATCAACCTCGGCATTGGAGCGAAAGTCAGCCTGAATGCCGGCTTGGATATTCCTGTCGAGATTGAGAATCGCGGCCTGCAAAACGTGCCGGACTATCGGTTTCACGGGGGAGTCACCATTCGGTTCTGAAGCTGCGGACACGGGTTCGGCCCGCGCTTGGCAAACGGAGGCTTGCATATTTCTGGCGGGAGGATTTACTCCGGGCGACGCTGTCCAATTCCGCTATGAAAAGTTGTTTGCCACGCATCCCTTGGATGGTCTTTCTTGCGGCCACGCTTGCGGCGCAAGCCGCTCAATTCAAATTTCCAAACCAAACCTTCACCGCGCCGGATGGCTTCGAGATCGAACTGGTCGCCTCGACGGACCTCGTGCCGCGACCGGTTTCAGCTTCATTCGATGATCGCGGCCGACTTTACGTAACCGACTCTTCCGGCTCGAATGAAAAACCCGATGTTCAACTCAAGAATCCCGACCATCGCCTCCTGCGGCTCGAAGACACAAACGGCGACGGCAAGTTCGACAAGTCCATCGTGTTCGCAGACAAGCTCATGTTTCCCGAAGGTTGCCTGTGGCACGATGGCTCGGTGTATGTTGCCGCGCCGCCGAGTATCTGGAAATTCACCGACACCGATGGTGACGGCGTGGCGGACAAACGCGAGGAATGGTTTCAGGGAAAGACGCTCACGGGTTGCGCGAATGATCTCCACGGACCATATCTCGGGCCGGACGGTTACCTCTATTGGACCAAGGGCGCGTTTGCCGAACAAACCCACAAGCTCGGCAATGGCCGCATTCTCAATGACAAAGCAGCGCACATTTTCCGCGCGCGGCCTGATGGCTCTGACCTGGACGTCATCATGTCCGGCGGTATGGATAACCCGGTGGAAGTGGCGTTCACGCCCGAAGGCGAGGCGATTTTCACCAGCACGTTCATTGACTTCAGCCAGCCGGGATTTCGGGATGGCATCGGCCACGCGGTCTATGGCGGTGTGTTCGGGAAAGTGCAGGACGCGATTGAAGACGGCCGCGTGAAGCGCACCAGCCCGGAAGTCATGCATCCATTCTATCAGGCCGGCCCTTCTGCGATATCCGGCTTGTGTCGCTACACTAGCGATGTATTTGGCGCTGAATACCGGGACAACTTTTTCGCCACGAGTTTCAATCTCCGCAAAGTCACCCGCCACGTCCTCCAACCAAAGGGCGCGACTTATGCCAGCACGAACCATGACTTCCTGGTGTCCGACAATTCCGATTTCCATCCGACGGATGTTCTGGAGGATGCGGACGGCAGCCTGATCGTCGTGGACACTGGCGGCTGGTACAAACTGTGTTGTCCGAGTTCCCAACTAGCGAAGCCCGATGTGCTCGGGGGAATATATCGAGTCAAACGCAGCGGGGCGAAACCGGCAAAAAGTTCAGCGGCAGCAATTGCCACCTCTAATTCGACTCGCGCAGATGAACGGGTGGTTACGGCAAAAAGAATCTCCCTTCAACGCGACGCCTCCAAAGCCCTCGGCTTGCGCCAGCGTGTCGAAAGCTTCGGCCTGATTTCATCAGTGTCGTCTCAACTTGCCCGCGTCAGTGCTGAGGCATTGGGGAGAATCCGGGATCGCGAGTCAGTCCCAGCGTTGTTGGCAGTGGCTGGCCGGGCTGCGGATGACGAGTTTCTCACTCACTCGGCCATTTACGCGCTCATTGAAATCGCGGCCCCGGCCGAAACGCGTCTCGGTTTGAAAGCCCGCAGCCCTCGCACACAACGCGCGGCGCTTATCGCGCTGGATCAGATGGACCGCACTGACTTGAAAGCGGAAGATGTCACTCCGTTCCTTGCGGCAACCGACCCCGAGCTGAGGAAGGCCGCGGCGTGGATTGCGGGCCGTCATCCACAATGGGGCGACGCGCTTGCCGGTTTTTTCCGCCGACGGCTCGCAGCGAACGACCTGAGCGAAACCGACAGGGCCGAATTGGAAAAACAACTGGGCCAGTTCCGCAACAACGCCGCCATTCAAAAAATCATGGCTGAGGTGCTGGATTCCGCTTCAACGCCGGCTGTCACGCGACAATCGCTGTTGCGCGCCATGGGACAGGGCGGATTGAAAGACGTTCCGGAAGGCTGGGAACGTGCGGTGCGCTCAGTTCTCCACTATAAAGATGAAGTCTTGTTGCGCGCGGCCATTAGCGCAGCGCGCACACTCGGCCAGGTCAAATCCAACGCACCTGACTTTTCAGAGCAACTCCAAGGCATCGCACGCGATACCGCGAGGCCCGATGATTTGCGATTGGATGCGCTGGCTGCGCTGCCGCAAGGCCTGCGAGTAGTGGAGCCGGACTTGTTGCGTTTCCTCGTCGCGAACATTGATCCCACAAAGTCGGTGGCCGTGCGGGGCGCCGCGGCCAGCGTGCTGGCCAGGGCGAAGTTGAGCGAACCACAGTTGCTTTCGCTGGCGGATGCGCTCAAGACCATCGGGCCGCTGGAGGTTTCCAAGGTTCTCGCGGCGTTTGAGCAGTCGAAGGACGAAGCGGTCGGTTTGAAACTGCTGGCTGCTCTGAAAGAATCGAAAGGGTTGGCCGGAGCAAGGCCGGACACGCTCAAAACTCTGGCGGCAAAATATCCGCAAGCCGTTCAGGAAAAATCTCTGGAGCTGCTCGCCCTGCTAAACGTGGATGAGGCCAAACAAAAAGCGCATTTGGACGCACTGCTCGGATCGCTGCCCAAGGGCGACATTCGCGCGGGGCAGGCCATTTTCAACAGCGAAAAAACGGCGTGCGCGGCGTGCCATAAGACCGGCTATGTCGGCGGCAACGTCGGTCCGGACCTTACGAGCATCGGCCAGGCGCGCACGGAGCGCGATTTGCTCGAGGCAATTGTTTTTCCCAGCGCGAGTTTTGTCCGCAGCTACGAGCCGATGATTGTGGCGACTAAATCAGACGAAGAATACAGCGGCGTGCTGCGCAGCGACACGGCGGATGAAATTGTGCTGGCCACGGGGCCGAATACGGAAGCCCGGGTCGCGCGCTCCGACATCACCGAGATGCGGCCCGGCCAGGTGTCGGTAATGCCCGGCGGCTTGGACACGCAACTGACGAAGCAGGAACTGGCCGATCTCGTTGCATTCTTGAAGGGCACGAAGTGGGGGCCGAATTGAACG
>CAZCZP010000046.1:5790-20196 GCA_964502895.1 uncultured Bifidobacteriaceae bacterium
CGCGTGATGCGGCCATCGTGCCGGACTTCGGCATAATCGCGGACGCGGCGGAGCAGGTTGTTCGCGATGCGCGGCGTGCCGCGGCTGCGCCGGGCGATTTCATGCGCGCCGGCTTCTTCGATTTCCACGTTCAGCAGTCGCCCGGAGCGGACAACAATTTTTTGCAGGTCGTCGGCGACGTAGTAATCGAGCCGTTCGCGCACGGCGAAGCGCGTGAGCAACGGTGCGGTTAGCAACCCGCTGCGGGTCGTCGCGCCGATGAGCGTAAAGCGCGGCAGATTCAGCCGCACGCTGCGGGCGTTCGGGCCTTGATCAATGATGATGTCGAGCTTGAAATCCTCCATCGCGGGGTAAAGGTATTCCTCGATGGTTTTCTGGAGGCGATGGATTTCATCTATGAACAGCACGTCGCCTTCTTCAAGGTTGGTGAGCAGGCCGGCGAGGTCGGCGGCTTTCTCGATAGTCGGGCCGCTCGTGCTTTTGACGCTCGTTCCCATGGCCTTGGCAATGATGTAGGCAAGCGTGGTCTTGCCGAGACCGGGCGGGCCGCTGAGCAAAATGTGGTCAATGGCTTCGCCGCGTTTCTTGGCGGCGGCGACAGCGATTTCGAGGCGTTCCTTGACTTTGGGCTGGCCGGTGAACTCGGAAAAAATGGAAGGTCGCAGCGTCAGTTCGAGCGCAACGTCGGGTTTGTTTAGCGTGGAAACAGGGCGTTCAGCCATCGCACATGAGCATGGGGAAACAAAAAATCCGCGGCAAGGGGAAAGCCGCGGCCGAACGCAGCCGAAGCGGGCCCGCCTGCCTTCGCGCAGTTTCTCGATTTCGATCCCGGATGTAACCACGCCCGGAATACGCTTGCTGCATTGGCGGCGTTGCGTTACGAAACGCGGCAATGACACGCTGGGCCTGCCGCTCATGGCTGTTGTGGTTGGTTCCGTTCGCTGCGTTCGCGCAGATTGATCCGGTCAAACGCCAACTGTTCCAGTTTGGTTACAACGCAGCGCTCCAGGGACACGCGCCGCTCTCCGGCTACGCGTTCTATTATTTGAACGACCCGGGTTTCTTCCGCACCAACCTGACGCTGCGCCTGGCGGTTGCGCCGGTTTACCTCGATTCCGAACTGGGTATCAGCCACGCGCTCACGGAATTTACCGACTTGGGCATCGGCCTGGCGGGCGGCGGGTTCGCTGACAGTTACTCGGAAATCCGTGAGGGCAAATTCCGGCCGAAGGAATCATTTGAAGGCCACGGCTGCGAAACTTCGTTGAGCCTTTACCATCTGGTGAACCCGCACCAGCGGATTCCGTTGAGTCTTGTCCTGCGCGGGATCGTGCATCACTCGGTTTATGCGCGGGAGGATGACACCGATCCGGCATTTGAGTTGCCGCACGACCGCACGACGTGCAGCGTGCGTGCCGGTTTGCGCTGGGGCGGGCAGGAGCCAATTTTATTTCCTTCACTCGCGATGGAATTGTCCGTTTGGTATCGCGGCGACTTCCGCACGGATGCGGACAGGTATGGCTTCGACAACGACCGGCAGATGGAGGCGGATTCGCAATTATTCTGGGGGCAGGCACTGCTGGCGTACACGTTGCCTGAACTGAAACACAACTTCCGCGTGAGCGTAACCGCCGGCGCGAGCATTGATGCGGATCGTTTCAGCGCTTACCGCCTGGGCGCGTTGTTGCCTCTGTCGGCAGAATTCCCGCTGTCGTTGCCGGGATATTATTTCGAGGAACTCAGCGCGGAACGATTTGTCCTGGTTGGTGCAAGCTATCTCATGCCGTTGGACCGCAAGCAACGCTGGCACTTGAACACTCAGGTAACGACGGCGTACGTGGATTACCTGGATGGCCTCGAACAACGCAACCGTTGGAACACCGGTGTGGCGGGCGGCATTATGTATCGCTCGCGCGAAGACTTCCTGAAGATTCTGTTCGTTTACGCGTACGGCGTGGACGCGATCCGCGAGCACGGCCGCGGCGCCCACAGTGTGGGCGTGCTCCTGCAATTCGACCTTGAGCGCGCCAAAGATGTGCTTAACCCGGCATACCCGAATCGGTGGCGTGGCTGGCGGGGGTTGTTTGGAGGTTGAAGCCGTGCCCGTGCTGCCCATCCGCGAATCGGCCATGTCCCGCCGCTGTTATATGATATTCGTTCGTCAGACCGCTCTCGTATTCGCCGCAGTGCTTGCGTCCGGCTGCGGTTGCGGAAAAGCGCCACCGCAACCGGCGGCCGGTCATCCGCTGGCTTCGCCACGTGTCGCCGATTGCGAGCCGGGCCAGCCCGGCGGACGGCTGACACTCGTTTCTCCCGGCTCGCCGCAGACTTTCAATCCGTTGCTCGTCGGCGACCCGGCATCCGAGGAGATAGTCCGCCTCTTGTTTGCTTCTCTGGTTCAACTCGATTTGGGCACGCAGGAAATCATGCCGGCTTTGGCAGAATCATGGAGCGTCGAACCGGACCAAAAAACCTGGACCTTCAAACTCCGCCCGGGATTGCGTTGGAGTGACGGCCAGCCCCTCACCGCCGCCGACGTCGTCTTTACGTGGAACGAGATCATGTATAACTCGGACATGAACCGGCTCACCTATGATTTGTTCCGGATCAATGGCCGTGATTTTTCCGTAAGCCAGGTGGACGATGTGACCGTGCGCGTCGAGACGCCCGAAGTGTTCGCGCCATTCCTGGAATTCTTCGGCAGCGTCGCGATTCTTCCGGAACACGTCATTGGGCCGGCGGTTCGCCAGCGGCGGTTTCTTTCGGTTTACACGTTTCAGACGCGGCCAGAAAAAATTGTCGGGTCCGGACCGTTTCGGGTGAAGGCATACCAGCCGGGCCAACACGTCCTGCTCGAACGCAATCCCGAATTTTGGGTCGTGGACAAACAGAACCGCCGCCTGCCGTATCTGGATGAAGTGATGCTTGTTTCCGCGGACGCCAGCGCAGGGGCATTCCTGTTTTTGAACGGCAAGAGCGACCTATTCGAACGCGCCCGGCCGGACGACTACGGGCAGTTCAAAGCAGCCGCGGCTGCCGGCAAATATCGGCTCGTCGAATTGGGTGTCGGGACGGATCGCGATTTTCTCTGGTTCAACTTGAACACCAACGTCAACGCCGCCGGCCAGCCGCTGGTAAACCCGGCGAAGCTGAACTGGTTTCGGAACAAGAAATTCCGGCAGGCGATTTCCTGCGCCATAGATCGCGCACGTTTGGCGCGCGAAGTCTATGGCGGACGCGCCCAGCCGATTCATGCTTTCGTCTCCGCCGAAGACAAAAAATGGAATAATCCCACCGTGCCGCTGTTCGCCTACGATCCGGCCCGCGCCCGCACGCTGCTGAGTGAGATTGGCATTCAGGACCGGGATGGCAACGGCGTGCTGGAAGACGCGAGCGGGACAGCACTGGAATTCGCGTTCCATTCCAACACCGGCAATCGTGCGCGCGAGCGCTGTGCGGGGTTGATCGCCGAGGATTGGCGCAAACTCGGCTTGAAAGTTGACGTCCAGCTTTTGCCCTTCACGAATCTCGTGGACCGGATCAGCGCCACGTTCCAATACGATTGCATCCTGATGGGCGTGGGCGGAGGCGGGAACGATCCCGCCTCGCAAATCAACGTGCTCAAGTCCAACGAACCGTTGCACCAGTGGTTTCCCGTTCAGCGAATGCCCGCGACCGATTGGGAGGCGCGGATGGATGCGCTGATGGACGCACAGATGCGTACGCTGGATTTCGCCCAGCGAAAAAAACTTTACGACGAAGTGCAGGCGATTCTGGCCGAGGAATTGCCGATGATTTACACCGTGTCGCCATTTCATTTCGTGGCCGTCCGGCCCGACCTCGCCAATCTGCGGCCTTCCGTGCTGACGCCGAATCGCGTGACCTGGAATGCGGAAGAGTTGTATTTCAAGAAGCCGTGACGCATTGTCCGGGCACGACGCGAACGCAAGCTCGGTTGCACTTGTGGTCTTAAAATGGAAATCCCGGAATCGGATCGTCCTCGGCGACGCAAACTCGTTACCATGAAAAAACTTCTCGTGCGAATTCTCCAGTGGGGCGTTGCCGTCCTGGTGTTGCTGGCAGCCGCCCTGGTCTTGCGCGGGCTTTACGCGTTTCGTGACCGCGTGCCCGGCTACGCGCTCGATCTCAAAATTGACGACGCCAAGTCACAAGCCGGACCGCGCCCGTTGCGCGTCGGGTTCGGGCGGGTGAAGATAAATCCCGATCTCTCCGACTCCAAACGACCGGTTTGGATTGCCGGCTTCAGCCAAAACCGCGCGGCCACGGCAATTCACGACGATCTCTGGGCCATCGCCTGCGTCCTGGATGACGGTCATACGCGGCTTGGCGTGGTCGTGCTCGATGCCATTGGCTTTTTCCACGACGACGTAGTTGCTGTACGGCGGGCGTGCGCTCCTGAATGGAAACTCGATTACGCCATCGTATGCTCGACGCATAATCATTCCACGCCCGATCTGATGGGGTTGTGGGGGCCAAGTCCGTTGCGCTCGGGCGTGGACCCGCGTTATCGCGCGCAAGTCATCGCTGCCTCGGCAAAAGCTCTGGGCGACGCCGTGGCGGCGCTGCAACCGGCGCGGGTGGCGGCCCATGAAATCCCCATGCCCACCGATGGTCTCGTGGCCGATACACGCAAGCCGATTGTTTTCGACCCGGACGTGCGCGTGATGCATTTCACGAACCCGACGAATGGCAACACCATCGGCACCATCGTCGGTTGGGCCAACCATCCCGAAACTCCGTGGAGTAAAAACACGGAGATCACGGCGGATTTCTGTGGCTTTCTGCGCGACACGTTGGAGCACGGCTTTACGCACAACGGCCAGACGTTCGCCAACGGCCTCGGCGGCATTCATCTCTACGTCAACGGTGCCGTGGGCGGACTCATGACCACGCACCCGAGCGTCACGGTGCGCGATCCCTGGTTACACGAGGACTTCCAGGAGCCGTCGCACGAAAAATCCCGCGCCGTCGGCCACCAACTCGCCGCGCGCATTCTGTCCCGGCTCGCGGAACCGAATCCGCCGCCCGCTGATTTTGCGCCCATCAGCATCCGCGCCCGGACGATGGGTTTGCCCGTTGAGAACAAAATGTTCTTGGCGGCAGCGTACCTCGGATTGATAGACCGCGGACACGTGAGTTGGAAAAAAATGCGAACGGAAGTCGCACTCGTGACCATTGGCGACGCCAGCATCGTGTGCGTGCCCGGAGAGATTTATCCCGAGATTGTGAACGGCGGCATCGAACATCCGCCGGGAGCCGACTTCGACACCGGACCGGTTGAAGTTCCGCCGCTGCGGGAATTGATGCCGGGTCGCGTCAAGTTCGTCTTTGGACTCGCGAATGATGAGTTGGGTTACCTGATTCCCAAAAGCGAATGGGACGTCAAACCGCCGCGCCTTTACGATTCCAAGGGTGTCTATGGGGAAATCAATTCCTGCGGCCCGAACGCCGGCCGGCTTGTGCATGCAGCCTTGGCCGAGCTTTGCCGGGAACGGGAATTTGAGAAAGCCGGGAAGTGAGCCGCGCCCGGTTGTGAATAACTTGACCTTGAATCGCACCTCATTTGGCGCGACAAAAGTATCGCGCGACGAAAGAGCCTGGGTCCAAGTACCGGCTTCGAGATCTCGTGCCGGGGCGTCAGGACTTACCCGAAAAGGGTCGCTCCTAGTGAGCATTGATCCCGCACAGCGGGAGCGCCGATCTCATTTAGGCCTTCGCCGCGCATCTTGTTTTCGCCGGCTTCGACTTAGCGCATTCCGCGCGACCTTTACAGTCGGCCCATCGCCGGTTAAAAGAAGGGCATGAATTTCGGAAATATTTTGTTGGTGGCCCTGATTTCGCTCGCGGTGGTGGTCGCCGGGTATTGGGTGGCAACGCATTTTTTCTCGGCCGAGGCCAAATTGGAGCGGCGGCGGCGGCGCAGTAACTCGCGCATCGCCAGCAATACTAAGCGGCCATCAGTCAAGTTCAGCGTTCGCACGCCAAAGCAAGACAAGGATTGAACCAGCCGGACGGCTTTGCCCCGAATCCTAACGCTGTGCGGTGTATTCGCTCAAGATGGTCCGGGTCGTCATGCGGCGGGGGGCTTGAAATTCCGCGGCTTCGAGGGCGGAGAGAATGGATTCCGGAGGGACACATTCGGCGATCGTGACCCAATAGTATTTCATCAGCTTTGCGGAGGCCGCGTTACCGCGCCGCAACCACGCCAGCGCCGGCACCACGTTTTGCATGTAGAGTCGCATAAGCCCCAAGGCCACGCCGTTGGTGGGCCGGGTGATTTCGAGAATCAACAGCCGCCCGCCCGGTTTCAACACGCGACGCAGTTCGCCGAAGAGGTCGCGCAAATCCTCGACGTGCCGCAAAGCATAGCCCATGCAAACAAAGTCAAACGTCGCGTCCTGGAATGGCAACGACTCGCCACGGCCTTGCATCAAAGGCACTGCATTCCGTTGCTGATTCTGTTGCAACATTCCCAGGCTGGGGTCGAGGCCGATCACACGCGCGGTGTTCAGACCGAGTTCCAACGCGGCTTTGATCATCAGACCCGTGCCGCTGGCCACGTCAAGCAACCTCATCCCCGGCTCCAAACCCGCGCGCTGCAAGGCCTCGCGCCGGTATCGGCGATCGGTCCAGAACGACATCGCACCACTAACCCAGTCATAATCCGGCGCCGCATCGTCGAACAACTGGTTCACATATTGGCCGCGGGCCGCGGGTGCCTCGTAAAATTCGGCCAACGGGCGATGCGGGGCCAGCGGCCGCTGTGGCTTGTCGGTAAGGGTTGCTCTGTTCATCAATCAGCTTGCTCGCCACCACTGGTTGCCATGGCGTGTGCAGCGACAGACTAGAGCCGGGTTCAAGCCGGTTCAATGTGGAATCCATCTGGAATCCCTCTTGCCTCTCCCGCCGCAAACGTGGAAAGTGTGCGCGTCGCAGCACGCCAACGCTGCGTTTGAAAAAGCTGAACCAAGCATACATGCCCATGAAAATACTCACTATCCGTCCCCGTTGGACGGCGTTCGGGGCGGCCAGTTTGTTTTTTGTCGCCGCATCAGTTCACGCTAAAGACTGGCCGCAATGGCGCGGGCCGAATCGCGACGGCATCTCCCAGGAAACCGGCCTGCTGAAGGAATGGCCCAAGGAAGGGCCGAAGCTCTTGTGGCACCAAAAAGAAATTGGCTCCGGTTATTCGACGCCGGCGGTCGTGGGCGACCGGCTTTATCTTTGCAGCAACAAAGGCATGGAGGACGAGTTCGTGCAGGCGCTCTCCGTGAAGGATGGCACGCAGCTCTGGTCCGCCAAACTCGGAAAGGTCGGCGCCAACCGCGGGCCGCAATATCCGGCCTCGCGCTCGACCCCGACGGTGGATGGCGATTTGCTCTATGCGTTGGGTTCGGATGGCGACCTCGCCTGCGTCGAGATTGCGAACGGCAAAATCCGTTGGCAGAAAAATCTCCGCACGGATTTTGGCGGACAGCCTGGGAACTGGGCTTACGCCGAATCTCTGTTGGTGGACGGCGATCTCGTCATCGGCACCCCGGGCGGCAGCGAAGCCACTTTGCTCGCGCTGAACAAGAAAACCGGCGACGTGGTTTGGAAATCCGCCGTGCCCGAGGGCGACCAGGCCGGCTATGCCTCGCCCGTCATAGTCGAAGTGGGCGGCGTCAAACAATACGTGCAATTCGTCCAGAAAGGTGTCGTAGGAGTGGACGCCAAGAGCGGGAAACTTCTCTGGCGTTATGACCGGACGGCGCAAGGCAGCCCGGCCAACATCCCGACACCCGTGACCTTCAAGGATTATGTTTACAGCAGTGCGGGCCGGAGCGGCGGTGGATTGGTAAAGCTCTCGGCCAAGGACGGCGCAGTTTCCGCCGAACAGGTTTATTTCACGCCAAAGATGCCGACGGCCATCGGCGGTTCGGTGAAGGTCGGCGATTACCTCTACGGCACGACGGGGCAGGGATTGCTGTGCGCCGATTTCGTCACGAGTGACGTGAAGTGGCAGGAAAAAGGTGTGGGCGCCGGCTCGGTTTGTTTCGCCGACGGTCGAATCTACATCCAAGGCGAAGCGGGCGAAGTCGCGCTCGTGGAAGCGACGCCCGAAGCTTACCGGGAGAAAGGCCGCTTCACGCCGCCGGACCGACCGCCGCGAGAAAACACGAAGGCCTGGACTTATCCGGTGGTGGCCAATGGCCGGCTTTACCTGCGCGATCTCAATGCGCTCTGGTGTTACGACGTTCGCGCCGGCAACCAGACGGCGGCCCCTTGAAAACTCCGGCCAATCGTGAGGCCCCTCGCCGTTGATGGTGAAATGGCCCTTTCACTGGCCGCGCGGGATTTCACGCTTTTGCGAAGGTGTACCTTCGTTTAGAGTCGCCGGCATGGTGATGCTGCGCGGATGGCTCTTCGTCTGGCTGGCGCTGGTTCTCAGCGCGCGAAGCCTCGTCGCGGCCAGCGGTGAGGAAACCCGCGAATACCGGGCCGCCATGAGTTCACTCGAAATCGGTGCCTGGGAACGCGCGGAACGCGAACTCACGGTCTTCATCGCGAAATATCCGTCGTCGGAACATTTGCCGGAAGCGGTGCTGCGCAAGGCGCAGGCGCAATTCAAGCAGGGAAAATTCGCCGACCTAATCGCGCTCTTGACCGCCGGCCAGGCCAAAGCCGGCGGCTTGGGCGACCAATATTTCTACTGGCTGGCGGAAGCCCATTTCCAAAGCACGAATTACGCGGCGGCGGCGGAGAACGCGGGCAAAGTGGCCCGCGGCTTCATCAGTTCTCCAGTCCGCCTGGAGGCGGGCGTTCGCGAGGCCGCTTCGTTGGCGGCTCTCAACCAATGGGAACAGGTCGCCGAATTGTTGCGAAAGCCCGACGGCGCATTTCGACAGGCGATGGCGGCAAGCCCGGACAGCGAATTCACGGCTCGCGGGTTGTTGCTGCTGGCGGAGGCGGAGTTGAGACTGAAGCGATTCGCTGAAGCTGAGGCTGCGCTGGCCACCCCAACGCAAGGAATCCTCAAGCCCGAACTGGCGTGGCGAAAACAATTCCTGCTCTGCCAGATTCAATTCGAGTCCGGCCGGACGAACGAAGCTTTGTATGCCACCACCAATCTTATCTCGCTCGCGGAAAGCACCGCTCGGACTGATTTGCTGCCGGAGAGTGTTGCCTTTCGCGCCGGCCTGCTGGAGCGCCTCGGCAAACTGGACGAGGCGAAGGCCGCCTACGGGCTCAATCTTTCGACAAATGCACCGCCAGATCGCCAACGCCAGGCATTGTCAAAGATAGCCGAACTTGCGCTGGCGCAGAATCGCCTGGAGGAGTCCATTCAACGCATTGGACAGTTTCTGGCTCAGTTCAGCGATTCGCCCGCGACCGACATGGCCCTGCTGACGCTCGGCGAGTTGACGTTGAAACAGTCCGTGAGCCAGGCGCCTCAGGCGCTGACCAACTTTGACCGGCTGATCACCACATTTCCGAACAGCCCGCTGGTCGGCAAAGCTCAACTGAATCGCGGCTGGTGCTTCTGGGTTTCAACCAACGTGGCCGCCAGCGCCGAGGCTTGGACCAACGCAGTGGATCGCCTCGCCCCTTCGGAAAATCTGGCCGTGGCCCGGTTCAAACTCGCGGACGCGCTGTTCGCGCAAAAAGATTTTGCCGGTGCGTTGCAGAATTACCGCGCCGCGCAGGAAATTGCGGCAGCCTGGCCGCGCGTGAAGGAAGCCCTGGCGGCTCAGTCGCTGTATCAGGTCCTTCGTTCGAGCTTGGAATTGAAGGACGTCGCGGGCGCCTCCAATGCAATGAGGCAAATCCTGGTTTCCTATCCGAACAACCCAGTGACGGACCGCAGTGTATTGCTGGTCGGGCAGGGATTTGCCGATTTGAGCCAACCGGAGCCGGCACAAAAGCTCTTCGAGGAGTTTCTGGAGAGGTTTCCCGATTCGGAATTGCGGCCAGAGGTGGAACTGGCGATGGCCCGCACGGTAGAGCAGAAATCCGATTGGAGCGCGGCGATCGGGCGCTACGAGACATGGCTGGAACGAAATGCCACCAACCGCCTGCGCCCACAGGTGGAGTTCTTACGCGCACTGGCGTATTCCCGCGCCGGCAACGAATCAAACGCGTTCGCAATGTTCACAAACTTTGTAGCACAGTTTCCCGCGAGCGATCTCGCGGCCAAAGCACAATGGTGGGTTGCGGATTACTACTATCGTCAAGGCGAGTTCCTGCCCGCCGAAATCGGTTTCAAGTTGATATTTCAAAACTGGCCTGCTTCTTCGTTGGCTGACGAAGCCCGGATGAGGGCTGGTCGTGCGGCGTTTGACCGGCAGGACTATCCCGCTGCCATAGAACATTTCACGAGTTTGACAAGCGACACGAACCGGCCTGCGCGGCTGAGGACTCAAGCCCTGTTCGCCTATGGCAGCGCACAAATGTCGCTCGACACCGGCGCTACCAACCGCGCCGCCAATTTGCAAGATGCCATCCAGGTTTTCACCACAATCCAACGAGACAATCCCGGAACCGAATCAGCAGCGCGAGCCTGGGGTGAAATTGGCAAGTGTTACCTCCAACTCGCGGCGCTTGATCCTCGGCATTATGACTCGGCGTCAAATGCGTTTCATCAAGTCATCAGTTCCCCACGCGCAAGCTTTGAGCTGCGAAGCCAGGCCATTGTCGGGTTGGGCAGAGTGGCTGAAAGCCAAGCATCCCAGAAAGTGGGCACAGATAGAATCGCTGCACTCAAGCAGGCACTGAATCATTATCTGGACGCGTTTCTGTACGAGAAAATTCTCCGAGACGGTGAGCAGCCCAATTGGTTTTGGGTGAAGAACGCGGGTCTGGAAGCCGGACGCGTGGCGGAGTCACTGGAAGAATGGGCACAGGCGTTAAACGTTTACCGGAGTCTGCAAAAACTGTGGCCTCCATTGCAGGCGACACTTGAAAAAAAAATCCTCCGTCTACAAGAGCGTCTCGCGTCGGAAAAATAATCAGCCGCCCGTTTGACACAATCATCATGGCCCGTTAGCTTCGAGTAGTTCCAAATGAACGCGACAGCCACAGCCGAACACATCGTCACCTTGACTGCTCCCGCGGCAGCGGAAGTGAAACACCTTCTGACACAGCCCGAGAACGCAAACAAACATCTTCGAGTTTACGTAGAGCAAGGCGGCTGCTCCGGGATGCAATACGGAATGACGTTCGATGAGAAGCGTGAAGGTGATTTGTTCACCGACCATGACGGTGTCTCCGTGCTGACGGACGCGTTCAGCGCAAAATATCTTCAAGGCGCGGTCGTGGACTTCAGCGATGCGCTGACGGGCGGCGGATTCAAAATCACCAATCCCAACGCGCGCCAGAGTTGCGGCTGCGGAAAATCTTTCGAGACCTGAGCAGTGTCTTTTGCGCAGGTCTTTACAACGCCGGTTCGTGTGATGCGAACCGGCTTTATTGCAGCCACAATGCAGACAAAGGCTTCCCTAAGTTCCTTAAATCCTCTCGAAGTAACGCTGCTTCTCCCAGTCGGTAACGGCGTCGCCGAATGCCTGTAATTCCAATCGCGCGTGGTGAACGTAAAACTCCACCACCGCCTCGCCAAACGCTGCGCGCGCCAGTTTGCTGCGCTCAAATAAATCCGCCGAGTCGCGCAAGCTTGAAGGCAGACGCGCCAGTTTGGGATCAATGTAAGCGTTGCCCTTATACTCGCCGCCGCAGTCCAATCGTTCCTCGATCCCCGCCATTCCCGCCGCGAGCATCGCGGCAAGTGCCAGGTAAGGATTTGCATCCGCGCCGGGCATGCGGTTTTCCAGACGGAACGAACCGCCGTGTCCCACTACACGAAACCCGACCGTGCGATTATCCATTGACCACGCCATGCGTGTCGGAGCCCAACTGCCGGCCTGATAGCGCTTGTAGCTGTTGATGGTCGGCCCAAAGAACAGACAAAGCTCCGGCGAATACTTGATCAGCCCACCAAGGAATTGGCGGAAGAGTTTCGAGCCGCCATGAGCCTTTTCATCCCAGAAAAGATTTCGGCCTCCTTTCCACAAACTCATGTGGATGTGACAACTGTTTCCCGCCTCACCTGGCATGTATTTCGCCATGAACGTCACCGCCTTGCCATGTTGATCGGCAATTTCCTTCACGCCGTGCTTGAAGATTACATGCATGTCCGCCATCTCCAGCGGTTTGTCGTAGGTGAAATTGATTTCATGTTGCCCCCTGCTCCACTCGCCTTTGCTGCTCTCGACCGGCACGCCCGCGGCTGTCATCCCGTTGCGAACCGCGCGCATGAACGGCTCATCGCGCGTGGGCTGCATGATGTGATAATCAATCCGGTAATCGCTCGAAGGTTCAAGGTCACGATAGCCGGCGGTGTGCGCCGAGTGAAAACTCTGATTAAACAGGTAGAACTCCAACTCGGTCGCGCAGTAACAGGTGTAACCAAGCTTGCCGATCTGATCGAGCTGCCGCCGCAGAACTGACCGTGGCGCTTCGGCCACAAATTTTCCGTCGTGCCGCAGGTAATCGCACAGCACCAGCGCCGTGGCCGGTTGCCACGGCAGGACGCGGAGCGTTTCCAAATCGGGCCGCATCTCGAAATCGCCAAAGCCCGCGTCCCAGTTCGCCACTTTGAATCCATCAAGCGGATCCATTTCGAGGTTCACCGTCAGCAAATAGTTGCAGCCGTGCGTGCCGTGCTTGGCCACAGAGCCGACAAAATAGTCCGCGCGAAATCGTTTGCCCACCAATCGGGCAAACGGATCGGGAAAAGCGACGATGACGGTGTCGATTTTGCCGGAGCGAACTTGGCGTCTCAGTTCGTGTAGATTCATTATGTCGATCAGCGAATCCGCGAAAGCCTGGCGCGTTCCTCTATTCGTTTGGCATTGCGGAATTCGCGATATGCCTCCACGAGCGCGGCTTCCACTTCCTTTCGCGTGGTGGCTGGAAAACCAGCCTTGGTTAACGCTTCATCAAGCAGCCGGTGGTATTCCTTCAGCCGGTTGGTGCGATCCGCACGCGCCGAGTGTTCCCACGCGTAGCGGGCTTCAAACACCGCCTCAAGCTGCGGGTTCCTCGACATTGAACACAGCTTTCAAGATTTCGCGGCGACGTTCGGGCGACAATCTTTCGCCGTGCCATTCGTGTTGCCACAAATAAAGCATTTCCACCGTGGCTTCGACGTCGGCGAGCTTGAATTTCACCACACCGTCAGGCAGTCCACGTTCGCTGGCTTCGCTCACAAGCCGTTCGCCTTCCGCGATCAAGCTGGCTACCCAAGTCTTGTGCTGCCGCAGGTCCTCCGGGCTGGGGTCGCGGAAGACCATGCGCTCGTCCCGTGTCAGACGGAACATCTCAATAGCTTTGAACCACCCCACCAAATCTTCCACCAACGAGCCGCGGCGAGAGAGAAAATCCAACTGGTTTTGATCAATGACGGCACCGACCGTTTGCCATTGAGCATGTTCGAGCGTTTCAGGCATGCCTGAACTATGGAGTGTGACCCGATTCCCGTCAACGTGGACTTCCGCCCATGGGCCGGCAGATGCTACGGGACAATTTTCACTCCGCTACATACACGTTCTTCAATTCGGTATAACCCTCCATGGCGGCCATGCCAAGGTCCCGTCCGATGCCGCTGGTCTTGAACCCGCCGAAGGGCGCCTCGACGTGGACGCTGCTGTGCGAATTCACGCTCACCACGCCGCTTTGGATCGCGCGACTCACGCGCAAGGCACGCCGCAGATCGTTCGTCCATAACGACCCGCTCAGACCGTAGGGCGAGTCGTTTACTTCTTTCAGCATCTGCGATTCGTCATCGAAGGGCGTGATGCACACGACTGGTCCAAAAATTTCCTCGCGCCAGCAACGATCCGATTTTCCTACGTCGAGCAACACCGTCGGTTCGAGATAAAAACCTGTCGGATGTGGCCGTTCACCACCGCAAGCAAACTTGCTACCCCGCTTGCGTGCATCCGCAAGGAATTCCTCGACCGTCGTGCGTTGGCTGGCAGAAGCCAGCGGACCAAGCTGCGTTTCCGGTTTCGCCGGATCGCCAACAACCAGCTTTCGCGTCGAGGCAACAAAGTTTTCCACGAACGGCTCGAAGATGCTTCTCTCGATGAACATGCGGCTGCGCGCGCAGCAATCCTGACCCGTGTTGGCAAAGACACTCATCGGAGAACTCTCGGCGGCGCGCTGCCAGTCAGCGTCCGCAAAAACGATGTTCGGGGACTTGCCGCCCAGTTCGAGTGAAATGCGCTTCAGGTCGCGCGACGCCAGTTCCATGACGCGGCGGCCAATCTCCGTCGAACCAGTGAATGAGACCTTGCGAATCAACGGATGCGTGACCAACGCATCGCCGATGGTCGAACCCGAGCCCGG
>CAZCZP010000047.1:0-9834 GCA_964502895.1 uncultured Bifidobacteriaceae bacterium
ATGCCTGGATGGAGCTCGCAAATATCATTGCCGTCACAGCGAATCCTGCCATGATGCTCGCGTCGTCGGAGCGTAGCTCAGCCTGGCTAGAGCACTTGCTTTGGGAGCAAGACGTCGCAGGTTCGAATCCTGTCGCTCCGACCATTTTCTTTTTCGCGTTGGACGCCAGACTTTTCTGATCCAGTTCGTTGTTCGTTGACGAAACCTCGTCCGCGCACGCATCATCAACCGTCATCATGTACTCAACTTTCTCTTGGATGGCGGTAACGTCCGCAAATGTGCGGTGCTAAGGCTCTGAACGAATGAGCGGACCCGGCATTCATCGGCCTCGCAATCTGGACTGGAAGCGCGCCTCTGCGTTGCTCTACGGTGACTGGGGCACCAGCAAAGCCTACGTAATTGGTTTGGCCTTTGTTGCCGCGTCGTATTCGGCCTTTCCGATTATCGTCGCGGTGTGTGCGTTGACCGCCGTGGTCGGCTACAATTACATCGTCATCTGCAAACATTTCCCGGACGGCGGCGGAGTCTATTCGGCGGCCCGCAAACAGAGCCGGGTGCTGGCGGTGATGGGCGCCCTGTTGCTGGTGGCCGATCTCACGGTGACGGCTACGCTGAGCGCGTGGTCGGCCATGAGCTATTTCGGCGTGCCGACGGAGTATGTTCGATGGGCCACCATTGGTACCATCATGGTAATCGGCGCGGTGAACTATTTCGGCCCGAAGCACACGGGCAATTTTGCAATCGCGCTGGCGTTGCCGATGGTGCTGGTGGTGGGCGCGATCATTTTTCTGAGCCTGCCGCATTTGACCTTGGCCAATCTTGAATCGCCTCACGAGAGTTTTGCCACCAACTGGGTCGCGTTTGCCGGCGTCATTCTCGCCCTGAGCGGAGTCGAAGCCATTGCCAATCTGACGGGCGTGATGAAGCTCGACCCCGGTTCCACCATGGACCGCCCCAGCGTCGCGCGAACTTCGCGCAAAGCGATTGTTCCGGTAGCCATCGAAGTGGTGGCGGGAACCGTGCTCCTGGGGTGGGCGATGCTCTCCCTGCCGCGCGATCTGCAGCCGCAGTTGGCCGAGCGTTGGGAGGACATGCTGCGCTTCTTGAGTGAACAATACGGTACCATGGCTTTTGGCGGGCACTTCGGCGACGTATTTGGGTTGGTCGTTGGCCTGGTGGTGGGACTGTTGTTGTTGAGCGCAGTGAACACGGCCGTCGGCGCGTTGATTGGCCTGGTTTACATGCTGGCGCGGGATGGCGAGATGCCACGCAGCTTCACCCGACTGAATTCGCACGGCGTACCGCGTGTACCGCTGGCCGTCGCGACGCTGCTGCCCCTGGCCGTGGCGCTGGTGTCCGCCAATCTCGTAACGCTGGCCGGACTTTACGCAATCGGTGTGGTGGGCGCGATCACAGTGAATCTCGGGTCATGCACTTTCAATCGGGGACTGCCGCTGCGCTGGTACGAGCGAGGGATCATGGGATTGACGTTTTTTGTGCTGTTCGTGGTGGAACTCACGATTGCCAAAACCAAACCGGACGCGCTGTTCTTTGCGTGCTGCGTGCTGGGCTTGGGCTTTGCGCTTCGCGCCTATGCGCAGAAGAGGGCGGGCTTGCGAACGGTGACGGTCAGCGAGCAGGTCGCGGCTTCCGTTGCGCCGGAACTGGCGGCGGATTTTCAAGTCAAGCTTGCGCCGGGGCAATCGTTGCTCGTGGCGGCGCGTGGTTTGACGCCGGTGCTGCGTTTCGCGATGGAGGAGGCGCGCTTTCGGCAAGGGTCGCTTTACGTTTTGTACGTGAAGGAACTGGCCGTGGCGTTGCCGGGACCGCTGGAAGATTCGGAACGGACCCAGTGGCAGGACGATCCGGCGGCATCAAAAATCATGTTCAGCATGCTCGAGTTGGGTCGGCAGAACAACGTGTCCGTCGTGCCGCTCTACGCCGTGAGCGAAAATCCTGCGGCCACGATCCTGGATTTATCCGCCACGTTGGGCATAGACTTCTTGATTCTCGGGGCGCGGCACCGCCGCACGCTCGCGCAATTGTTCAAGGGCGACGTGGCGAATCGCGTGGCCAAAGACCTGCCGGAGAACATCCAGTTGATCATCTACGGCTGAAGGATTGGCTGGCGGCGGTTTTCGTTGGCGAAACCTTTCTTGCTTGCACAATTCTCAACAGCATTTTTCTCGACCGAGCAATTTTGTGTTTTGCGCCGTGCGTTGAAAATGCCTGCAAATACAGTGTGTCTCAGGGCCGGTTTGTTGCGGCAACTGCCGTGGCATCCTCGCTGCTAATTGGCGGTCAGCAGCGACCAGAAACCGGTGGATGTAGTTCCAGAATGATGTTCAGAACGGCAGGCTCGCCGTGGTGCTGGTGGCTATCGTGGATTTCCAACCGCTGGAGAAATAGTGGTTGGGTGCTGGGTGCAACGGCGGGCAGTGAGTGCTGTCCGCCGTTTTTATTTTGCACGAGGGCTGCTTTTGCGGAACGAATGGCTCGGGCGGAAGCAGCAAGCAACGCCCGGCACATTTCATTTCTAATACAGCAAATGCAATGGGGAAAAAAATCGCTGAAATTCTTTCATCAGGTCCGCGCGTTGCGCGCAATCTTTCCTGTCAACCTTTTCGCTGGCTGGACGAATTGCCGCAGGCGCGTCTTGCGTCCGGGTTTTCCACGAGGGTTCGACGGGCGCACGTTATCAAGCAGTTGTGTGTATGGACCCGGTTCAACGCGATGCTGGCACTGGCGCTGCTTAAGGGCGATTCGCCAGACCGGGGCAACGCGGCCTGTAGTCGCGGGCGAGTTCTGGCGTGACCCGTGAACAACCCAACCCAACAACAAACTGAATGAAGAAAATCGAAGCCATAATCAAGCCGTTCAAGCTTGAAGAAGTTAAAGATGCTTTGGGCGAAATCGGCATCGAGGGCATGACCGTGAGCGAAGTCAAAGGATTTGGCCGGCAAAAGGGCCACACGGAAATCTACCGCGGCAGCGAGTACACGGTGGATTTTCTCCCGAAGATCAAGGTTGAACTCGTCGTGGCCGATGCTCAGGCGGAGGGCGCGGTGTCCGCCATCGTGAAGTCCGCCAAGACCGGGAAGATCGGTGACGGCAAAGTTTTCGTTTCGACGATTGAACAGGCCGTTCGGATTCGGACGGAAGAAAAGGGAGAAGCCGCTGTCTGATCCAACCCGAACTGAACTCAACCACGATTTTCTCATGAAAAAAATCTTAACTCTACTCGGAATCATCGGCGTCCTTTCCTTCAATCCCCCTCAAACCGTCCTCGCGCAAGATGCTGCCGCACCGGCGGCAGAGCGAACCGTTCAAGAACGGTTGGAAGACCTGGAAGCTTACGTTAATAACGGTGCGCGCAACGGAAGTACAAATGCGCCATCCAAAATCGCCGGCCCCGGCCCCGGCCACAACGCCTGGCAAATGACTTCGACAGCTTTGGTGTTATTCATGACGCTGCCGGGTCTGGCGCTGTTCTACGGTGGGTTGGTTCGCAAAAAGAACGTCCTCTCCGTGCTTGCTCAATGCCTGGGCATCGCGGGCATGGTCACCATTTTGTGGTGGCTGTGCGGCTATAGCTTGGCGTTCTCGGGCGGCGGAGAGTTTATCAAGGGTATCCTCGGCAACGGCGCCAATGCATTCCTCAAGGATGTTGATCCCTACAAAGTGGGCGCGGGTTATCATTGGATCAGCGACAGCATGTGGTCCATGTTCCAGCTCACGTTCGCTATTATCACCCCGGCGCTGATCGTCGGTGCAATCGCGGAACGCATGAAGTTCATCGCAGTGCTTCTCTTCGTTGCGATCTGGATGTTCGTGGTTTATTTCCCATTTGCGCACATGGTCTGGTCAACGACTGGTTTAATGTGTGGGCCTTTGAATTCGGAGGCCTCGATCAAAGCGATTGATTTTGCCGGCGGGACGGTGGTTCACATGACCTCGGGCTGGAGCGCATTGATTCTGTGCATCATCCTGGGCAAGCGTATTGGCTATGGCAAAGAACCGATGCCGCCGCATTCGATGGTGCTTTGTATGGTCGGCACGGGAATGCTCTGGGTCGGCTGGTATGGGTTTAACGCGGGCTCCGCGCTTGGTGCTGATGGTATTGCTTCCAATGCGTTTGCGACGACAACGTTGTGTGCCGCAGTCGCCGCGTTTGTTTGGGCGATGACTGAATGGATCACCCGAGGCAAACCCAGCGTCCTGGGTTTTTGCTCGGGAGTCGTGGCCGGACTCGTTGTGATTACTCCTGCAGCAGGTTTTGTAACCGCCAACTCAGCGGTGATCATGGGCATCCTTGCGGGCATCATTCCCTACTTCGCAATCACTGGATTGAAGAAGATGCTCGGTTATGATGACGCGTTGGATACCTTTGGCGTGCATGGTGTGGGCGGCACACTCGGAGCCATTCTCACCGGTGTCTTCGCCGACGAAAAAGCGAACGCGGTGGTTGCCGGCCTGAAAGCGGGCCTGTTGGGCGCACAGATCAAGGCTGTTCTGTTGACCATCGTCTGGAGCGTGGTGGCCACAGCAATCATTGCTCTGATTGTGAAATTCACTGTGGGCCTGCGCCCGACCGAGGAAGTGGAAATCGCCGGCCTCGATCTCGCCGAACATGGCGAAGAGGGTTACCACGAAGGCCGCGGATAATTCTGCAGTTCTAAATCGGCCAATGCACACGCACCGCTGGCGGAGGAATCCGTCAGCGGTGCGGTTTTTCTGGAGCAATCGGCAGAGCCGTCCGCCGACAGCGTAGCCAGTTGCCGCTCAGATCACCTGAATAACCAAGGCTGTAGTGTTGTCACGACAACCCTTCTCCAACGATTCATTCACCAGGCGCTGTGCAGGATTGTCATGTGTTCTGGTGGCTTCAGGCTGCCGCAACAGTTCAACGACGTGATGGTCGTAAAGTCCTTCCACCATGCCGTCGGTGCAAAGCAGAAAAATGTCACCTGGTTCATAGCCGACCGCGCCCACTTGCGGTTCGACAAATTGATTGGCCCCGCCCAGGGCTTTTTGCAAGGCGCTGCGCCGTGGATGCGAGCGGGCTTCGCGTTCGTTTATTCTGCCAGTGCGCAACAACCAGCCCACGTGCGTATCATCGTGAGAGAGTTGTTTGATTCCACCGTCGCGCGACGGCAGATAATAAATCCGGCTGTCGCCAATGTGGCCGAAATACATCCATGCCGGCGTGAACCAGCACAGACTCAATGTAGCCTCCATTCCTGAACACTCTTCGTAACTGTTGCCGAGGTAGGCCAGCGCGTTGTGGACTTCGCCGAAAAGTTCCGTCAGTACATCTTCAAAGCCTGCTTCCAATCCTACGGCGGACTGCTTGAATGAGCGCGGAAGCAGGGTCGTGATTTTTTCAACGGCAATGCGGCTGGCGTATTCGCCGGCGTTCGCTCCCCCCATCCCGTCGCTGACGGCGAAGGCAAAATCCATCGCCTGTGTTGAGGCTCCGCCGTGTTTTCCCAAGCGATGAATTTCCTTGGCGTCGAACTGGAGTCCGAGAAATGAATCTTCGTTGTTAGGCCGCACCTTGCCGCGGTCCGTCCAGCCAAACCATTTCAGAGCAGTTGTGTTCGGAGCGACGCGGTGTGGATTCATGGCGGCGACTTCTGCTCGAACCCCGGAAGAATCGTGGCCAGCTCGAAATCAATGACGCAAAACCGACCGTCCGACTGCCGGTAGGTGACGTTGCGCACGTCGGGGTCGTCGTGGCGCACGCCGAAGGGTTCCAGCTCGGCAAACAATTCCCTGGTGCGCTTTTCGTCCAGGCGCTCGACGCGGCTGCCGCAATTTGTGGTGACGATGCGTAGCTGGGCTGGATCGGCTTCAAGCAACCGGGGGACAAAACCGCAGCCGCGCGCTTCGAGATGGCGCAACACCCGCACCTCGTTGGCAAATCGCTTGGTGGCGTCCGATCCGTGGTAAATTTTGATCACCCGCCCATCGAACGTCAGATTCACAGTCGCGCGCAAGGTGTCTTTGACTTTCAACATATCAACTACGGGAATTGCAATGTTGCTGATTCAGCCAGCGTTGGAAAGCTGCTTTGCATTCCGCTCGCGACAATTCCACGACCGGCGCGCGCTACACTAATTTGCACACTCTGTTCAACTATGAACAGTCACCCGGCGGTTGACGGCCGGGGAGTTTGGTCGTCATCAGTTGAAAAAGCCTTGTGTTTCTGGGGTGAAATACTGCGGCGTGCTGCTTGCGGTTGACGAGTTCTGCGGCATGGCATTCCCGTTGCTGAATGCGGCGTCGCGGCGAAGCTCGAATGCTCTGGCTTCGGCGACAGAACCCAAACCGAACTGACACACCCACACATGGCGAAATACAAACTGGAATACATCTGGCTTGACGGCTATGAGCCCGTCCCCAATCTCCGTGGCAAGACTCAGATCAAGGAATTCTCCGCGTTTCCGAAACTCGATCAACTCCCAATGTGGGGCTTTGATGGAAGTTCGACGCGGCAGGCCGAAGGGCGCAGTTCCGACTGCATGCTCAAGCCGGTTGCGGTTTATCCCGACCCGACCAAGAAAGACGCGGCCCTCGTGATGTGCGAGGTGATGATGCCCGACGGCAAAACTCCGCATCCGAGTAATTCCCGCGCGACAATTCTCGACGATCCGGACGCGTGGTTCGGCTTCGAGCAGGAATACTTCCTGTACAAAGACGGCGCGCCGCTTGGATTTCCGGCGGGGGGCGGCTTTCCGCCACCGCAGGGGGAATACTACACCGGCGTCGGTTACAAGAACGTCGGCGCCATCGCCCGCGAAATTGTGGACACGCATCTGGACCTTTGCCTTGAAGCCGGCATCAATCACGAGGGTATCAATGCGGAAGTAGCCAAGGGCCAGTGGGAGTTCCAGGTGTTCGGCAAAGGCTCCAAGAGCGCCGCGGACCAGGTCTGGATGGCGCGTTACCTTCTATTGCGCCTTTGTGAAAAATACGAAGTGGACGTCAACTGGCATTGCAAGCCGTTGGGCAAAGACGTGGACTGGAACGGCTCGGGCATGCACTCGAATTTTTCGACCAAACACATGCGCGAAGTCGGCGGCAAGGAATACTTCGAGGCGCTGATGGCGGCGTTCGACAAATACAAGAATGAACACATCGCCGTGTACGGTCCGGACAATCACCTTCGGCTCACGGGCCTGCATGAGACGCAGTCCATAGATAAATTCAACTACGGGGTGGCCAACCGCGGCGCATCCATCCGCGTGCCGCATAGCTTCGTCAACAATGGCTACAGAGGTTATCTGGAGGACCGTCGGCCCAATTCCCAGGGCGACCCCTACAAAATCGCCAGCCGCATCCTCCAAACGATTGCCACGGTGCCGATCAAGTAGCTTTGTTTTGCCGGTTGAATCCGGGCGCGCCGAACCTTCAATTGCTGGTTAAGCACACAGGGCGTGGTCTTCGGACCACGCTCCTTTGGTTGTGAGCAACTCGCCAAAGATTGGGCTTGGCGGGCGCGGCAAACCCCGCTATCTGAAGCGGGACAATTGGCCGTTGATCCCCCGTGTTTGGAGCAATGTTTGCCGGCTGCGAGGGCAGCAAACACGGTATCCGGCAAGCGAGCACCAGAACCAACCAACAAAAGTATGAGCACACCCAAGAGCGTGATAGATATGGCGAAGAAGGAGGGCGCGAAGATGGTGGACATCAAATTCGTGGATACCTTCGGCACGTGGCAGCATTTCAGCATGCCCATCGCAGAATTAAGCGAAGATTCTTTCGCGGAAGGACTCGGCTTCGACGGTTCGTCCATCCGGGGCTGGAAGAGCATCGAAGCCAGCGACATGCTGGCCATGCCGGACCCGGACACGGCGTTTATTGATCCGTTCTGCTCCGTGCCGACGTTGAGCCTCACTTGCACGATCGCCGAAACCGGCACGCGCGAGCCTTACAGCCGCGACCCGCGCGGCATCGCGCAGCGCGCCGAAAAATACCTGACCTCAACCGGCATCGCCGATCAGTCGTTCTTCGGCCCGGAAGCGGAGTTTTTCATCTTCGACAACGTGCAGTTCGATTCCAAGAGCAACGGGACTTATTACTCTGTGGATAGCGACGAGGCAGTTTGGAACACGGGCCGGGACGAAATGCCGAACCTCGGCTACAAAATCCGTCACAAGGAAGGTTACTTTCCCGTCGCGCCGATGGATACGCAGCAGGACATCCGCACGGAAATGTGCCTGACCATGGAGCAACTCGGCGTCAAGATCGAGCGCCAGCATCACGAGGTCGCCACGGCTGGCCAGGCGGAGATAGACTATCGCTTCAGCACGCTCGTCACGGCCGCGGACTGGATGATGATTTACAAGTACGTCGTCAAGAACGTCGCCCGCCGCCACGGCAAGACGGCGTGTTTCATGCCCAAGCCGCTCTTTGGCGACAACGGCTCCGGCATGCATACGCACCAGAGCTTGTGGAAGAAGGGCAAGCCGCTGTTCGCTGGCAAGGAATACGGCGGCCTCAGTGAAATGGCGCTCTATTACGCGGGCGGCCTGCTCAAGCACGCTCGCGCCCTTTGCGCCATCTGCAATCCCACCACCAACAGCTACAAGCGGCTCGTGCCCGGTTACGAAGCGCCCGTCAACCTCGCTTACAGCGCGCGCAATCGCAGCGCCGCCGTGCGCATCCCGACCTACAGCGAAAGCCCGAAATCCAAGCGGCTCGAATACCGTCCGCCGGACCCGGCGGCGAATCCGTATCTCGCATTTGCCGCGCTACTGATGGCAGGACTCGACGGCATCCAGAACAAAATTGAACCCGGCGAACCGCTCGACAAGAACATCTACGAACTGCCGCCCGAAGAGTTGAAAAAGGTCCCGAATGTCGCCGGCAGCCTTGGCGAAGCCCTTGATTGTCTTGAGAAGGATTATCAATTCCTGCTCAAGGGCGATGTCTTCACGGAAGACTTCCTCGACATGTGGATCAGCACCAAGCGCAAGGAACACGATGCCCTGCGCCTGCGCCCCCATCCCTACGAATTCTTCCTCTACTACGACGTGTAATCCGCACGCTCTACGGACTTGCTACACAAAAACGGCGCGGACAACACCGCGCCGTTTCAGCTGTGCCGCTCTTACCGCGGTTCTTGCCCGGCAGTTACTTGAAATGCTCCGGCGCCACATTGAATGCCCGAGCCTCCGAAGTGAAATTCAGTTCGGCAACTCGTGCTCCGTATCGGATTCGGCATGCTTTGTCGGGCGTGCTACGAATCGTTGCGGACGCGAGCTTGCCTGCCGTCCAGCGGATGTCCACCTCGAACCCGCCGCGCGCGCGCAGTCCCTTCACGACGCCTGCGGGCCACGCTTTCGGCAGCGCCGGGAGAAGCTCAATATCGCCGAGGTGCGATTGGAGCAGCATCTCCGCGATGCCTGCGGTGCCGCCGAAGTTTCCATCAATCTGAAACGGCGGGTGCGCGTCGAACAAGTTCGGGTAGGTGTTCCGGTCCAGAGCCTCGATGAGCAGCTTGTGCGCGCGGTCGCCGTCGAGCAGGCGCGTCCAGAGGCAGATTTTCCATGCCTTGCTCCAGCCCGTGCCCACGTCGCCGCGGAAGAGCAGCGATTGTTTCGCCGCTTTGAATAGCTCCGGGGTCTGCGGTGTGATCTCTTCTCCGGGATACAGCGCGAACAGATGCGACACGTGCCGGTGCTGATTTGTCGGGCTGTCCACATCCTCCAGCCATTCCTGCAACTGGCCGTGGCTGCCGATCTGATTCGGCGCGATGCGCGGACGCAGTTCAGACAGTTTTGTGCGGAAGTCGGCGTCCACGTCGAGAACACGGCTGGCTTCAATCAC
>CAZCZP010000047.1:9934-13959 GCA_964502895.1 uncultured Bifidobacteriaceae bacterium
TGCGCAGATCATCGAGCGCATCAAACAGCGGGAAATGACACTCGGCGAGGTTGGCCACTTCGGCGGGCCAGTAATTCATTTCGGTGTTGATGTTCACTGTGTACTTGCTGTCCCAGGGCGGAGTGAGGCTTTCGTTCCACAATCCTTGCAGGTTCGCGGGCTGGCCGCCCGGGCGGCTGCTGGCAATGAGCAGGTAGCGGCCAAACTGAAAGTAGAGGGATGCGAGTTGAGGATCGTCACCATCCTTCGCACGCTTGAGCCGTTCATCCGTTGGCAGTTTTACCTTGTCACTCTTGCCCAGGTCCAATGCGACGCGGCGAAACAGTTTTTGGTGGTCGTGCACGTTCGCGGCTCGCAGTGCGGGCCATTCCTTTTTCTGAACGTCGCCCAACGCTTTGAGGCAGGCTTGTGCCGGGTCGGCGCTCGCATCTTGAAAATTCTTGAAGCTTGTTGCCGCCGCAAGAATCAGCGTCACGGAATTTGCGCCGCTGACATTGAGCCGGCCATTCTCTGACGAAACCTTGCCGCCTTCAGCGTGCGCTTGCAGCCGGGCCTCGAACTTGAGCGGGTTCTTGATCGGAATGTTGTTGAACGAATCTCGCACCCGGCCGTTGAGGACAATCTCCTTCGGTGATGCCGACGCGACAGCGTTGCTTGTGTGTGGAGATGTGAACGTCACTGTGAAGGAAACCTGGCCGGGCTTGTCCGCAGCGATGCGGAGCGCGATGATCTGATCCGGGTAGCTGGAGAGAATCTCACGCTCGAATCGCACGTCGCCGATTTTGTAACTCACGCGGGCGACAGCCTCGTCCAGATTTAGCTCGCGCCGGTAATCGCTCACTCGGTCGTGGCCGGGGAATTGGAAGCGCAAGTCGCCGAAGGGTTGATAGGGCCGTTGGCGCAGCGGGACACTCATGAATTCTTTGAGCGCGAGTTGTTCGGCCTCCTTTTGCTTGCCTTCAAACAGCAGCTTGCGAATGGCGGGCAGGTGTTTCGCGGCGCCCGGGCGCGAGTAATCGTGCGGCTCGCCAACCCAGAGCGTGGCTTCGTTGAACTGAATGCGCTCTTCTGCAACGCCGCCAAAAACCATCGCACCCAACCGGCCATTGCCGATGGCAACAGCCTCGACCCATTGCGTGGCCGGCCGGTTGTACCAGAGACTCAGCGACTCTTCGGGCGGAAGCGTTTGACCGCTGAATTCAGTTTGCGCTGCGAGTGGGTGGGCAACTGCCCGGAGGACGATTGCAATCGCGAGGCCAACACTTTTGCTGCAGAGAGCGCGTTGATGTGCATTCATTTCGCCGGTGCCGGAGTCTGGTGAATTGTGCGCTCATCATACCAGTTGAAAGCCTGAGACCCACAATTTTTTCAGGACAGTCCGATTTCGCCCGCCAAACAGCAAAACACCGGCGCACCTCAGTTCACATGGACCGGAATGCTGCACGAGCATTTCTCGCGCACGGCTTTAAGCGCATATTCTCCGCCGGCCGGGCAATCGGGCTTGTGCTCGATGTAGGTGTTTTCGCCAAACAGGTCTTGGTCTGTCGGGACGGCTTCAGGGGGCTGGCGGTGATCCAGTGACCACGCGAGTTTGGCGCCATCAATGTTCTTGCGGTTGACCAAACACGCTTTCTTCCGCGATTCGTCAATCGCGTGTTTGACGTTCGGGATGGCGATGGTTGCCAGCAGCCCAATGATGGCCACGACAATCATGATTTCGAGGAGGGTGAATGCGTTTCGTGGTTTTGTTTTCATGGCGTTTGCCTGTTTGGTTTGCGAGGTAGCAACTGTGAGGCACGACACACGCATCGCACTGATTGCACCGTTCGCTACAGAAGATTGAACCTTGCTGCGGGAAAAAAGTTGCGCGACGAAAGCTGGAGAACTCAAGAATCCATATCGCGTCGCAACCGCTTCTTTTCGCTGTGGCGGGACTTGTCGGCGAGGATGCGCTCCTTGGCGCGCCGGGAGCGCTTGCGTTTTTGGCGGCGGATTTTCTCGATACGTGCCCGCTCGGCTTCCACAAAGCCCTTTTTCTTTTCCTCGATTTTGTCGAGCAACAGCCGGCGCGCGAGGAAACGGTTCATCGCCTGATGCCGGGTGGTCTGGCATTTCACGCGCAAGCCCGTCGGGCGATGCAGCAGCATGACGCAGGAGGAACTTTTGTTCACTTTCTGCCCGCCTGCGCCACCGGAACGAACAAAACTTTCTTCAATTTCCGCTTCGCTCACGCCGAGTGCGGTCATGCGTTGCTCGAGCTGGGTGAGTTTGTCGGGCGATGGCAGGAATGAACTCATACTGGGAGGCTGGTTTTTTTTCCGCCGGAAAGCAATTCCGGCATCAAGGTCGGGAAACGAAGGAATTGCCTTTGATGTAGAACCGCAGATGCCGCTTCGCCCAGTGCCTGGCGTAATCCACACCCACACGCGGGCGTTTCACGATCACTGCCGGCTCCTCTTGCTGCGGCGCGGCCACAAAAAAATCGTCACTGAGCAGATCGTGGCCGTTGAGACGCTTGTCTATGTTCATCGCGCGACAGAGTAAACCCGGTCCTTGGGTTCGGCCCTTGATGTTCACCACCGGCTCAACGGCTCGCAGCAACACAGCGGAAGCGTGGCCCTCGCGTTCGGTCACGACGTTCACGCAGTAATACATGCCGTAAATGAAATAGACGTACGCATGGCCAGGAGGGCCGAACATCACCTTGTTTCGCTCGGTCAACCCACGCGCCGAATGAGCCGCGAGGTCGTGGGGACCAAGATAGGCTTCCGTTTCGACGATTCTCCCGATGCGCTCCACGCCATCGGACACGTGAACCAGAAGGTTCCCGAGTAATTCGCGCGCAACCAGAGCTGTCTCCCGGTCATAGAACGAGCGCGGCAACTTTTGCATGGGCGGATTATACCGAAGCCAAAGCCAAGGAAAGTCTCATGCGCGTTTCTGCCACACGGCTTGTGCGCGCGTAAAACAGGAATCGGCGATTGCCCGGCGTGCGGGTTGTGCTTCGGCTTTTCTCCTTTCCGGAGAAGGGGATACAGTTGTTCCGTCTTGGAAAAAAATTGAGAATAGAAGTTGCATTTCTGGAGGAAAGCTTCATTCTGCGTGGGTCTGTTCGATAGCTTGTCACTTTCAAGACATGGTGAATCCTCAGATGAACTCTGTTCAGTGATGATTTTAGACCCGATAGTCGGGAACAGTCTGAAAAAGCAATAATCAGGACAGTAGCACATCGCATGAGTAATAAATTGTTTGTTGGGAATCTTTCCTTCAACACCACGGAAAACGACTTGCATGACGCGTTCGCCGCGCATGGCACGGTCGTCGAGGCCAACCTGATGATGGACCGGGCGACGGGGCGCCCGCGCGGGTTTGCTTTCGTCACCATGAGCACGCCCGAAGAGGCGCAGAAGGCCATTGAAGCGCTTAATGGCAAAACGGTTGATGGGCGCGCCCTCACAGTTAACGTAGCCAGGCCGCGGGAAGAACGTTCCGGCGGCGGGGGTGGCGGGGGTCGTCGTGAATATCGCGGCGGCGGGGGTGGCGGCGGTGGCGGTGGCGGCGGTCGTAATCGCTACTAGCCTTGGCTTTAGCGCGATCGAGGTCCGGGTTCTCCGGGCCTCGCTTTTTTTCCTGGCTTCGCCCTGCCAAGCCAGTGCCTGTGACTCCATCTTTGCAGAGCAGGGCGAGTCATTTTCAAGCGGATTTATGAAGGAAGAACATATTGAAGTAGAAGGTTGTGTCCAGACGGTGTTGCCGGGGACAATGTTCCGGGTGGAATTGGACAACAAGCATCTGGTGCTCGCGACCATCTGCGGCAAGATGCGCAAACGCTGGGTGCGCCTCACCGTCGGTGACCGCGTCAAAATGGAAATGTCGCCCTATGACTTGAGCAAGGGGCGCATCACCTGGCGGCTCAGGTGAGCGCGAATGTGTGACGCGGAAGGCACAGGACTGTGCTTTGAACTACTTGATGGCATGACTGTCAAACACGCGGAGTCAGCATTGGAATAAGGACTCGATGGTGG
>CAZCZP010000047.1:14059-19906 GCA_964502895.1 uncultured Bifidobacteriaceae bacterium
GCAAACGACATGAATGATCCAGAAGCAACCACGGGCGAAAACCAAGCGGACGCCTCGGATTGGAAGGCGATCGTGGCCCGTTATCAGAAACCATCGATGGGGCGCGCCGTCTGGCAGATCGTCAACACGTTGGTTCCTTACGTCGGTCTTTGGTACTTGATGTACCTGAGTCTTTCCATTTCGTACTGGCTCGTGGTGCCGCTGGCGCTCTTGACGGCTGCATTCATGGTGCGGCTGTTTATTATTTTCCATGACTGCGGACATGGGTCGTTTTTCAAATCCCGCGTCGCCAACCACATTGTCGGCGCCATCACCGGGGTGCTCACATTTACGCCCTTCTACCATTGGCGCTGGGAACACGCCGTTCATCATTCCAGTTCGGGCGATCTGGACCGGCGCGGAACCGGCGACGTCTGGACGCTGACGGTGCAGGAATACCTTGAGTCGTCGCGGTGGAAGCGGTTTGCCTATCGGCTGGCGCGCAATCCGTTCGTGCTTTTCGTGCTGGCCCCGTTGTTTCTATTCTTGATCTGGCAGCGAATTCCCAATCCCAAATCGGGCGGCCGGGAGCAGCGTTCAGTTTATTGGACAAATCTGGGAATTCTGTTGATGGTCGGCGGATTGATCTGGCTCTTCGGGTGGAAGGCGTATGTGGTCATCCAGTTACTGGTGACGATGACGGCTGGCGCGGCTGGTGTCTGGCTTTTTTACGTGCAGCACCAGTTCGAGGGCGTCTATTGGGAACGTGGCGGAGATTGGGATTACGCCACGGCGGCGCTCAAAGGCAGTTCGTTTTACAAACTGCCCAAGGTGCTTCAATGGTTTTCCGGCAACATTGGTTTCCACCATATTCACCATCTCAGCCCGCGCATTCCAAATTATCATCTCGAAAAATGCCACAAAGCCGAACCGCTGTTTCAAACCGTAAAACCAGTGACGCTGTTCTCGAGTCTTAAGTCGTTCACGTTCCGCCTTTGGGACGAACAACGCCGCAAGCTCGTTGGCTACGGCGCGCTCCGGGCGATACGCCGCCAACAACGACAGGGTTCGCGCAGTTGACCGGGCAACCGCAGAATTCGACGGCCCGGAGTTTTTTTGTGGTTCAAGTTGATTAACTCCCGTCGAACGGCCACTTTTCCCGGGTGTTGCCGACCCGTCAGGGTTCGTTTCGCCTGTTCCGCTTTGCGGGGATTGATGTTTTTCTGCATTGGTCCTGGTTCATCGTGGCCGTGCTCGGAATCAATTACCGCCGAGAGGCCTATCCATCCCTGCTCTGGAACGCCGCGGAATACCTTTCCCTGTTCGTGATCGTGCTATTGCATGAATTCGGTCATTCACTGGCGTGCCGTCAGGTGGGAGGCAAGGCGGATCAAATCATCCTCTGGCCGCTTGGCGGAGTGGCTTATGTCGCGCCGCCGCCTCGCCCCGGCGCCACTCTCTGGAGCATCGCCGCGGGGCCGTTGGTGAACGTGGTGCTCTTTCCGGTTCTAACCCTGCTCGTGTTTCTGGGTGAACCCACTGGCTGGGCGGCAGCCGCTCCGAATACGTACCAGCTTCTGCAATCCGTCTGGTTCATCAACACAGGGTTGCTGGTCTTCAATCTGTTGCCAATCTATCCGTTGGATGGCGGGCAAATCCTCCGTTCCTTGCTTTGGTTCCTGGTTGGCCCTGCTCGAAGCCTGATGGCGGCGGCGATGGTTGGGTTTGTTGGCGTCGCGGGCTTGTTCGTGCTCGGCTGGTGGATCAGCGATGTCTGGCTGATGGTGGTGTCTGCCTTCATCCTTCTGCATTGCTGGAGCGGTTTGATGCATGCGCGCGCGCTGTCACGCATTGCAGCCGCGCCGCGTCGGAGTGGCTATGCCTGTCCGGCTTGCCGCGCCGCGCCGCCGACAGGCGGGTTTTGGCACTGCGGCAAATGCCGAAAGCCGTTCGATACTTTCGCCACTCATGCCATCTGTCCCCATTGCGGCGAACAATTTGGCGTGACCCGCTGCCTGGATTGCGGCGGCTTGCGGCCCATCGAAGAATGGGTTGCTCCGCCTAACCTACCGGGCTCGTAAACTATGGGAAAAGAAAAGCACATCGCACGTGCTTACCAACTGGCCAAGGAGCGTTACGGCGCGCTGGGTGTGGACACGGACAAGGCTATTCAACGGCTTTCGCGCATCCCGATTTCGATTCATTGCTGGCAGGGAGATGATGTTGGCGGTTTTGAAAATTCTGGGAGCTTGCTCGGTGGCGGACTTGTCGCCACCGGCAATCATCCCGGCAAGGCGCGCACGCCGAACGAACTCCGAGATGACTTCGAGAAAGCGATTTCGCTGATCCCCGGCATGCACCGTTTCAATCTGCACGCTTCCTACGCCGAGACTGGCAGCAAGAAAGTGGATCGCGACGAACTCGGCGCCGCCCAGTTCAAACACTGGATCGCCTGGGCGAAGGAAATCGGCATCGGCCTGGATTTCAACCAAACCTATTTCTCGCATCCGAAAGCTGCGGACGGCATGACGCTGACGCATCCGGACAAACGCATCCGCAAGTTCTGGATCGAACACGGAATCCGCTGCCGCGAAATCGGCGGGGCCATCGGCAAGGCGCTGGGCAAGACCTGCCTTACGAATCTCTGGATCCCCGACGGCGCGAAAGACACGCCCGCTGACCGCAAAGGTCCGCGCGAGCGATTGGTCGAATCGCTCGACGCCATTTTCAAGAAGAAGATTGATCGCAAACTCAATGTGGATTCGGTCGAGCCAAAACTGTTCGGCATCGGCTCGGAGAGTTATGTGCCGGGTTCACACGAGTTTTATCTCGGCTACGCGGTGAGCCGGCAGATTTTGTTGACCCTCGATGCCGGCCATTACCATCCGACGGAGGGTATCGCGGACAAGATTTCTTCCGTGCTGCAATACCTGCCAGAGATCGCGCTGCACGTCAGCCGCGGTGTGCGCTGGGACAGCGACCACGTGGTGACGCTCACGGACGAGTTGGAGGCCATCGCACAGGAAATTGTCTGGGGCGGCTACCTCGGTCGCGTCCGAATCGGACTGGACTACTTCGACGCGAGCATCAATCGCGTGGCCGCGTGGGTCATCGGCACGCGCAACATGCTCAAGGCGCTGTTGCTGGCTTTGCTCGCGCCCATCGAAAAATTGAAGGCGTTCGAGCTGGTGGGCGACTTCACGTCGCGGCTCGCGCTGCTGGAGGAGGCGAAGATGCTGCCGTTCGGCGCGGTGTGGGATTTTTACTGCGAGAGAAGGGGCGTGCCCGTTGGCGACGCGTGGCTGGCGGACATGAAGGCTTACGAACGGGCGGTGCTTTCCAAACGGTGTTAAGATGCGACCAGGATTCGCCATTGGGTTCGTCTGTCTCCGTTTCCTATGTGTTTACAACGTGGCCGTCGGAGCGCCGTTCAACACCAACGACTGGGCCTTTCTGGACAACGGGCAGATTCGCATTGGCGTGAAAAAAACTTCCGGCGCCTGCATCGGCTACTTCTCGCTCAGCGGTTCGAATCGCAACCTGCTCAATCACCACGACCAAGGCCGATTTGTACAGCAGTCGTTTTACGGCGATGAGGATGGCACGCTCTGGAACAAGCAACCCTGGCGATGGAATCCTGTGCAGGGCGGCGATTGGAAGGGCAATCCCGCGAAACTGCTTTCGTTCAAAACGGAAACGAATTCAATCTACGCCCGTAGCATGGGACGTCATTGGTCAGGCTGTGTGGACATGCCCGACGTGATTTTCGAGGAGTGGATTTCGCTGACCGGCCGCGTTGCGCATATCCGTTATCGGATGACGTACTCGGGAGAGAAGGACCACGCCACTCGCGACCATGAAATTCCGGCGGTCTTTGTCGAGCCCGATCTCGACACACTGGTGCTTTACGAGGGCGACAAGCCTTGGACAGGCGGTGCGCTAAGCCGTTCGCAACCCGGTTGGCCTAACGAATCGCGCAAATTCGCCGAGCGTTGGGCGGCTTACGTGGACAAGGATGATTTTGGCATTGGCGCGTTCGTCCCGTCGGCAACAAACCTCACCTGCTATCGCTTCGGCGAAGGCGGCAGCGAGCGCGGGGCTTGTTCTTACTTTGCGCCGCTGATTCGATTTGGTATCAAGCCCGGGATGGTTTTCGACTACCACGTTTATCTGGCGATTGGCTCATCAAGCGAGATCCGGGATGAATTCCGGCAACTGCGCGAAGCGCCCACGCCACGAGGCAACTAACCACTCATTATGAACACGAAGACAATACGATTCGTTTTGCTTGCGGCCCTGCTTGGTATTGGCATCGCCGGGCGCGCTGTCGCACAGGATGCGCCCGCCAATCGCCTGGTCATTCACGCGGACAAGGGCAAGACTACGATCAGCAAACACATCTATGGCCATTTCTCCGAACACCTCGGCCGCTGCATTTACGAGGGCATCTGGGTGGGTGAAGACAGTTCCATCCCGAACACTCGCGGCATCCGTAACGATGTTGTCGCCGCCCTCAAGAAAATCAAAGTGCCCAACCTGCGCTGGCCGGGCGGCTGTTTCGCGGATGAATATCACTGGAAGGACGGCATCGGGCCGCGCGAGAAACGGCCTTCAATCATCAACACCCATTGGGGTGGCGTGGTGGAAAACAACCATTTTGGCACGCACGAGTTCATGGATTTGTGCGAGCAAATCGGCGCCGAGCCGGTCGTGTGCGGCAACGTGGGCAGCGGCACCGTGCAGGAGATGATGGAATGGGTGGAATACATAAGCAGCGACGCGGACTCGCCGATGGCCAATCTGCGGCGCAAGAACGGCCGGGACAAGCCATGGAAGTTGCGTTACTTTGCAGTCGGCAACGAGAACTGGGGTTGCGGCGGCAACATGCGGCCCGAGTATTACGCGGACGTTTACCGGCGCTACAACACCTTCATCAAAAATTATTCGGGCAACCGCGTGTACCGCATCGCCTGCGGCGCGAGCGATGGTGACACACGTTGGACGGATGTTCTAATGGCCAACGCCGCGCGCCACATGAACGGGCTTTCCCTGCACCATTACAGTTTGCCCACGGGCAGTTGGACCGGGAGCAAAGGTTCGGCCACGAAGTTCGACGAGAAGGAATGGTTCGCCGTGGTGAAACACGGGCAGATCATGGATGACCTGATCCAAAAACATCTCGCGGTCATGGACAAGCACGACGAACGCAAACGGGTGGACCTGGTGGTGGACGAATGGGGCGCGTGGTACGATGTCGAGCCGGGTACGAATCCGGGATTTCTCTACCAGCAAAGCACCATGCGCGACGCGGCGTTGGCCGCAGCCACGTTGAATGTTTTCAACAACCACGCCGACCGCGTGAAGATGGCGAACATTGCCCAGATCATCAACGTGCTCCAGGCCGTCATTCTCACCGACAAGGAGAAAATGCTCGTCACACCCACGTTCCACGTCTTCGAGATGTTTACCGCGCACCATGACGCGACGCTGCTGCCGACCGACCTGACCTGTGCGGACTACACTTTCGAGTCGAACAAGATTCCCGGCCTGAGCGCCTCCGCTTCGCGCAACCAGGCCGGGCGCATCCACGTCACGCTGTGCAATCTGAATCCGAACTCAGCCGCGGAATTGACCTGCGAATTGTCCGGGGCCAAGGTTCAGAAAATTTCGGGACGGATTTTGACCGCCGACGACATGCGCGCGCACAACACCTTCGACCAACCGGAAAAGGTGAAGCCAGCCTCCTTCACAGACGCCAAACTCACCGACGGCGGATTTAGTGCAAAACTACCGGCAAAATCGGTGGTGGTCTTGGAACTCGAGTGACGATTGGCAGCGGACGAACTCAGGAAGTTTTGCAGCCAATCT
>CAZCZP010000048.1:0-19603 GCA_964502895.1 uncultured Bifidobacteriaceae bacterium
AAAATGCCGCTCATCCGCCGTTCAATGTTCGATGTTCGATGTTCGATGTTCGGCGTTTTCCTCATTCTGTTCTCAACCCTCGACCCTGAACTCTCAACCGTCCACGCCAGCACGTTCACCGTCATCAGCACGAACGATTCCGGCGCTGGCTCGCTGCGCGACGCGCTCACACAAGCTAACGCGACCTCCGGCGCGGACATAATTGCTTTCAACCTGACTGGTCCCACTCGCACCATCAACGTCTCCAATGCGCTGCCGGACATCACCGAATCGCTGACGATTGACGGCTCGACGCAGCCGGGCTTCGCGGGTACGCCAGTGATAGAACTTAACGGGCAGAGCGCCGGCGCTGGCGGTGTGGATGGGTTGAGAATTGTAACGACCAACTCCGTCATTCGCGCCCTGGTCATTAATCGCTTCACGGGCGATGGCATTGAGATCGCGACCAACGGCAACAACGCGGTGGAGGGTTGCTACCTTGGCTTGAACCTCACCGGCGCAACGGACTTGGGCAACACGCAGAACGGCGTCTCGATCACGAATTCCGCGAACAATGTCATCGGCGGCATCTTTTCCACCCAGCGCAATTTCATTTCCGGCAACAACGGCGCGGGCATTCAGGTTGGCGGCTTGTTTGCCACGAACAACCAGATTCTCGGAAATGTTGTTGGCCTGAATGTCACCAACAATCCGGTGGCGAATTCTGGTGGTGGTGTTCGCATCAATGCCTCACTTAACACAATTGGCGGCAGCAGTGGTGGCGCCAGAAATTTCATCTCCGGTAATTCCGGCAACGGGATCGAATTGCTGGGGGCGACCAACAGCGGCAATCGAATCCTCGGAAACTACATCGGGCCGGACCTGACCGGCCTGCTGGATCGCGGCAACGGTTCCGACGGCGTGTTGGCAAACAACTCCGGCGGCCACCAGATCGGCGGCAGCAATCCCGGCGAAGGCAACGTAATTTCGGGCAACAACAGCGACGGCATCGAACTCAATGGTCTGGCCGCAACGAACATGATTGTGCGCGGAAATCTTATTGGCACAGATTCGGGCGGCGCCGGTGCGATTGCCAACGGCGCACATGGCGTGTTCATCACTTCAAACTCCCGGAGCAACGCGGTGGGCGGCGTCTTGACCGGTCAGCCCAACGTCATTTCTTTCAATGTGCAGGACGGCATTTCGGTGGCCGCGGCCAACAGCAACACCAACAACACGTTTCGGGGAAATTCCATTTTCTCGAACGGCGACCTCGGCGTTGACCTCGGCAACTCTGGGGTTCAGGCCAACGATGCCGGCGATCCTGACGTGGGCGCAAACGCGCTCCAGAATTTTCCGGAGCTGACGGCGGCCACGAATCACGGCAGCAGCGTGACCATCGCCGGCAGCTTGCGCTCGACGCCCAACACACAGTTCACGCTGGACTTCTACGCCAACGTTCTCTTCGACCCCTCCAGCAACGGTGAGGGCCAGTTTTACCTTGGCTCAACCAACGTCACAACCGCCGCCAACAGCAACGTGAGTTTCACCGTGGTTTTGCCCACGGGTCTGAGCGGGCGCTATGTGTCGGCCACCGCGACCGATCCCTTCGGCAACACATCCGAATTCTCCACGAACATCGTCGCCTTCAGCACGGTGACGACGAACACGTTCATCGTGAGCAACACGAATGAAAGCGGCGCGGGTTCGCTGCGTGAGGCGATCAACGGCGCGAACCAATCCATCACCGCCGCGCCGGACCTCATCGCTTTTGCAATTCCCGGAGCCGGCCCGCACATCATCGCGCCTTCCAATGCGCTGCCGCCCCTCGCGGACTCCGTGATTCTCGACGGCTACACGCAAAGCGGCGCCAGCCCGAATTCTCTGGCGGTGGGCAACAACGCCGTTCTGCAAATCCGCCTCGACGGCATCAACACGCCGAACAACGTGCCCGGCCTGTCGTTGTGGGGCGGCAACAGCACGGTGCGCGGACTGAGCATCACTAGATTCAAGAGCGGTTTTGGCCACGGCATCGAAGTGTTCAGTGCGAACAATGTCATCAGCGGAAATTTTATCGGCGTTCCTCCCGACGGCATCACCGACTTGGGAAATGGCGGGGACGGAATTTTTATCAGCGGCGCCGGCAACAATCTCATCGGGGGCACGACTCCCGCCGCGCGCAATGTTATCGGTGGCAACGGTGGCGATGCAGTCGAAATCAGCGGTGCAACCGCATCCGGGAACACGATTCAAGGAAACTACATCGGAACGTCCGCCACTGGAGTGCGAGGAACGGTGGATCTCGGCAACGGCAGCGGAATCAATCTCAACAACGCGCCCGGCACGCTGGTTGGCGGCATCGCAGCTTCGGCTGGAAACGTCATCGCGGACAATGCCGGCGCCGGCATCAGCACAGGCAGCGCAAGTGCCACGAATAACGTGATCCAGGGGAATCTCATAGGCACGGATGTCAACGGAGCGGCCCTGGGAAATAATTCTTCCGGCATCAACATCGCGTCCAGCCGCAACACCATCGGCGGCGTCGGCGCCGGTGAGGCCAACACGATTGCCTATAACAACGGCGACGGTGTTTCCATATCGAGCGGGACGAACAACGTCACCCGCGGCAATTCGATTTACGACAACGGCGGGGCGACCGTTGGCAATCTTGGCATTGACCTGGGAGCGAGTGGCGTGCTGCCGAATGATTCTCCCGACGCGGTCACCGGAGCGAATCTCCAGCAGAATTATCCGTATCTCACGAACGCCACCGCCAATCCGGCCAACACCCAGGTTCTCGGCGAACTGCGCAGCCGCTCCAACCTGACCTACCAGATTGATTTCTACTCCAACGTCACGGGCGATCCTTCCACCAATGGTGAAGGCCAGAAATGGCTCGGCGCCGTGACTGTGGTGACGGACGGCACCAGCAACGCCGTCATCAATGCCACCGTTCCCGCCGTCGCTTTTGGCCGCTACATCAGCGCCACGGCCACGGACCCATTCGGCAACACTTCCGAATTCAGCACCAACGTCGTGGCCGGCAGCACCATCCCGCCGGCTACGTTCACCGTCGTGAATACGAACGATAGCGGTCCCGGCTCGCTGCGCGCGGCCATCTCGAATGCCAACGCATTTGTTTCATCCGGTAACGACCTCATCGCATTCAACATCCCCGGGAGCGGACCGCACGTCATTGCGATCACCAACGCCCTCCCTGCCCTGACAGATTTCGTGACGATTGACGGTTATACGCAACCCGGGGCGCAAACCAACAATCTGGCGGACGGAAACAACGCCATACTCAAGATTCAACTCAGCGGCACCAACGCTCCGAACAACGTGGACGGGCTGCGCCTCGAAGCCAATGGCTGCGTCGTTCGCGGCCTGGCGATTGTTGGCTTCAAAGGCAGCGGCGACGGCATCGAGATCGTTTCGACCGGAAACGTGATTGAGGGTTGTTTCATCGGGCTGCAAACCGACGGCACGAATGTTTCGGCCAACGCAGGCAACGGCATCCTTATCAGCGGTGCGGCCAACACCATTGGGGGTGCCACCACCGGCGCGCGCAACGTCATTTCCGGCAATGGCGGCGATGGTGTCGAACTCTCCGGCGTTGCCGCGAGCAACAACATCGTGGCCGGCAGTTTTATCGGCACCGACGCCAGCGGCGCCCAGGACAAGGGCAACAACGGCGATGGCGTTTTAGTGACCGGTGCGCCAGGGAACGTGATTGGCGGCGACACGGCCACCTCCCGCAACGTGATCTCCGGTAACCAGAGCGAGGGGATTACGATTCAGAACACGACGGCAACGAACAATCAGGTCTTGAACAACTACATTGGCGCCGATGTGACCGGTGCGCTGGCGCTGGGTAACAATTCGCATGGTGTCCAGTTCGCCTCTGGATTCCCGAGCGGCAATCAAATCGGCAGTCCCAATCCGGGCGGCAACCTCATTGCGTTCAACAATGGCGACGGCGTCTTTGTCAGCGTCGGCACTAACAATGCCATCCGCGCCAACTCCATCCACAACAACGGCGGCGCCACGCTGGCCAACCTGGGCATTGACCTCGGTGCCAGCGGCGTGCTGGTCAATGATTTCCCGGACGTGGCGACGGGCGCGAACTTGCAGCAGAATTACCCGATCCTTTCCGGCGCGGTTGCCCATCCATCCAGCACGACGGTGCAAGGCACGCTGTCCAGCCGGCCCAGCACAACCTACGCGGTTGATTTCTTTTCCAGCCTGGCGGGCGACCCCGCGGGTAACGGCGAAGGCCAGAAATGGCTCGGCTCGACGAATCTGACGACCGACGCCAACGGCACCAACGTTTTCAACGTCACCGTTTCCGGTGTGGTGCAAGGCCGGTTCATAACCGCGACTGCCACCGACCCCAACGGGAACACGTCGGAGTTCTCGCCGTGGATTCGCGCCGGGAGCACGATTGCGCCGAAGACCTTCACTGTGCTCAACACCAACGACAGCGGTGCGGGATCCCTGCGCGCGGCGATCCTTCTCGGCAACCTGGAGGTCAGTTCAACCAACAATCTCATTCAATTCAACATCACCACGCCCGAACCACACGTCATTTCCCTGGCCTCAGCCCTTCCGGTGCCGACGGAAGCCGTCACGATTGACGGGTACACGCAGACCGGCGCAGCGGCGAACACGATCAGCAATGGAAACAACGCAATCCTGAAGATTCGTCTCGACGGGGCTGGCGCGCCGTTCGGCACGGATGCTCTTCCGTTGACCGCCGCAGGCGGAAACGTCATTCGCGGTTTATCCATCACCCGGTTTGGTGATGCCATTGAACTGGGCACGAATGGCAACAACCGGATCGAAGGGAACTTCCTCGGCGTGGGCCTGGACGGCGTAACGGCGTTCGGCAACTTCAACTACGGTGTTACTGCGAACAACAGTCCCGGCAATCTAATCGGGGGCTCGACGCCCGCGGCGCGCAACGTGATTTCGGGCAACAACACCGGTGGAATTCTGCTGACCGGGGCCGGCGCCGTGAACAACCGCGTGGAAGGCAATTTCATCGGCACGGATTTCACCGGCTCGCTCGATCTCGGCAACACCGGCCCCGGGGTCACCCTCACCAGCGCCTCGACGAACGTCATCGGCGGCACCAATGCCGCCGTCCGCAACGTCGTTTCGGGAAACAACTCCGGGGGAATCCTGATCAGCGGCGCTTCGCAGGCCAACGCCATTCAGGGCAACTTCATCGGGACCGACGTGACCGGCGGCGCGGCGGTGGGCAACAACTCGGGAGGTGTGACGGTGGCGCTCTCAACGTTCCCAAGCGTGGAAGGCAATCTCATCGGCGGCACCAACGCCGCCGCGGGCAACCGCATCGCCTTCAACTTTGGCCCCGGCGTCCTGGTCTCGAACGGCACCAACAACGCCATCCTGGCCAACAACATTTTCTCGAATTCCACGTTGGGCATTGATCTGGGTTTCGATTCCAATGTCACCCCGAACGATGCCGGCGACCCGGACACGGGACCGAACCAATTCCAGAATTTCCCCATTCTCGCGGCGGCCACCATCACGCCCGCCAACACCACCATTCAGGGCAGCTTGAACAGCCGGCCCAGCACGACCTACCGGCTTGATTTCTTCGCCAACCTGACCCGCGACCCGGTTTTCCCGAATGGCGAAGGCCAGCAGTATCTTGGTTCGACGAACGTGGCGACCGGCGCCGATAGTAACGCGAACTTCAACGTCACGTTGCCCGCCGTGGCCGTCGGCCGTCACATTACGGCCACCGCCACCGACCCGTTTGGCAACACGTCGGAATTCTCATCGGCCGTCGCCGCCGCCAGCACGTTCCCGCCGGTGACGTTTGTCGTGACCAACACGCTCAACCAAGGCCCCGGTTCTCTGATGCAGGCCATCTTGAACAACAACGCCACGCCCACCGCGACCAACAACGTCATCACGTTCAACATTCCGGGTCCCGGCCCGCACACCATTGCCCCCACCTCGGCCCTGCCGGCCATTGTCGAGTCCGTGACCCTTGATGGATTCACCCAGCCCGGCTCCAGTTCGAATTCGCTGGCCATCGGGAACAACGCTGTGTGGCAGATACGCATCAGCGGCACCAATGCGGGCGGGGGGGTGCGCGGCCTTGCGTTCACGAGTTCCAGCAACATTGTGCGCGGCCTGGTCATCAACGGTTTTCGCAACAATGGCATCGAACTCAGCACCCCTGGCAACACCATTATCGGCAACGTCATCGGACTGGAATTGGACAGCTCGATCCAATCCAACCAGGGTCAGGGCGTCCTTGTGACTGCGGGGAACAACCGCATTGGCGGCACTTTGCCGGCAGACCGCAATGTCATTTCGGGAAACAGCTTTGAGGGCGTGTTCCTAAGCGGTGTCAGCGCGACGAACAATCGGGTGGAAGGCAACTTCATTGGCACGGGCATCGGCGGCGTGTTGGACCGCGGCAACTTCAACCGCGGCATTCAGGTGTCGGGCGGCTCGAGCAACCGGATTGGCGGTGCCGTCGCGGGCGCGGGCAATGTCATTTCGGGAAACACGTTCAACGGAATCAGCATTTCCCAGGGCAACGGAACCGTGATGCAAGGCAATTTCATCGGCACGGACGTGACCGGCACGATCCTGCTGGGCAACAGCTCGGGTGGCGTCTCGGTGCAACAATCCACCAATGTTCTTATCGGCGGTAACAACGTGGCGGCGCGCAATTTGATTTCCGGGAACCCGCAGTATGGCGTGTATCTGGGCTTTGCCGCCGAAAGCGCGCGGGTCACGGGCAACCTCATAGGGACGGATGTGACCGGCACGCAGCCGATCGGCAACACGACGGGTATAATCATCGAATCGAGTTTGAACGCGATCGGCGGCGTCGCGGCCGGCGAAGCCAACGTCGTCGCCTTCAATTTTTCCATGGGTGTTCAGGTCAGTTCCGGCACCAACAACGCGATCCGTGCCAACAGTATTTTTGGCCACACGCAGCTTGGCATTGATCTGGGCTTGTTCTCCGGCGTGACTTCAAACGACGTCGCGGATGTGGACGCCGGCCCCAATCACTTCCAGAATTTTCCCATCCTGACCAACGCCGTCGCCAATGTGGGCAACACGCTGGCGCAAGGCTCGCTCAACAGCCGGCCCAGCACGACCTATCAACTGGACTTCTTCTCGAATGAGGCCGGCCATACTTCCGGGCACGGCGAAGGTCAACGCTATCTGGGAACGACCAACGTCACCACGGATGGGGCGGGCAACGTCAGCTTCAGCTTCGCGGGCGCGGCGCTGATTTCCGGACGGTTCATCACGGCCACGGCCACGGATCCCGTCGGCAACACCTCCGAGTTTTCGCCCTGGTTCAGGGCCGCCAGCACCATTCCACCCGCGGCGTTCACCGTCGTCAACACCAATGACAGCGGCACCGGCTCCCTGCGCCAGGCCATCCTCAACGTGGACGTGCTGCCCAGCGCGGGCAATGACGTGATTCGATTCGCCATTCCCGGACCCGGCGTGCGCACCATCGCTCCATTGACGCCTCTGCCGATCCCACAGGATCCGATCACGATTGATGGATTTACCCAATCCGGCTCCAGCAGCAACACACTCGTCGAAGGTTACAACGCCGTGCTGCTCATTCGCCTCGACGGGACAAACGTTCAGTTTGCAGCCACCGGCCTTGATTTGACGAACGGCAACAACGTCATCCGGGGCCTGGAGGTTTTCCGGTTCGGGGGCCACGGCATTGATCTGAATTCCGGCAGCAGCAACCTGGTGGCCGGCTGCCTGGTTTGGTCCAACGGTTTCGACGGAATCGAACTGGCCGGCCAAGGCAATCGGATCGGGGGCACCACGCCCGGGGCACGCAACGTAATCTCCGGCAACAACAGTTACGGCATTGAAATCCTCGGCGCGGCGGCTTCCAACAACGTCGTCCAAGGCAACTTTATCGGCACGGATATTACTGGAGGCTTGGCATTGGGTAATCGCATCGGCGGCGTCCGGGTGAACGCCGCATCGTTCAACCTGATTGGCAATTCCGCTGGCGGCACGGGCGGCATTTCGCCCGCCGGCTTCGCTCCGGTGGTGCGCAACGTAATCTCGGGCAACGGCGGGCCGGGGCTCAGGCTGGAAGGCTTCGATCCGACTTCCCCCAATGGCAATCGCATCCTGGACAACTACATCGGCACGGATGTTCTGGGCTTGTCCGGCGTGACCAACCGGGCGGAAGGCATTTTGCTGGCCGGCGCTATCAACACCACCATCGGCGGCACGAATGGCTCGGACGCGAACCTCATCGCCTTCAATCAGACCGATGCCGTCAGAGTCTCCAGCGGGACCAACAACAACGTTCAGGGGAATTCCATGTTCAACAACGGCGACCTTGGCATTGACCTCGGCCTGGGTGGCGTCGCGTTCAACGATCCGGGCGATCTGGACACGGGCGCGAACCAGCTCCAGAATTTCCCGGTCCTCACCAACGCTTTGATCACCAGCAGCAATCTCATCGTTCAAGGCACGCTGAACAGCCGGCCCAACACCAGTTACCGCCTGGATTTTTACTCCAATACGGAGTGCGACATCAGCGGCAACGGCGAAGGCCGGCGCTGGCTGGGCAGCGCCACCGTCCTGACCGGCGCGGACAGCAACGCCGTGGTCAACGTCAGCCTGCCGCCCGTGTACGAGGGTCGGTTCATCACGGCCACGGCCACGGATCCCAACAACAACACTTCTGAATTCTGCGCGTGCGTGCAGTTGCTCAGCGCTCAGCCGCCCCTTGATCTCGTCGTCACCAACACCAACGACAGCGGCCCCGGCTCCTTGCGCCAGGCGATTCTCGACAACAACGCTGCCTTCACTTCCACCAACAACCTCATCCGCTTCCTGATCAGCGGCGCGGGAGTCAAGACCATTGCCGTGCTGTCTCAGTTGCCTACCATCACGGAGCCCGTGATCATTGACGGCTTCACGCAACCCGGTGCCATGGCGGACATACCGGGGGACGGCACCAACACCGTAATCTGGCTGATTCGCCTCGACGGCTCAAATGCTGGCCCCGGCCCCGTGGACGGCCTGCACCTGACCAGCAGCAGCAACCTGCTTCGCGGACTGGTCATCGTTAACTTCACCGACGATGGCATCGAACTGGAGTCCGGCAACGGCACGGTTATCGCCGAGTGTCTTATCGGCATTGACGTGGACGCCACCGGCTTTCCGCCCCCGACGCCGTTGCCAATCCCCCAGCCCACGGGCGGCTTGGGTGGGGGTGACGAAGTCAAAGCTGCGGGTGGAGGAAGTAATGGCGGGAACAAGACCGATGTAAACATGAAGGGATCCTCCAACAATTCGATCGACGAAAAGACCTCCACCGGACACAGCTCGGGCCCCAGTATCTGCGTAGACGGACCTTCCCGCGACAACCGCGCCAAAGGCAAAATGGGGCGGAAACCCACCAAAAAACACAGCAAAAAAAACAGCGAAAAGAGCCAGAGCCGCAAGGCCCCCATAGGTGGTTCTGCTGTCAAGAACGGTGGACCGGGAACCGAGGTATCCGGTGCGATTGGCCCGACTGGTGCGGCCAAGGTTCAGACCGATCCTGAGTTTCAATTCACCGGGAAGATCGAACCCAGTAGTGTTGAAGCCGACGGACAACCGACGCACCAGCGCGGCGCCGGCACCCTGCCCAACAATCCCCCGTTTGCCGCGGCCACAATAACGCAGGCTGTCAACCAAGCCGTCTCGACGATCATCCGGGGCATTATTCGAGGCCTTCCCAGCGCTCCGATCGCGGTGGACATCTATGCCAAGGAACCGGGCGGCACCACTTGGAGTCACGTCGGTCAGCAGGTCGTGACTCCCAATTCGTCCGGCACCGGAGTAGTGAACACAACCGTTTCCCGACTGCCCGAAGGGACCCAGATCAAAAACATCGCCAACAACGGCCTCGTCGGAGCCAGCCAGGATTCAACGATTACCACCGTTGAAGACAGTTCTTTCCCCGACGCCGACCTGAAGGCCATAAAGAGATCATTCCCCAACCCGGTCGTGGTTGGCTCGAACCTGGTCTATACCATCACCGTCACCAACTGCGGTCCGAACACCGCGACCAACGTGCAGGTGCAGGACATCTTGCCGCCCGGGGTCACAGTCGTCCGTACGAACTCGACTCACGGTACGGGCTTTGCCACCGGCAATGTTCGCATCTTCACCGGGATCACTCTAACCAACGGCGAGGTGGCCACCATCGAAATTGAAGTGACCGTGACCAACACGATCACCTTGACCAACCTCGTCGGCGTGGGTGGTTCGGTGGACGACACGAACATCGTCAACAACGCAGATACGAATGTTACCGCCGTCGTCACGTCACCGCCTACCGGGGCCGATCTGACGCTCACGAAGACCTCTTCCACAAACTCGGTCGAGGCGGGCTCGACCGTCACTTATTACATTGTCGTCACCAATCGCGGTCCCTTCACGGCAACGAGTGCCCAGGTGACCGACACGTTCCCGGCGGGTACCACGGTCCAAGGGGAATTCACGGATCACGGCAGCATCGTTGATCCAGGGAACAACCAGCGCACGATCAACCTGGGTTCGCTGACCAACGGTGAGGTGGCAACGATCGTCTTCCTGGTAAGGTATACGAACGCGGGTACATTCACCAATTTTGCAACGGTTACCAGTGCCGCAACCGATTCAAATACCGCCAATAACGCCGACACGGAAGTGACCACCGTCACGCCGCCGCCGCCTTCCACCGTTCAGTTCAACCAGAGCGCTTTCATCGTGAATGAAGGCCAGAACGCCCAGATCGTTGTCACCCGCACAGGCAACACGAACGGCACAGTCACGGTGCCGGTATCAGTGGTGCATGGTTCGGCGAAGAATCCGGAAGACTACACCTCGACGCTGTTGGTGGAAGTTCGCTTCAACCCCGGTGAAACGCAAAAGACCTTCTCCATCCCGACCGTCGGCGATACCAACGCGGAACCGGACGAGATACTCTTGCTGGTGCTGGGTCAGCCGGTCGGACCCGCCAGCCTCGGCAATCCAGCTTCTGCCTGGGTCAATATCCTGAACGATGACGGCCCGCCGGTGGATAACCTTCTCATTGGGGTTGTGCCCGGACCGTTTGGGATTCCAATCATTATTTGGAGCGACCGTTTTGTTCTGCAATATGCGTTCGATCCCAACGGGCCCTGGACGACCTTGATCGGCGCGTCGTCGCCTTTCTTCGGAGGCGACCCCAATGATCTCACCTTTACCTTCGATGGTTTATTGGGCCTCCCGGCGGTTTACTTCCGCGTAGCCAGAATCCAGGCCCCTTGCACGGGCACCATCGTCGGCACTGTGCGGGATGGTGACGGCAATCCCATTCCTGGGGCCGTGGTGCGCGTCGGCGACGGGGCTCTGGTCGGAGCAACGGACGGCAACGGAAACTTCATTATTCCGAATGTGCCTCCCGGCACTGTTCCGCTGAATTTCGTAAAGGTCGTCGGGCTTTCGAATGAGTTTACCGGACAGATTGAATACGTTGAGGCTCAGATCACTGTAAACGTGGCCGTCATCTGCGCGATCATCCCAGTGAACGTGAAACTGGATCTGCCGAAGGAACTGCCAAAACCGCCGTGCAATTGCACGCCCACCTGCGGCATTGTGGGCGGGACGTTTGACGGGGTGCAAAAAGTCGTGGCCGGCGGCGGCAAGCGCGGTGTTTGTGCGGAGGCGCCCGTCGTAACCGTCACAGGTCCTGGTGGCATCAACGAGGTGCTTACAACTAAACGCAAAACCTACAGCCCGGCGGCCAACGGCACCTGGACCGTTACGGTGACTATTTGCGGCCGGACCAAAGTCTGCACGATCACGCTGCCGTAACGCTGTAATTGGTATTACCGGGCTACGTCAGTAAGCGCATGGATTGCGAGTTCAGGCAACGCTCCCCAGCTTCGTGGTCAATAATGGCACCGTCGGGCGGGAGTTCAGGGCAAACTCTTTCTGGATCCGCGAGGCGGCGCGCTCAATGAAGGAATGGTCTTCATGTAAGCCATCAACACGTTGATGAAGAAGATCACACCCGCCATCTCCAGGCCTTCCTCGAGCGCCGTCTGCAGGTTGTAGCCGAGGGTATCAATGTCGTGGTTCTTCAGGTAGAAATGGCTGGCGAGTTCGATCCCAACGGCGCCACTGCCGTAAAGAATCCCGGCCCAGAACATCCCGTTACGGGTGCGCCTCGGCAACCGGAACAAAAACCGGAGGAACAGGAGCGCAACGATTACGAACACAGGCGCACCGATGTACGTCCAGCTGAACTCCGAGTCGCCGCGCAACTCGTCGGGAACGGTATTCAGTATCTCGTGAATCCCGGCGACCTCGTCCAGCGAGAGCCATACGAAGCCGATGGCGAGCGCCTTCCAGTAGCCGACGTCAGCGGACTGCTCGTCACGTTTGACCCCGGCGATAGTGAACAGTAGCAGGGCAGAGATGAGTAGCAGCATCGCCGAAAACCAGGTTGGGACATTCTGCTCTTCATCGACATCGAACGTGTCCTTGAGGAGCCAATGCACTTCTCCCACCCGGTAATGGAGAACCTGAATCGTGACGTGAACGACCAGCAAGACGACCGCGGCGCCGCCGAGCATCCGATTCATCGACTTCGGCGACAAATCCAAGCTTGCGCGGATTCCGCCAGCGCTCGCGCTCTCTGTTTCAGTCTGCCTCACGGGCGTTCTCGTATTGACAGGCATTTGCTCTGGACGATCCGCGCGAAGCCGGAGACGCACTTTTCTTCAGTGCTCATGTGATTCGAATTTAGGCTGGCACGGCCAGGAGGGAAGCCCTTTTTGGCAGTTTTTTCGGTTGAGGGAGGCCAGGCTGCGAAAGAGGAAGTCAACCAACGGACTGACGGCTCGACTCCTGAAGCCACTCCCGCTACCGTCCGGGCCGTGGAACTCAAGTTGATCAGTCTGCTGGGGCTGGTGACATTCATCGGCCTGGCGTGGGTCATCTCCTCGAACCGCAAATTGTTTCCCTGGCGCACCGTGCTTTGGGGACTCGGGCTGCAATTCGTGTTCGCGTTGTTGATTCTCAAGACGACTCCGGGCCGCGCCGTGTTCGACTTCGCCAAGCGGGGCGCGGACAAGTTGATTGACGCGGCTGTCGAGGGAGCAAAAATGGTTTTCGGCCCATTGGCGGACAAGGCGTTGCTTGCGGAAAAATTCGGTCCCGGAAATGCCTTTATCTTCGTCGTCATCGTCTCGGCGACCATCATCGTAGTGTCCGCGATCTCCTCCCTGATGTATCACTGGGGAGTGTTGCAGCGCGTGGTGCGCGGCGCCGCCTGGGTGATGCAACGCGCCATGCGCACCAGCGGCAGCGAGAGCCTCGCCAGCGCCGCCAACATTTTTATGGGACAGACTGAAGCGCCGTTGGTCATCAGACCCTATCTGCCTGCCATGACGCGCAGCGAATTGATGGCGTTGATGACCGCCGGCATGGCCACCATCGCCGGCGGCGTGCTCGCGGCATACGTATCGTTCGGAATTGATGCGGGCCATCTGTTGACCGCGTCGGTGATGAGCGCGCCCGCGGCGCTGATGATTGCAAAAATCATGCTGCCCGAGACCGAACAGAGCGAAACCGCCGCTGGAGCTTCGGCGCAAGTTCCCGTCGAAACGACCAATTCGCTCGACGCGCTTTGTCAGGGTGCGAGTGACGGGGCGAAGCTTTCGCTGAATGTCATGGCCATGCTCATCGCGTTTGTGGCGGTTGTGGCCTTGGTGAACCTGGCTCTCACGTATCCGCAAATGAAATGGGTCGCCCCATACGCGAGCGACCCGGCTGCCTTCAAACCCGTGACGCTGCAGACTTTTTTTGGCTGGCTGAACTGGCCGTTCGCCTGGCTCATGGGTGTTCCCGCGAAGGACTGCTTGGTGGTTGGCGGTGTATTGGGCGAGCGCATCGTGCTCAACGAATTCTTCGGATACCTGACGCTTTCGCAAAATCTGTCCGCGCTCCAACCGCGCAGTTACACGTTGGCAACCTACGCCCTTTGCGGCTTCGCGAATTTTTCGAGCATCGCCATCCAGATCGGTGGCATCGGCTCGCTCGTGCCATCGCGGCGAGCGGACCTGGCCAAACTCGGCCTGCGCGCGATGATTGGCGGACTGCTGGCCTGCTATCTCACCGCGACCGTCGCGGGAATACTGCTTTAAGATTGCACGCCGGAGGTTCTGCGATTTAATCCTCTCATGGCGGACACAGGAAAAAATCTGTCTCCCGATTCAAGAGGATCATCGGGCTGGTTTATCATATTCCTGGTGGTTGTTCCGCTCCTTTATGTGCTCAGCATCGGGCCGGTCGCGGCTCTGGTGTCACGAAGCAATAATGGGGCAAGCGCTGGCACCCTGAGGAAAATCTACGCGCCCGTCATCTGGCTGCACGATCACACCGTCCTGAAAAAGCCACTCGAAGCTTACGTGGAACTCTGGGGTGTGAAATAGCATCCGGCTCCTCACCGTTCTTGCCCGTCGCCGGCCGTTTCGTTAGCGTCCCGCCTCTGTTTGAAACAAATTGGAACAACATGGCACAGCTTAACGAAAATTATTTGAAGCTCAAAGCCGGCTATCTCTTTCCAGAGATTGGCCGCCGCGTGAAGGCGTTTTGCGACGCGAATCCCGAAGCCGCGAAGCGCCTCATTCGCTGCGGCATTGGCGACGTGACCGAGCCGTTGCCGCCAGCTGTCATCGCTGCACTGCATAAGGCCGTGGACGAAATGGCTGCGCGCGAAACCTTCAAAGGCTATGGGCCGGAACAAGGCTACGAATGGTTGCGCGCTGCGATTGCCAAGAATGATTTCCGCGACCGCGGCGTGGAGGTGGCCGACGATGAGATTTTTGTCAGCGACGGCTCGAAGTGCGATTGCGGCAGCATCCTCGACATCCTCGGCGACAAAAACAAAATCGCGATCAGCGACCCGGTGTATCCGGTTTATGTGGACACGAACGTGATGGCTGGCCACACCGGCTCGGCGAACGAGGCGGGTGCGTATGGAAAAATTGTTTACCTTCCGTGCCGACCGAGCAACGGTTTCATCCCCGAGCCGCCGAAAAGGCACGTGGACGTGATTTATCTTTGCTCGCCGAACAATCCCACGGGCGCAGCGGCCACACGCGAACAGCTTGAGGCCTGGGTGAAATACGCCCTCGAACACAAGGCGATCATTCTCTTTGATGCAGCCTACGAGGCTTACATCACGGATGCGAACCTGCCGCATTCGATCTACGAAATTCCCGGCGCGCGCGAATGCGCCATTGAGTTCCGCAGCTTCTCGAAGAACGGCGGGTTTACCGGCACGCGCTGCGCGTTTACGGTCGTTCCCAAATCACTCAACGCTTACACCAGGGCCGGCGAAGCGAGGCCGCTGCATCCGCTGTGGGCGCGGCGGATGACAACAAAGTTCAACGGTGTGAGCTACATCGTTCAACGCGCCGCCGAAGCGCTCTACTCGCCGGAAGGCAAGGCGCAGATCAAGGCGCTCATTGAACATTATCTCGGCAACGCTGAAGTGCTCCGTAAAGGCGCGAAGAAAGCCGGGCTGAAAGTGTTCGGCGGCGTCAACGCGCCTTACATCTGGGTGCGCACTCCGAAAGGTGTCACGAGCTGGCAGGCGTTCGACAAAATTCTTGGCGAAGCGAACGTGGTCATCACGCCCGGCTCGGGCTTCGGTTCGAAGGGCGAAGGTTATTTCCGCATCAGCGCGTTCAACAGCCGCCCCAACGCGGAAGAAGTCGCGCGTCGGTTGCAGGAACTGAAGTGGTAAATCGGAAGAAGAAATCGCGCGCTATTATCAACCGCGAGTCTGCCGGCTGGTGTGATTGCGAAATTCCGCGCGCCAGACTTCCAGGCGGTCTTGCAGTCCCAATGCCGTCAGATAGTTGGTATCCAGGCCCGTTGACTTTGGCCGCGATTCCGGCGCGCTCAATTCCCAAGCGAACGCGTCGGCGACGTGAACGGCGGTAAGCGGACTGACGGTCCGCATTTCACTTTTGTCGGGCGTGTGATGGAAGGCGACCGCTTCGACGATGGGTGTCGGCAATCCCCACATGCCGAGCAGGTACGCGGCGGCGCCGGCGTGGGTGGCTCCGTAAACGGCCATTTCCGCTTCGTGGAAAGGCAGGTTCTGCTCCACGGAGAGTTTGCGGGCGCGGTGGTATTGCGCGGGCATGGTGCTGACGATCATCAACTCGCCGACGTCGTGCAACATGCCGGCGATGGTGGCGTCTTCGGCGGTGGCGGTGTCGAAGTTTTCGAGTTCCATGATCATACGGGCCAGGCCACTGCTGCGGATCGCATTGCTCCACAGGTGATCGAACGAAAGCCCTTTCAAGTTCTTCCGTTGGAAACAGGAAAAGATGTGCGCCGAAAGGACGAGTGACCGCACCGTTCCGAAGCCGAGATATTGAATGGCTTCAAACGGGCTGCCGATCCTGCGCGCCAGACCCAGCACGGCTGAATTGGCAATTTGCAAAACGCGCGCCGTCATGGCCGGGTCTTCGGAAATGATTTTCGCGGCGCGATCCACCGATGGGTCTTCCTCGCCCAACTCTTTCATGATCCTGACGTAGAGCGACGGCAGGCTGGGCAACGCGCCAAACTGGCCAATCAACGTTTTGAGTTGCGGGTCCTGCAGGTAATCGTTCAGCCTGCGGATGCGCGCCAGGGCTGATTTGAGTGCCTGCATTTCAAACGGCTTCGCCAGAAACTGATGCACCGAGTTGAGGTGTCGCGTCGTCTCTTCGTGATCGCTGATGTCGGAAACGACAATGCGCGAGGCGCGCGGAGCTTTGATTTTGATTGCTTCGATTAATTCAACGGGACTGATGCCGGGCATCCGCAAATCCGACACGACCACGTCGAACTCGAACCTGTCCATCAGTTCGAGGGCCTGCCGGGCGTCGGATGTGGCGGCCACATCCCAACGGTCGGGCTCCTCCTTTGCCACTCCGGTGTAAGTCTGGAGCAGGAAAGGATCGTGTTCGACGATCAGAAGGCGCTTTTTCATCCGCGGTGAAAAATCACGCGTGCTCCCTGAAGCTGAATCTGAACGCGACATGCCCAAGCCGTTTTGGTGACTGTATTCACCACCGCCGGCAATACAAGATTTTTGCCCCGGCGGCGAGTCAACACGGACGAAGGCTTGCCTGCGAGTGGCCGTCGGGTGTAGCGTTGCGCGCGAGGCCATTCTATGGAAGCCAATGCTGGCGCACCTCGCAAACGCCACGTCCTCATCGTGGAGGACAACCTGCAACTGGCGTCCGCTTACAAGGAACTGCTCGAAATCCAGGGTTACGATGTCAGTCTCGCGCCCGATGGTGCCGAGGCGCTCAAGCACGTGTTGGTGAACCATACGGATGCCGTGGTTTGCGACTTGCAAATGCCGAAATTAGAGGGCGACCTCTTTTACGCGACGGTCGAGCGTTCGCAACCATCGTTGGCCCGGCGATTCGTCTTCGTCACCGGCATGGCGGATGATGAACATTTCCAAAAGTTCATTGCCACGGTGGATGCGCCGGTGCTGCGCAAACCGGTGATGGTTACGGCGCTGCTGGCCGAGGTGGCGCGAATCATGATTCGCTGAGCAGCCGAACGGTTTGGCCAGCTATTCAAACTTGGCAGACTGAAAGCCTGCTCTAGTCTTGGCGGGAAATGCAGTTGCCAGAACTGATCGCGGTCATCGCGCTTCTCTTTATTGTCGCTCGATTGGCGGCGGAGTTGTTCCTCTCGCGGTTAAACCGACGGTATGTCCTCTCCCATGCCGACAAAATGCCCGGGGCATTTCGCGGTTTGATTGACGAGGAGACATACGCAAAGTCAGTCAGTTACACGCTCGCGAAGAACCGGTTCAGCCAGTTCGCCGACGTTTATCAGGCGGTGGTGCTGTTGCTGGCTTTGTTCAGCGGCGTGCTGCCGTGGGCATTTCAATTGTCGCAAAACTGGCATGGCGATTCGGCTTGGGCAGGGGCGGCGTTTCTGTTCGCAGTCGGCGGGGCGTTGTCGCTGCCGGGTTTGCCGCTGGACTGGCACGAGCAGTTCCGGCTCGAACAGAAGTTCGGTTTTAACACCACGACGGTGAAAACCTGGTGGCTAGACCGCGCAAAAGGTTTTGCGCTGGCACTGCTGCTGGGCTACCCGTTGCTCGTGCTCGTGCTCAAGTTCGTCGAGTGGACGGGCGATGCGTGGTGGCTGTGGGCGTGGGGCGCGTTGCTCGCGTTTCAATTGTTGATGGCCGTGCTTGCGCCGGTGCTGATCCTGCCGCTGTTCAACAAACTCACTCCCCTGCCGGAGGGCAGCTTGCGCGAACGGCTCGCGAACCTGGCCGGGCGAACACAGTTTCACGCCCGCGGCATCCAGGTGATGGACGGCAGCAAACGCTCGCGCCACTCGAACGCGTTCTTCACCGGGTTTGGCCGTCTGCGGAGAATTGTGCTGTTCGACACGCTCATCGCGCAGCTCACCGACCCGGAACTGGAAGCCGTCCTCGCGCATGAGATCGGCCATTACAAGCTCAAGCACATCCCCAAAATGTTGTTGGCCTCGGCGCTCGGTTCGCTCGCAGGCTTCTACGTGATTTCGACTCTGTCAAAACAGGAGTGGTTTTATCGCGCGTTCGGATTCGAACCGGGCAGCATTGTTCCCGCGCTGCTCTTGTTTGGATTGTTGGTCGGCACGGTCATCTTCTGGCTCTCGCCGCTGACGCATTGGTGGTCGCGCCGCTACGAATTCCAGGCCGACGCCTTCGCCGCCCGGGTGATGAATGATGCGCGCCCGCTTATCGGGGCATTGCGCAAGCTGTCCGAGAAAAATTTGAGCAACCTCACGCCGCACCCGGTTTACAGCGCGTTTTATTATTCGCATCCGACGTTGTTGGAGCGCGAACGCGCATTGAACTCCCGTTGACGCCAGGCTTTGACCCGTGACAAGCGCCGCGCTCTTTCCAGGATTGCGAACCTGGTCTGGTTTTGCCATTTTACGCCTCAATCATTGACGCCATGCCAAGCCAGCTTGACCAACTCAAACAATTCACCACCGTCGTTGCCGACAGCGGCGACTTCGCCACCCTCAAACAATACGCGCCGCAGGACGCGACCACGAATCCCTCGCTCATCCTCAAGGCCGCGCAGATGCCGGAATACAAATCCGTCGTCGAGAAAGCCGTTGCCGACGCCAAAAAATCTGGAGCATCGGGAAAGAAACTGCTCGATGAGGTCATGGACAGTCTGCTCATCGCGTTTGGCGTCGAGATTCTGAAAATTGTTCCCGGCCGCGTCTCGACCGAAACCGATGCGAACCTGTCATTCGACGCCGAAGCCCTCGTGGCCAAGGCGCACCGGTTCATTGATCTCTACAAGCAACAGGGCATCGGCCGCGAGCGCATCCTGATCAAAATTGCTTCATCGTGGGAAGGCATCCGCGCGTGCGAAATTCTCCAACGTGAAGGCATCAACTGCAACATGACTCTGCTTTTCTCACTCGCACAAGCCGTTGCCTGCGCCGAGGCGAAGGCCAAACTCATCTCGCCGTTCGTAGGTCGAATCCTGGACTGGTACAAGAAGAGCGCTGGAAA
>CAZCZP010000049.1:0-4586 GCA_964502895.1 uncultured Bifidobacteriaceae bacterium
GCCGCAGCAGATCGTCACCAAGGAAATCTTGGTCAAACCCAGGATTGAGAACGGTTGCGTCGTGTCCGACGTGACCGGCGACATTCTCAAACTGGTCGTGGTGGAGCGGCATCGCGCCACCGGCAACGTTGGCGTGGGGTTTGTGCGCGGTTTCAATCTGAAGCTTGGCGCACTTGCTTCCACGGTGGCGCACGACGCGCACAATGTCGTGGCTGTGGGAACGAACAACGCGGACATTCTGTGTGCGATCCGAGCTCTGGAACATTTGCGAGGTGGCCAGGTCGCGGTCAGGAACAGCGAAGTCATTGCTGAGTTGGGCCTGCCTATTGCGGGATTGGTTTCGGATCGTCCGTTGAATGAAGTGATGAAGCGGATTGAGAATTTGAACGGCGCGGCGCGGTTGCTGGGCTGCCGATTGGAAGCGCCGTTCATGACGCTTTCGTTCCTGAGCCTGTCGCCAATTCCGGAATTGAAACTGACTGACCAGGGATTGATTGACGCGGTGAAGTTGCGGAAGACGACGCTGTTTTTCTGAGCTTCGGAACAGTTACTTCGGCGAGCGGTAAATCAGATACATGATGAGGGCGAACAGGCCCGAAACAATCAACCCGACGGCAACCGAGGTTTTCAAAAAAAGTTTCTGCTTGCGATAGTACGCGCGACCGCCCTGCCCCGGCAGCAGATAAAAACGTTTCTGCTCCCTCGGGTCCTTGTATCGGGGTAGAGGCTTGGCACTGTCATCGGTCCGTTTTCGCATCAGATTCTGGAGCGGGTGAAGGGAATTGAATCCACCACCCTTTGTAGCTCCACCGATAAGCTTGCAACTACAGGCGTTTTGCGCAAGGCCAGTTTTTTTCCGGGCCGCCCGCCAGCAGCGCTCATTACGGAATTCACGCTTCGCCTGAATGACGATGTGTCCCGGCCACCCTTAAAAATTGAGCCGCAAACTGACGGCGAAAGTCCGCGCCCGTGGTAGCGCGGCATGCAGGTTGAGTGGATTCAGCCGGTAATCGGTGTCAAAAAGGTTGAGCAACCCCAGGCGCACTTCGGCGTGCCGCCGCGGCAGGCGATAGCCAACCATCAGGTCGTGCTGCCAGAAATCTTCGTCGGCGTAGTCTGAGTTGCTTTGGTGATACCAGCCGGATTCCCACTGCGCGAACACGCCGCTCCGATGATGGAAATTCAGCGTCAGAGCCAGTTGTTGCAAAGTGGCTCGCTCGTCGCCTTCCAGTTGGCCGAGGCCAATGGCGGTGTCGGGAATGTCGGGAAAGCGCTCGCTCAATTCCGCCCGGCTTATCCGGTAGCGCGCGCCGAGGGAAAAATTCTTGCCCAACAACTGGCCGACGTAGGCCGACAGATTCCGCTCGCGATAGTCGAGCGTTTGGCGCGTGTTGGTAGCAGTCGCGGGCGCGACCAATTCCACAAAACTGCTGAACGCGCCCACATCGCGCTCGCCGTCAGACTCGAGTTGTTCGAGCGCCAGGCCGAACCACGTGCCGGACGGCAACGATTGATCGAAGCCCAAACCCGTGGCCGTGAATTCCGTTCCGGGCACAAGCCCGACGGTACTTTCAGGAATCAAACTCCGGAAGGCCTGGTTGAAACCCGCCACCTGCGCGGGTTCGAGTCGCACGCTGTTGTCGAAGTAAAGTCCGCCCAGGGATTTTGTGTAGCTGGCGCGAAATTGGCCGCGCTTCCAAGGCTCGAACAGCAATCCAGCTTTGGGCGCGACGAGATCGGTCGAAGTTTCCCCGGCTTGGAACGGCGGCAGATCGGCGTTGTTTGGATGTGTGACGTGATCGTAGCTCACGCCCGCGATAAGCCGGAGCGGATCGAAGACTTGCCACGAACCGTAGGCGTACGCGTTGCCACGTTCGAGTGAACTGCTCACCTCTTCGTCAGTGGCGGGCAGGGTGCGCGTCATCACCGCTTCGGAATCGACATCACCCGATTGCCAGCGTCCGCCAAGGATGAGCGAATAACGCGGTGTTTCCCAAATGTGCTGGAGTTCCGCCGAGTACAACGTGAAGTCACTTTCAAAGTCCAATTCCACCGGCGGCACCAGCGGGCCGGATTGAACCTGAACCACGGGCGGGCCAAACAAACCGGTGCGCAGAAAGAGAATATCCTTGTCCGGATCATACAGCGACAACTGGTCGTCGAGCCGCGCGGCGAGGAACAAGGTGTGGCTGCCCGGCGCCCACTTATGATGCCAGCCCGCGTAAAGCGTCGGCTCCTGCGTTTCCTCCACGCGAAAGCCGGACGTGGCATCCGCCGGGTCGAAATAATTTGCCACGTCTCCAGCGTCCGCGTCGTAGCGGCCAATTTGGAAGTAGGCCTCGTCGTCGGGCGTGATGCGTTGTTTGAGCGTCAGATAGAATTGGGTTAGTTCGGACTGCCCATTGGGCTGCTGGCCGTTCAGACTTTGATACATGGCGTCAAACGCGTAACCGAATCCGCCGGCGGTTCCGAAGACCGTGCCCGCCTGCCGCCAATCGCCCCCGCTGCCGTATTCGGTAAGTGAACTGACTCCGACGGGCCGCGCGTCGAAGAATTGCAGGTGTTCCTGTTGCGAGAGCAATTGCGAGAGATTGCCGCCGCCCGGTGGCGCAAGCAAATTGGCCACCAACAATTCGCTCTGACGCGCCGTTTCCAGGCGCAGGTCGTAGTTATTCGCGCCTTGAAGCGTTTGATAGTTGTTTGCCAGAAAAAGGTGGCCCGAAAAATTTTCATAACTCTCGGATACCGCGCGGACGGCGGTGTGGTAACTGACTTCGGGCAAACCCACGTCGTCATACAGAGCCGCGAGATTGGCGCTGCGCACGGCGCGATCCTCATCCAGCAACAGCCGCGAGCGGAAAATCGCCCGGTTGTCGTTCAAGTCAACGGAACGTTCAAGGCTGCGGATGGCTTCGTTGAGGCGGTTGTGCTGCCACAGGTCCAAGGCAGAGTAAAGCCAGGCTGTTGGTTCGTTCGGGTCAAGCCGCTCCGCGAGGCCGAATTCCTTCTCTGCCACCGGGGAATCGCCGAGTTCGCTCGCGGCTTTGCCGAGATACGCGCGAAACAAACCGCGCTGAGGTTCGAGCGCGGCGGCAGCCTGAAACGCCGTGCGCGCTTCGGCAAATTTGCGTTCTCGCATCAGGCACAAGCCGCGCCCCAGCCACGCCGGACTGAATGCGGCATCCAACGCGCGCGCTTTGTCGAAGTGAATTTCCGCCAGTCGCGGCAAGCCTTGTTCGAGCAGCACAAAACCTTGCAACGCGTAAGCCGGTGCGAAACGCGGCGAAAGTTGTTGGGCTCGCTCGAGGTTCGCCAACGCGGCGTGACGATTGCCGAAGGCAAACTCCAATTCGGCCAGCCGCGCATGCGCAATCCCAAAGCCGGGAGCAAGTTCCACGGCCCGCCTGGCTGCTGCCCGCGCACCTTCCAAATCCGCGCGAGCCTGGAGCAAATACGATTGCGCGAGCAATTCACTGCACGTCGAGGTTTTGCTGGACGGGAGACTGGATGCGGCAGTTGCCTCGTCACGCACGACCGTGATGAGTGTGTTCAGCGCGCGGCGTCCGGGAACGTCATCCGGCACTTTGGCGAGCAGAACCTCCGCCACCGTGGCGCGACCGACCGCGAGTTCAAGTTGAGCGCGAAAAAGATTTGGGCCTGGTCCACCCGCGGAAAAATTCTCAGGCCAGGCGCCGAGGGCCGCGAGCAAATCGCCGGAGCGGTACTTTTCGATTACGTCCCGCTGCGCATCTTGTTCGTTTGCATCGAGGCGCAAATCGTCCGGATTGATGACGGTGGGATAATAGAGGGCCCATTGGATGACGGCATTTGCATTGATGAGCGCGGTCTTCTGAGGCGGCTGGCCGGGAGACAACCGCAAGTCTTCGCCGCGTTGAAGCGCAATTTCCCCTTCGCGCGTGTTCAAAGCAACCACACCGTCTATCAGCGCGAGATGAAGGCCACCATCCGCTTCGGCGACTTCCAAAAGGAACTCGGTACCGCGAATCGCCCCGCCCGCCAGTGGCGTGTCGAATTCGATATCCGTGGGCCGGTCGCGATTGAAGAAGAAGATCGAACCGCGCGGGAGACCGAAGCGTTTCTTTTCCGCGCGGCGCGGCGGCAGGATCTCCAGCGTGGTGCGTTCGCTCAGGCGAATGACGCTGCGGTCGGAAAGCTGCACGGCGGCGCGGCTGGCGGCCAGGGTGCGGACTTTGTCGCCCGATTGCAGCGCGAGTCCGTTGGTGGCAGAAATCCAGTTCGTGCTTCCCGCGGCGGCGAATTCAACCAGTCCGGCGGCTTCGATGAGACGGCTGCCGGAACGAATGTCGGCGACCGCGGGTGGAAGATTCGTTTGCGCGCTCGCGACCGAAATCGTGAGCGAAGCGAGCAAGCCCAGAATACGAATCCCCTGCACGATTCGATGATGCGCCAGCCGGGTCGGAAAATGAACTCTCTTTTTTCGCAAGCCAACGCTCCGGCAGCGAGCGCGGCGCCGATTCCCGAGAACGAAATCCCGTCGCAGCCCGTCGCGCGGACTCGATCGAATGGGCACGGCGACCGGTTCGCCCGGTTCGGCAAACTGCACG
>CAZCZP010000049.1:4686-19591 GCA_964502895.1 uncultured Bifidobacteriaceae bacterium
CGGACTCGATCGAATGGGCACGGCGACCGGTTCGCCCGGTTCGGCAAACTGCACGCGGAGACGGAATGCGCCTCCATCCTTTTGCCTGTCTGCCTGATTGAGCCTGGTAGCCGGTTTCACTTTGTGGGTGACTGCTTCAACGGACGGCAGTTCATCAAAGGATTCCAAGCAGCCGCTCTGCCAACGGGATTTTGTTGGGAAAAAGTTGAGTTGCGAAGTTCCGGCGACGAATTCGTTCCGTTTGCGGAACGGTTGTTCCGAACCGATGTCACTCTACTCGCACGCGATAGAATTTTGTACCGCTGTTCGACAGGTTGAAGTAGTTGGTCAAGCCGTTGCCCACGAACGAACCGGGCCAAGCGACCCAGCCAGCGAGCAGATTGGTACTTTGTTCGACGGTGTAAGTCTGTCCTTCCAAAGTCGCAAAACTCAATTGCACTCCACCGGGAATGCGCGCCAGCACGCAACTCGGCGGCGTCACGACCTTGAATGCGAATGTGCCGTTGACGCTCCCGATGTCGTTGGTGGCGGTGAAGGTGTAATTGCCGCTGTTGGTATTGGTGACGTTGGTCAGGGTGAGCGAAGGCGCGGTCATGTTCGGCATGAGCACGTTGTCTTTACGCCACGCAAACGCCAGCGGCACGCTGCCGGTGACCGGCGCCGTGAGAATAGCCGTTGAACCCGCTACCACCGTGCGCGATTGCGGCGTGCTTACGAGCGTGGGGGGTTGTGGGAGCGCGTTCGTGTTCAGCTTGTAGTTCAGCCAGGCGGTGCCGAAGGCGGCATTCACCCCATCCACGGCGACGATGTATTGACGGCTCTGGACAACAGGAAGCTGCACGCGGGAAGGGCCGTTGGAGCCGAAGCTGTCGTTCGCACAGGCGAGCGAGATCAAATCCTGAAACCCCGAAAGCGTGCCGTTGTAAGTGTAGGTTTCCAGCACGGTGTCGTAGGTGCTGCCGAGCGTGTCGAGCGTCAAAGTCCCATTAGTCGGCGGCTGATAGATGAGCCAATAGGACGACCCGCCGGCAACGCCACAATGCGCCGGTTCAACCGGGTCGGCCGTGGCGTAAGAGGTGTTGAAGATCTGGCTGCCATTGTAGCCGCGCACCACTCCGCTGATTGGGCCGCCGCCGCCTTGAGCCGTAACCTTTCCTTCGGCCGCCAGCGGCGCGGGGGCCGGAGCGCCGCCAACGAGTGGCGTTTCGGGCGCGTCCAGCAATTTGCTTTGCGCCAGCGTGTTCGTCGCGCCGTCGGTGTTGATCTGGATTTCGGTCGGAACGGAAAAATATTGAAGGCCATCCGCCGAAACACGCAACTTGTAGCGACCGACATTCGTGGATTGGAAGCTTGGGATGTTCAGGTTCGTTGTCGTTACGTTCAGTTCGTTGCCGTTGAAGTACCACTTGAACTCGCCGCTGGCCGCGTTTGTCAGCGTGATAACGAGCGAAACAGGGTCGCCAACCCCCACTGACCGGTCCGCTGGCGAGCTGAGTATTATCGGCGGCGGTTCTGGGAGCGGCTCAAAATCCCACTTCAACTCGACGAAGCCCGTTGCCCCAAAGTAACCATCCACCGCGATTTCATAACGCCGGCCCGCGAGCACACCAAACTCGATCTCGCTCTCACGCCCAAACCCTTCGGAATCGTCCGCCCGTGCCACCTCGCGCAGTTCGGCGAAGGTCGTGCCGTTGGTGGTCGTGAATTCGTAGGCCGAGAGCAGCGTGTCGAATCCGCTGGCTTCCGTCTCAAATTCCACGACCCCGTTGGTGGGGGCCACCCAGGAAATCCAAAGGGAATGGCCGCCGGTCTTGCCGCCGTGCTTTGGCTCGCCGACTTCGAAAGTCGCGTTGGCGTTGCTTTGATCAACTCGCCCCGATGCAGACGTGGCGGTCTGGCGGCTGGCAAAAAAGTCCTGCAACGTTTGCGCGTTTGCGCCGCCAGCCAGCAACAGCACCATGCAAAGCCGCAGCGCAATGCGGAGGCAACTCCGCTGCGCGCGGCGGCTCGTCGAAGGGCCGGCGTCGGGCGAAAAGATTTTCATTCCAATCTGCGTCACCGACCGAGTTTGCGGTTGGAGCGCAGCAAACTGAATCCGTAGCAGCCTCGTTGCCATGCGACAGAGCCGTGGATTTTGCGGTGTTTCCGCAACCGTGGATGCCGGATGCGGAACAGCCGTTCCGTTGGCGGAACAGGATTTGATGGGCGGAGAATGAAGCGCGGCAAAAGTCCGTCCGCCTGGCCCGCCATTCCCGTGCGACACGTCATGAAGCCTCCACATTTTCCCGGCGGCAAGTGTGTTACTCTTTCGCAATTCGCAGTTCCGGCCATTTTTCCAGCCGCCGCAACAAAGCCTGGGGAGACAACCCGAGCCGGGCGGCGGCGCGGCGTATGCCACCGTTGGTTTCAGCGAGCGTCTCGCGGATCAATCGGTATTCCTGGGCCTCGACGGCGGTTAACTTGCGGTCGGTGGGGAGGGGATCGTCAATCTTCGCCGCGCCGCCAACTGGAGCATCCGTCGCCGGGGCGGGGCTGCGATTAAGCCAGTTCAAGTCCAGCGCCAGCCACTTGCCCTCGCCCGGCGTTCGCAGGAGCGAACGCTCGAGCACGTTGCGCAACTCGCGGACGTTGCCGGGAAAATTGTGAGAGGTCAGGGCCGCGAGGTCCTCGGCTTTGAGCATCGGCTTGCTCCGCTCATATCGCTTCGCGAGCTGCGTCAGCAACAGTTCCGCCAACCCGGCGATGTCCGCCCGCCGCTTCCGCAGGGGAGGCAGTCCCACCGCGAAGACATCCAACCGATACAACAAGTCCTCGCGGAACCGGCCCGCTTTCACCTCGGCCGCCAACTGCTTGTTCGTGGCCGCCACGAAGCGACCCGTGAACGGCTGGCTTTCCGTGCTGCCCAACGACCGGAACTCCCGGGCCTCCAACAAGCGCAGCAGTTTTGCCTGGGAAGCCAGCGGCACTTCCGCGATCTCATCCAGAAACAAAGTTCCCCCCGCCGCCGCCGCGACCAGCCCGCCGCGTTTTCTTTCCGCGCCGGTGTACGCGCCCCGCTCCGCGCCGAACAATTCCGACTCGAACATCTCGCCCGGCAACGCCGCGCAATTCACCGCGATGAACGGCGCGCTGTCGTTGGGATGTGTCAATTGATGCAGCGCCCGCGCTGCCATATCCTTGCCACTGCCCGTTTCGCCCGTGAACAGAACCGTGCTGGCCGTATGCCGGGCGGCCTGGCCAAGCTGCGACATCACTTCACGCATCGCGGGCGAGTTGCCGAAAAACTCGTTGTTGTGGGAAGGAACGTCCCGGGCGGCCAGGCGCAATTTTGCCCGGCCCAGACACGCGGCCAGCGTTTCCACACTCAGCGGTTTGGTAAGATAGTCGAACAGTCCGTTGCGCGTGAGTGTGATGGCTTCGCTCAAATCCGGCAGGCCGGTGATCATCACGATGGGCGCGTCAGGATTGCGTCGCGCGAGTTGATCGAAAAAATCGTAGCCCTTGCCGTCGGGCAGGTGGTTGTCGAGCAGCACCAAGTCGAACGTGCGATTTGCCGTGGCGTCGCGCGCTTCGGCGAGGTTTTTCGCCAGAACGATTCCGCCGCCCTCCTCGCGCACCACTTGCGCCGCCATCGTGGCGAATCCCTGATCATCCTCAACGATCAGAGCCGAAAACTTGCCCGTTGCTGCCATTACTGCCAATGTAACAAAACGGTGACGAATTCCAAGCCGGTAAAGTTCACCGCCGGAGGCTGCGACGAATCGCGGCCAGCAAGTCTTCCAAAGCAAAGGGTTTGTCCAACTCCGTCACGCCTTCGATTGTTTCCAAACCGCCCTCCCCACTCGTTGAAATGACCGGCAACCCCGGCTTCAGCGCGCGCACTTCGGCTATCGCCTGTTTCCCGTCCATCACCGGCATCGCGTGGTCGGTGATGAACAGTTGAACTTCATTCGCGTGCCGCCGGAACAACGCCACCGCCTCCGCGCCATTGGCCGCGCTCACGACGCGATAACCGAACGTGGTCAGTTCCGATTCGATCAAGTTGCGGATCGCCTGCTCGTCGTCAGCCAGCAGAACCAGCTCACCGTTTCCGCGCGGCAGGTTTCTCACTTCGGGAGTAATCTCCACCGCCGCAGCCGCCGTCGCGCGCGGCAGATACACTTCAAACGATGTTCCGGCGTCCGGCTCGCTTTCCACGCGCAGAAAACCGCCGTGCGCCTTCACGATCCGCAGCACCGTCGCCAGGCCGATGCCCGTGCCGCGCCCCTCGCCTTTGGTGGTAAAGAACGGCTCGAAAATTTTTGCCCGCACTTCCGGCGGCATCCCCGTGCCCGTGTCCGAAACGGACAGCGAAACGAATTCACCGGCCGCGCCTTCGGGAAATTGTGCGGCCTCGGCCGCGTCGAGCGTTGCGTTGTCCGCCACCAAGGAAAGCTTTCCGCCTGAGGGCATGGCGTCGCGCGCGTTGACGCACAGGTTGAGCAGCACTTGATGCAACTGCGTCGGATTCCCGCGCACGGCCCAGAGGTCCGGCGGCAGGAAAGATTCCACGGCGATGTTCTTCGGAAAGGTTTCGCGCACAAGCTTCTCGAGTTCTTTGACGAGCAACCCCAGGTCCAGCCGCTCGAACTCGCCACCGCGCCCGCGCGCGAACAACAACACCTGACGGACCATGTCCGCTCCCCGATGTGTGTTCGTTTCCATCAAGTCCAGCAATTCCCGCGTCGCCGCGTCCTCGGCACGTCGGCGCAGCAATTGTGTGCCCATGAGAATCGGGGCCAGGGCGTTGTTCAAATCGTGCGCCATGCCGCCGGCCAGCGTGCCGATGGTGTTCATGCGTTGCGTGCGGAGGAATTGCGCCTCCAACTCCTTTTGGCCGGTAATGTCGCTGTTGATGAGCAACAACTGTTGCGGCTGTCCGTGCGCGTCGCGAATCAGCGTCCACCGGCTCGCGACCGTGACGACGCGGCCCGGCTTGGTTTGCTGGCGCAACTCGCCATTCCACTCGCCGGATGCCAGCGCGGTGGAGCGGGCGCGCTTGGCCGTTTCAAAATCGGGCGCAAACAACTCCTCCAGCGCGTCCGGCGTTTGCATCTCCTCCCGCGTCCAGCCGTAAAGGCGTTCGGCGCTAGGGTTCGCGTAAACGACCCTGCCATCAAGCGCCTGCACGAGAATCGCGTCGTGCGCCTTGTCAATCAACGCCGCCTGCTCGCGGATGCGCGCCTCGTAACGCCGCCGCGCGCGATACCACTCCACCGAGTGGAACAGCACCGAACCTCCAAGTGCCAAGGGAATTTGGGCCGCGGCGATGATTACCCACGGAAACCACACGCCGTTGTTGAAGCTGATTTGCGCGAGCCCCAGCACCGCACCCGCTCCGGCCAGCGCCGCCACCGTCGCGCGCACGGGCCTCAACCACGTCAACCCTCCACCGAACACGACGGCCGCCAATATCAACCACGCCGCCTCGCCACCCGGCGACAACCGCCGCAGCCAATCGCCCCGCATCAGATTCATCAGTTCGGTCGCGTGAACTTCGACGCCCGGCATGAACAATTCCTTGTGGCCCCACGAATGGAACGGACTCCTGAATTCGTCCTGCCGGCCACTAAACCCCTCCGCCATGGGCCGCGCGCCGACGAACACAATCTTGTCGCGAAAGAAATCCGACGGCACGTCGCCGGAACTCAGCGCGCTGGCGTAACCCACGTTGGGCAGCGCCAGCGACGGGCCGTAGTAACGAATCCAGTGTGCGTTCGCCGCGCGCACGGCGTTTTCGCGCCGGGTAACGGGCAATTGCAGCCATTCCGCCACGGCCCAAGTCAACGAGGGTTGCACCTGCGCCGTGAATCCCGCGAGATACCTTCGCACGACGTAATCATCGTCAATGATGTGCGAAGCCACACCCCAGGAAACAGCATTGGTCGCAAACGAATCCGCCGGCGGCAAAACCGTGGAGAGCCGCGCCCAGTCCTGGTCCTGGCCGGTGAAATGACTTGCGTCTTCGTTCGATTCGCCGGCCAGAATCACGCGCCCGTTTTGTTTGATGGCTTCCGAGAATTCACCGTCCGCCGTCGCATCCGGGCCCGGCTCGCTGAAGATGATATCGAAGACCACCGCGCGCGCTCCGTCCTGGGCGAGGCGCTGGAGCAATTGCGTGTGCAAGACGCGGGGCCACGACTGCGAAGGGTCGAGCGCCCGCATCTTGAAGGAATTCAAATCCAGGTAAACGACCACCACGGGACATTCATCAAGCGCTCCTTGCTGCGTTCCGCCAAGCTGATGCAACGCGTCGTAGCTCGCGCGCACCAAGCCATCCCCGAACGGCCCGTCCGGTGTGCGCAACGCGACCCCAATCAACGCCACGCAGCACGCCAGGGCCGACGCCACAGCGAGGCGAGGACGGTTGCAGTTCGGCGATGCCATGCGCGCTGGAGATTAACCGCCAGCGTCCAGGAAAGCGAGTTCACTGGGAGTGACAATCTCGTCCTGGTTCTCGTCATCGTCCTCGTCCACGGGTCTCGGGGTTTTCGAGAACGACGACGAGAACGAAGGGTTCACTTTGCCACTTGATCCCCACCCGCGTCACTTGACCGCCATGCTTCCGGCCGGGCGGACGACTTGATACTGATTGGTAAACCACTCACCCGGAGTGCGCGGTGATTCCGGACCCGGGGCGGGAAATTGGAAACGCGGAACCACCGCCGCCTTGAGCATGCCCCGCTTCAACAATGGCCCGAGCTTGTCCGCGTCCCGCGAAAACGCCAGCAACGGCGGCACGGTTTCGCCCAGCGCCGCGAATTCCGCTTCGTCCAGTTTCGGCAGGCCGACGAACGAAACAATCCCCTCGCGCCTGGTGTTCTTCTTCACTTCGCGGGCCAGCTTGCTGGCGGACAAGCCGAGGCCGGGTCCGTATTTGTCCTTCTTCCCCGAGTCAATCCGCTCCACGTCCTTGATGCGGATTTTCGACTTTTCAATTCGCGCGCGAAACGCCGCAAACTGTGCCGCCAGAATTTCCGAATCGCCATCCGCCATCGTGATGACCAGGATGTCGCCGCGATCATCGAGACATCGGATCGTTTCCTCGGCCAGCGCCTCGCCAACGCCCTGATGCAACGCCACATTGATTTTGGGCGCGGCAAAATGATTCCTCCATACGAACAACGCCGAAGCGGTGATGACGAGCACCGAGGCCAGCGCGAGCAAAATATCCCTGGTTTTCATGGCAGGCTGGAATTGGGGTAACGCCACAGAATGTCCTTCACGACATTTGTCTCTTCCACGCTCGGGATCTGAAAGGTCGGAAACGCCGCCACGTGACCATCGAGGAACGAAAGATTCGAGCGCGTGCCTTTGGCGTGGCGGGCGTTGATGCGTTCGTCCTTGCCGTTGTGAATCCACCAGCCGTCGAACACGGCGGGCATCTGCGCCGTGCTGGCCGAGCGCGTGAGTTTGTTCAAAGCGCGCGTGCCATCGTCACCCGGCCAGCGCGTGAATGGATATTTTCGCGCGCCGCCGAGACCGCCGTTGATGCCATACCAGGTGTGCACAAAAAACTTGCCGCCTGTGCTTTCCGATTTGAACGGAAATGCCTTCGCGCCCTCCGCGTCATCGCGTGAAGTTGGATTCACTTCATAAACCTCCGGCCGGCCCGCCGGACATTGGAACACGGAACGCCCGCCGGCCAACGTCCCGTAGGCGCCGGCCTGCGGCGCGGGCAGGTGTCCGGCGTTGACCAGCAGCGTGGGCCAGCCTTCCTCGAACTTCGCGCCGTTGCTCACGTTGTATTCCGCCGGCACGAGATAATCCTGGTAATCGTTCGCATAAAGCTGAATCGCCAGCCCCATCTGACGCAGATTGCTCGTGCAGGAAATCGCCTGCGCCTTTTGCTTCGCCATCGCCAGCGCCGGTAACAACATCGCCGCCAGAATCGAAATGATGGCGATGACCACGAGCAGTTCGATGAGGGTGAAGCCCGCATCGGAAACCGGCGCGCGGCATTCACGCCGCTTCGAACTCCATTGGATTGTGTGCGTTGAAGCGGCATGAATGCCGCGCCCCGTGGCTCCCGTTGCCATGTCGTTCATATTTTCCTTCATGCTTCGGATATAGCGGCGAGTTGACCGCTGAATTGGGTTGTCGCGCGAGCGTAGCGTTCTTCGCACAATCTCAGGATGTCTTCCGTGAACGGCGCGCGCCCGGGGAATTCAACACTGATGCTGACGAGCCGCGCCAGAGTAAGCGTGGTGTAAATCTCCACCTCGCGCTGATTCCCGTCGCTCAGTTCCAGAAAGCGATCCGTGAACGTTGCGGCCGCAGCTTCCAACGCCGCGCGTTCGGACGGCACACGCACTCCCCGCTCAATCAGATGGCCGACAAAATTTCCCGCATCGAGCGCCGGATCACCTCCACACAACAAATCGAGGTCCAACAACCAGACCCGATCTCCGTCCATCAGCAATTGATCGGGGTAGAAATCCCGGTGAATCGGACGTGGCGAAACCTCGGGCAAACATTTCGCGAGTTCGTGGCAGTTCCCGAGCAACTCCTTGAGCCGCGCCGACAACGCCGGCCTGTTCCCGGCCAAAGCCGTGAATCGCGCGTCAAGGATTTCCAATTCGTCGCCGATTGTATGCGTCCGTACGAGCCGCACGTCGCTTTGGTGCAATTTGCAGATCGCATCCGCCGCGCGCCTGGCCGCCAGCAAGCCGCCCGGCCCCGCCAACAACTCCGCGAGCGGTTGGCCCGCAACGCACCGCTGCAAGGTGATGCCAAACTCTGCAATCGTCCCGAACACTTCAGGAATCGCAACTCCGTTGGCGCAATCCGGTGCGAATCGGTCCGCGCCCAGTTCACGCAACAATCTTAGATTCCCGGCATCCACACCGCGCCGCCGCAATTTGCCGAGCAACCTCACACACTCCACACCGTCCGTTCGCTGAACCTCCAGATTGTATTCCACCAGCGCCCGCCGCCCTTGCTTATGCCGCAGCAGTTTGACGCGGCGCAGGGTTACACCCGTGATGCTCGGGTCGCGCTCGCTCAGCAGCCGCGTCAATGGCGGCTCGATGACCAACGGCGACAACGCGCGCTCCAGCATTGGCAGCTTCGGGTCAAGCCCCGCCATCGGCCGGCTGCCGCGGCGATATGACGCCAACAAAATTTCGACTCGCTCAACCAGCGCCCCGGTGAGTTGCGGCCAATCGGTTTCGCGCGTCCGGAAGAACTCCGCCGCGCGGGCGAACAACCGCTCGGCCGTGTGGCAATTCAGCCGGGCCTCGTCCACCACACCGCCAGCACGATCATATCCGGCGAGCAACTCCTCCCGCAGTCTCCGACAACGCCCGGCGGTCATGCGGCCCGCCATCACCTCGCACTCCAGTTGCGCGATGAACGACCCGAGATCGGTCAGTGCCTCGCCCCGCGCGGCTTCGTCGAGGTCCAACACGGACACGCGGTCGCCGGTCCACAGAATCTGTTTCGCGTAGAAGTCGCCGTGGATGGTGGTGTTGCCGGCTGGCGCGCTGCGCAACGCGGTCGCCAGTTCCTCGGCGAGGGACCGCACGCGCGGCCCCAAAGCCGGCAACAGGACGCTGATGAACTCACTGAGTTCGATCGCCGCGCCGACAACCGGTTCGTGCAAGCGCGGTGGAAGGGCGGGAACGTCCTGTTGCTGCAATTCCCAAAGCGCGACACCGACCCGTTGCAACGCCGCGGGTCCAAACTCAGGATCGAGGATCAGACGGCTCAACACGTCGCCATTCAACCAATCAAAGAAAAGCACCCGCCGGCCTTTCGACCGGCCAAGCAACGGCGGGAGATGCAACACATCGCCGGGAACAAACCGTTTTGCGCGGGCCCGCGCCGCCTCGAAGCCCGGCCCGCCGTGGAGTTTGCAAACCGCGCGTGGTTCGCCGTTCACCTCCAAAGAACCCACCCAACGGCGTTCCGGTTTGTAGGCCAGCGTGCGAACCGTGCCCGGCCACAGGTCGGGCTGGTCGGGCAGATGCCGCCGGAGAAAACCCTCGCGCCGCGCGGCGTCGGCCAGCAGCGGCAGGGAATCGAGTTTGTTGTCGTTCGGGAAAACGCAGACCTCGATTCCAGCGTGCGGCCAGACGAAGCGCCCTTGCCCGAGCGGCCCGCCGATGTCCGCGCGCGCCTCCGCCTTCGCCAGTTTGGACGCGTCGTCAAGGCGATAGGCTTTCGCGTGGCAATCCACTTCCGCCCCGCCGACGTTCAGCGTGTAGGCTGCGAGGCAGTTTTGCGTGGGTTTGTAACGCAGGTAACGCAGGCGCACGGAGGCAATCGTCATGTCGGCGGCGGCTTGCAGTACGTCGCGAAAGGCGTCGGCGTCCAGCAACTTCTCCAAGCCGGGAAGCGCCACGTCGCGTTGCACCAACTCGCGTTCAGCGCACGTGAGCATGTTGTTCCTCCGTAGAATTGAAACGCGACGAACCGGATGCGACCGGAGCGCGGGCTTCAGCCCGCTTCACCTTGGATAAATCATCTGGCACCGAGACGGCGTGAACGCCGCGCTCCGCCGCCGAGCCGCCTGCCTCAATGATCCGCCCGCCTGCAATCCGCAGCACCAGATCGGCAAGTTCGGCGTGACGTGCGTTGTGCGTAACCCAGATGGCGGTGCGACCCCGGCTCAGATTGCGCAAGCCTTCGATCACTGCGATCTCGTTCGCCTCGTCGAGTCCGGTGGTGGGTTCGTCGAACAACAACAGCGACGCGCCGCGAATGGCCGCCCGCGCGATGGCGATGCGTTGGCGCTGGCCTTGCGACAACGTCGCGCCGCGTTCGCCGACGAACGTGTCGTAACCGTCCGCCAGTTCGCTGATGAACTGGTGCGCGTTGGCCAGCCGGGCGGCAGCCTCGACTTGCGTGTCGGTGGCATCGGGCAGGCCGAGCGCGATGTTGTCGCGCACCGAGCCGGCGAACAGGACGTTTTCCTGGAGCACGATCCCGAGCCGGCGGCGCAGCGAGTCCACGCGATAGTCCCGCAGGTCACGGCCATCAATCAAAATGCGGCCGCCAGTGGGCTCGTGCAGCCGCGCAAGCAGATTGAGCAAGGTGGATTTGCCGCCGCCGGATTCACCGACGATCGCCAGCATCTGGCCGGCGCGCAGGGTGAAGCTGACGTGCTCCAGCACGGGCCGCCCAGATTCGTAGCCAAAGGAAACGTTCTCGAAACAAATTTCGCCGCGAAGCTCGGGCGCTTCAATCGCACCAGCGCGGTCAGCGACTTCGGGAGCAGCCTCCAGTAATTCGATCACGCGCGCGCCCGCCGCGCTGGCTTTTCCGAAGCGGCCAGTGAACTTGGCGAAATCCTGCACGGGCCGGAACGCGCTCTTGAGATAGGCGAGGAACACGAGCAGGTCGCCGGGCGTGAGTTGACCGGCGAGCACGAGGCGCGCGCCTTGCCAGAGCACGAGCGCCGTCGCGCCGGCGATGAGAAAATCCACCGAGCGTTCGAGACTGGCGGCGAGGCGTTTGCCCTTCACGTCCTGCTTGAGCGATTTGTCGTTCTGGCCGCCGAACGCATCGGCAAATGCATCCGCGGCGGCGAGGGCTTGGACGATTTTCATTCCCGAGAAGGACTCGGCGGCGGTCGCCGCCATCGCGCCTTCGCGGCGGCGTTGCTTTTGCGCGACTTCTCGGATGTCGCGCGACAGTTTCACTGTGCGCAACCAGAACAGCGGCAGCAACGCTAGAGCGAGCAACGCGAGTTGCCAGTGCATCCAGAACATCACGCCCACCATCCCGGTGAGGATGAGCAGGCGCGCCGCCAGCGGCAGGAGCGCCGTGACGGTGACGTCCTGCAACATGCCGACGTCGCTGATCACCCGCACGACCAGGTCGCCGCTGCGTGAGCGGTTGTGAAACGAGAGCGGCAGCAGGTGGAGGTGGCGGAACAACCGCGCGCGCACGGACGCCAGCACGCGCGTGCCGACGATGGCAAAGCCGACGGAGTTCCAATATGCCGCCAGCGCGCGCAGCCCGGTGAGTCCAACGAGGGCAATGGCCGCCACGGTCAACAAGCCGGTTGGCGCGAGGTCCGTGAACCAAGGAAGGTTCAGTGGATTCGCCGGAGCTTTCACGCCGAGGAGTTGATCGAAGACGAACTTGATCGGCCACGGTTCGAGCAGGCGCAATCCGACTTCGGCGAACAACGCGAGCAGCGCGAGGATGATCCAGCGGCGTTGCGCGCGAATCTCCGGGCCGAAATGCCGGAGCAAATCGGGCAAGCGGGCGGGGCGCGGGGCGTTGGTGTCAGCGAGCTTCATGCAAGCTTTCAAAAGGAGCGCGGCTTTGTGAGCCGCAGCATTCAGAAGGACCGGGCGCGCTCCTGGTCACAGACCCGCGCTCCGCCGACGCCAGCTCCAGAATCCTGCCAGCCACATGATCCCATGTGTGGCCGCGGAGAATCGTCTGGCGACCTGCGGCGGCAAGGCGCTTCCGCAACGCGGCGTCCTGACGCAGGCGCACGAGCTGGGTTGTGAGATCGGCCACGTCGCCAGGTTCGCAGAGCAGGCCGTTGTATTCGTGCTGGATCAAATCCTGTAACTGGCCGATGCGACTGGCCAAGACCGAGCACCCGGCAGCCAGGTATTCGTAAACCTTGAGCGGTGAGAAATAGAAATTGTCGAGTGGCGGATATGGCGCGACGGCAACATCCATTGCCGCGAGCAGGCCGGGAATTTCTTCCGCCGCCACGGCCCCGGCGAATCGCGTGACGGCGGCGAGGCCGAGTTCGTTCACGCGGGCTTCGAGGCTGGCGCGCTCGGGGCCGTCGCCGACGAGGAGCAGGCGAGTGTCGGCCAATTGCGTGTGCAAGCGGGCGAAGGCTTCGATCAGGACCGGCACACCGTGCCATGGCTTGAGCGTGCCGACGAACCCGACGGTGAATGGAGCCGGAGCGCGGCATTCATGCCGCTTCGCCGCTCGCTCGCCAAGGGATGCGGCATGAATGCCGCACTCCGATGTACCCGCGAAGCGCTCGGGGTTCACGCCGTTCGGAATGACGTGGATGACATCGGGCCGCGCGCCGCGCTGACGCAAGTAACCGGCGACTTCCTCGGACACGGCGAGCAGCGCGGAGGCGTCGGCGAAAGCGCGCGTGGCGACTTGCCCGGCGCTGGCACGGTCGGCGAGGCCGCGGTGTGCGGCTTGTTCCTCGATGAGCGGGGCATTGACTTCGAGCAGGCCGGGAATGTGATTGGCCCGGGCGTAGTTCATTCCGGAAAAGCTCCACAGCGAGTAACGTTCATAGACGAAATCGAACGGGCCGGTGGCGTAGAGCCGGCGGCGCAAATCCTGGTTGGCTTGCAGGCAAAGCCGCTCGCGCGTGGCGAGGTCGCCCTCGCGCACGCACGGCAGCGAGTGGGTGGCAATTTCGTTGAGGTCAGAGGGCGGCGCGCCGTCGAAACGCGCGGCGAACAACGACACCTGCGCGCCGCGTCGCAGCAACGCACGGATGACTTCCTGGACGTGAATCGAACAGCCTTTGCGTCCGAAGACCGGCACGCCGGGGTCGGCGCAGATGTAGGCAACGCGTGGGGGTTTCATGCGGGGAAGGTAGTGGGGCAGGCTTCCAGCCTGCCTGCGCCGGGCGGGCTAGATGCCTGCCCCACCACAGGCTCATGGAAAACGCCGTGGGTCACGCTCCGCCTCCTCACGTCGGCGGCTACGCAGTCGGCGAACCATTGCCATTGCTCGGCGGTGTTGCGGCAGGCGTCGAATTCGCGCTCGATCAAGGCGCGGGCGCTGGTAGCGAGGCGGAGGCGCAGCGCGGCATCGGAGAGGAGTTGTTCGAGCGCGTCGGCGAGACTGGCGGCGGCGTGTTGCGGGACTTGCAGGCCGGTTTCGCCGTCACGGATGACTTCGGGGATGCCGGTGACATCGGTGGCAACGCAGGGCGTGCCGAGGGCCATCGCTTCGAGGAGCACGGTGGGCAAGCCGTCCGCATTGCCATCGGCGCCGACCACACAAGGCGCGGCGAACGCGGCGGCCGACCGCACCAATTCGATTACTTCGGCCTGAGGACGCGGACCAAGGAGTTGCACCCGCGAGCCGAGGCCAAGCGCGCTGATTTGCTCGCGCAACGCGGCTTCACGTTCGCCGGTGCCGATGATGTCGCAAGAGAACTTCACATTGCGTTTGGCGAGTAGAGCACACGCGTTCACCAACACCTCGAAGCCCTTCTTCTCGATCAACCGGCCCACGGCGACGATGCGCGCGGCACGCGGTCCGGACGGCGTGAAGGTGAACCGATCCAGGTGCAATCCGTTGTAGAGCCGGCGCACGTTGCGCGCGGCCACGCCGAACTCGCGGCGGAGATGGGCGACGTTGAATTCACTCACGGTGACGACCGTGGCCGCTTCGGACAGTTTGCGGCGCAGATCGTCGGGATTGGCTGACTCGTGGAAGATGTCCTTCGCGTGCGCGGTGAAGGTGAAGGGAATCCCGGCGAAGCGCGCGGCGAGCCGCGCGACTTCCGTGGCCGTGGAGGCGAAATGCGCGTGCAGCAGGGCGATTCCCCGTTCGCGAATCAGCCGGGCGAGCCGCGCGGCTTGATAAACCTCGCGAACTTCCGCGCCGCGAGCGGCCGCCAGGTGCGACCAGAGGCCGGGTAGCGTTTCCGCCGCGCGTTCCAGTGCGTTCCAGAGTTCCACCGCCTTGAGTCCGTCGGCGCTTAGATAAGTGACCGGCGCGCGGACGCGGGAGATGGCGTCTTGAAAGTGCGTGTCGTTGGGCGAGTAGAGTGAAATGATTTCGACGCGGTGGCCGGCGGCTTCGTGGGCGAGGATTTCGTTCACGATGAACGTCTCGGAGAAGCGCGGGTAACGCTTCACGACGTAGGCGATCTTGGGTTCGGCGTTCATGCGACGACTTTGGGGGC
>CAZCZP010000050.1:0-5046 GCA_964502895.1 uncultured Bifidobacteriaceae bacterium
GCCACCTATCGCGACGCGGTCCTTAACGCCTTCCGCGAGGTGGAAGACTCGCTTTCGGATCTGAGCACGCTCGCATCGCAAGGCGAAGCCGTGAACCGCGCGCTGGTTTCGGCCCGCGATACTGCCGCCCTCGCCAACGAGCGTTACCAACGCGGCCTTTCGAGTTACCTCGAAGTCGTGGACGCCCAGCGCGCCGCGTTGCAAGCGGAGCGCCAGGACACGCAACTCGGTGGCCAGCGTGCCATCTCGACCATCCTCTTGGCCAAAGCGATGGGCGGCGGCTGGGAAAATCCGGACGTCAGACATTTTGCTAACGTCGAACCAAATCCTGCCAACTGAAGCTCGGGATTCGATCAATGCCAGACTTCACGCGAGCAGCGGACTTCCAGGTTCGCTGCTCGTTCCTTCGACGAGAACTTGTAGTCAACGAGCGATGCGCATAGTGTGTCCCGGTCGGGCGCTTAGCTCAGTGGTAGAGCACCTCGTTTACACCGAGTAGGTCGTGGGTTCGAATCCCTCAGCGCCCACCAGTTCGCTGAAACTTGCAGCACATCCGAGGCTTCCGCGCAAAGGCGTGGAGTCAGGCTTCCTGGCGGGCGTTAGTCAGCCGTAAGGGTATCTGGCTTTTTCAATCGCCAGACCGCGCACTTCAATCTGCGACAGGTCCGCTGTGCCCAGGCCGGCTTCTTCGGCCAGCAGAAGGTGATTGTCGCAAATATCAAACGGCTTCACACCTCGCGCGGCGCGTGGATTCGCGTAGCCCATGATTGCCGTGCCAACCGCATCAGTGGAAACGGCATTCAGCCCCGCGATCAGAATTCCGGGCGTGGTGACTTTCAACTCCGCAACCTGGCCGCACCACGGTCCTTCGCCGCCGCTCATGGCGGTGATTCCATCTATGATGGCCAAATCAATCGGCCGTGCGGCACAGACATCCGCGACAATGCGCGGCACACGCCACGTCGGGTCGGTGGCCGTGATGCCGTCCTTGATGCCGGGCAGCTTGATTTTCTCGAAGCCGCGCGGGTTGTGCAGTGGTCCGCGGCCGGCGGTCGCGTCTTCGCTGCCGGCCTGGTCGCCGTAAAGTGAATTGGGTGTGATGCCGAACAGGTTTTTCATCGAGAGCGTCACGCCGGCAGTGATGTGGTTTTTCAACTTGGCCAGCGAAACCATCACGTCGGTTTCCTCGTAGGCGCGGTTCAAATCGAAGGACGAAAACATGTGTCCACCGAACGGCACTTTCAGATGCGCGTAGGTCTTGCCCGTGCCGAGATTGCGGGTGTTCTCGAATTCGACCTTGCCCATTGCGTCGAGCGCCTTCACGTCCCAGTCCGCAAGCGCCAGCGTGGAACCGAGCGAGGCCTTGCTTTGCGTGGATTCCACGAGCCGGACGCGTTTGGCCCCGGCGGCAAACAGTTGCGAAGTCAACGCGAGCACGGTCGCGTCGTGTGTCATGTAAGTCTCGCCCACGGGCCGGCCAAGAAATTCTGAGAAGTTGGTGGCGGTAAGGTTCAATTTGACCGTGACGGTTTTGCTCTTCACCAGCGGGCCAATGCCGCCGAGCAGATCGAAGCTCTTGGCGAACGCTTCGCGCACCTCCGGACCGTAGGAGCGGCACGGGACGATGGCGACCTTCGCGTTCGCGCGCAGCGACGCGGCCAGTGTATTCGATGGCAAGCGGTTGCTTTCCGCAGCGAACAGGTTAGGAGTTCGTTGCATCAGCCACGGCACAGCCGCCGCCAGTGTGGCCCCGCAACGAAGGAATTGTCTTCGGTTGATGGATTGATTTTTCATAATTACCTCGCTAACCAGCCCGGCGCGAAAGGGCCGCCAGTTCGACGACCGCGCCTTCGCGAGCCACCTCCACTTGCAGCGATGCCTTTGCCGCGGCGACAATTTCCCGGGCGTGTGCCGCAAGGCGTTCGAGCTTGGTGTCGTCGTGGTCGGGATCGTGGTGGAAAAGAAAAAACTGTTTGGCCCCGGCCTTGATGGCCACGGCCACCCCATCGTCCACGCAGCCGTGCCCCCAGCCGGTGTGAGCATCGTACTCTTTTGAATCGTATTGCGTGTCGAAGATCAGCACGTCCACGTCGCGCAGGAATTCGATTACCTTTTGTTCCTCCGCCCGCGCGTATTCGAGCGAAGCCTGGCGGTTGGTCGGCGCGATTGGCGTCGTGCCGTGATGGCGGCAATGCGGTTCGGTATCCGGGAAGAAGGCCATGGAACCTTCCTCCGTGAAGAGGCGGTAGCCTACGCAGATTCCAGGGTGGTTCGCAAATGACGCCTGCACCCGCACCGAGCCGACTTTGAACTCGAGGTCCTTCAATTCCACGATTTCGATGTTGCCCGGCAATTCAGCGAACGGCACCGGGAAGTAAGGACTTTCCATCTGGCCGGAGAGCACGTTGACGAGGCCGGAACGCGCGCCTTCGTAGCCCAGGATGCGCAGGTGGCAGCGTGGTTGATAAATCGGCTGAAAGAATGGCAGGCCCTGAATGTGATCCCAGTGCGTGTGCGAGAGCAACAAGGTGAGATTCAAGGGCTGGTCCCGAAATTCGGCCACCAATTCTCGCCCGAGCGACCGCAGCCCCGTCCCCGCATCGAGAATGATGATCTCGCCGCCCGCCCGCACTTCGACGCAGGAAGTGTTGCCGCCATAACGCACCGTGCCAGGACCGGGAGTGGGAATCGAGCCGCGCACGCCCCAGAATTTCAATCGGGCCGGCGATACCGCCCCGCGCGGCGGAAAACTGCTTGGCGAATTGTGCGTCGTGTCGTTGTTGACCAGCCGCGACAGCATCTCGATGAGTTGATCGGATTTGAACGGCTTGGTCAGGTACTCGTCCGCGCCGGCTTCGCGCGCGGCCATGCGGTCGGCTTCGTAATCCCGGCCTGAGCTGATCACGATGCGCGTATGGCGCAAGCTCGCATCGCCACGGATGGTGCGGCACACCAGAAAACCGTTGCCACGCGGCATGAGCAAATCGCACAAAACGACCTCCGGGCGGTGTCGTCGGATGGCTTCCAACCCCGCTTCGCCTTCGTCAGCCTCGAACACCCGCCAGCCGTGTGCCTGCAGTATCTCGGTGATCAAGCGACGATAATCCGAATCATCATCAATGATCAGAACTTTTTTGGGCGCAGGCATGTGAGCGGCGAGTTATGGTTTTGAAACTAAATGGGTTTCACGAGAATTGACAGGGAAAAACCAATCCAGGAACTGAACGGCCAGCATGGCACGCGAAATTGGATTGATTCACGGCGACTTCTTAAGCCATCAATGCGATTCATGCAATCCCAAGTCACACCGCTCCGCTTTGTGTTGCTGGCTTTGCTTGGCTTTGTTGCGGATTCACCGGCACAGCGGCAGATGGAAAACCTTACCCGCGGCGTTGTCGCCCTGCGCCAAGACGACGGACACGTGTTCGTCAGCTGGCGGCTTTTCGGAACGGACCCCGGCGACATTGCCTTTAATCTCTACCGTATCTCCGACACACAAGCGCCAACCCGCGTCAACAGTCAGCCGATCGCCGATGTCACGAACTTCGTTGATCAGAACGCCACGACCAATCAGGCGTTGGCATATTTCGTTCGCCCGGTGTTGCGAGGCAAAGAACTTAAATCCTCCGCGTCCGCCAGCGTTTGGGAAAAGGGTTATCTGGAAATTCCTATTCAGCCTCTCCCCGATTATCGCCCCGGCGATGCGTCGGTGGGCGATCTCGATGGTGATGGCGAATACGAAATCATTTTGCACCAAACCTCGCGTGGGCGGGACAATTCGTTCGCCGGCATCACGGGTACGCCCGTGCTCGATGCTTACAAACTCGATGGCACGCATCTCTGGCGAATTGATCTCGGGATCAACATCCGGGAAGGCGAACACTACACGCAATTCATGGTCTATGATCTCGACGGCGACGGGCGCGCGGAAATCGCCTGCAAGACCGCCGACGGCACGAAGGACGGCCAGGGCAAAATCATTGGCGACAAGGACATGGACTGGCGCAACCAGGAGAACGGGTCGCGTTTGCTGGGCCGCATCCTCGAAGGTCCAGAGTTTTTTACCATCTTCGACGGGCGCACAGGCGCGGCGCTGAAAACGGTGGATTACGTTCCCAGCCGTTATCCCATTGACGGTTGGGGCGGCATCGGCGGAAACGGTGGGAACGATAGTTACGGAAATCGCTGTGACCGCTTCCTCGCCTGCATCGCCTATCTCGATGGCGTGCGCCCCAGCGTGGTGATGTGCCGCGGCGTTTATGGCCGCACTGTCCTTGCGGCGTGGGATTGGCGGCGCGGCAAATTGTCGCAACGCTGGGTTTTCGATTCGGGGATCAGCCGCCCGCCCTGTGCTGACGCGTCTCCTTTCTCCGGCATGGGCGGTCACGCGCTTTCGGTGGCAGACGTGGATGGTGATGGCAAAGACGAGATCGTCTATCAAGCCATGACGGTGGATGACAACGGCAAGGGGCTTTACTCGACTGGCCGGCGACACGGCGATTCGCTTCACATCAGTGATTTCTATCCCGACCGGCCTGGCCTTGAACTTTTTCTCATCAGCGAGAACGAGGATGACACGGTTCGTTTCCAGACGCCGGGAGTGGGCGTTCACGACGCGCGCACGGGCAAGCCAATCTGGACCCACAGCCCCGGCGTGGATGTCGGTCAGGGGATGATGGCGGATATTGACCCACGCCATCGCGGTGCGGAAGCGTGGGGCGGGCCCGGCGGCCTGAGAAATTTTCTTGGCCAGGACATCGGCCCGAAACCACGTTCGACTACTTGGGCCATCTGGTGGGACGGCGATTTGCTCCGCGAGCTTTTCGGAGGTTCATCCGTCAACAAGTGGAATTGGGACACCGGAAACGAAGAACGCCTTTTTATGCCCGACGGTCGCGGCGGCGGACTCGGCCCAAATCTCGCGGGCGACATGCTTGGTGATTGGCGCGAAGAATTTCTGGTGGCGGCGCCGGATCGAAAATCCCTTCGCCTCTACACGACCACGATTCCAACCAAACATCGGCTCGCGACTTTGATGCACGATCC
>CAZCZP010000050.1:5146-19554 GCA_964502895.1 uncultured Bifidobacteriaceae bacterium
GTCATCGCGCGAAAATCTGACGGATGACCTCTTCGATCGGGACTTCTTCGATGTCAATGTCCCGCACGGGCAATTCATCGAGCAACGCCTTGCACGCCGGAATGACGCGGTCACGTTTGACTTTGAGCTTTATGCTGCCGGGCAGGGTTTCAACCACTTCGCCGTACTTGGCCAGCCTGCCGTCAGGGCAGCCGTCGGCACCGTCGCAATGGATGGTTATGAGTTTGAAGTCAGCGAAGCGATCCACGACTTCGCTCAACAGACCGTCAAAGAAGATTTTGCCGTGGTCAATGATGATGACTCGCCGGCAAAGCTCCTGGATGTCCGCCATATAGTGGCTGGTCAACAGAATCGTGGTTTGGTGCGTCTGATTGTAGCTGCGCAGGAATTCGCGCACGATTTTCTGAGAAATGACGTCAAGCCCGATGGTCGGCTCATCCAGAAACAGGATTTTCGGTTGATGGAGTAGCGAAGCGATCAACTCCATTTTCATGCGTTCGCCCAGTGAAAGTTCACGCACGCTGACGTTGAGTTTGTCGCGGACTTTGAGCAGTTCGCCCATTTCTGCGACGGTGCGTTCAAAGCGGTCCTCCGGTATGCCGTAAATCTTGGCGTTCAGCTCGAGCGACTCGCGCGCCGGCAAATCCCACCAAAGCTGGTTTTTTTGGCCAAGCACCAGCGCGAATTGCCGACGGTATCCGTCGTTACGTTCCCACGGCACGTAGCCCACAACCTTTGCCGCGCCGCTTGTCGGATACAGCAGGCCGGCCAGCATTTTGAGGGTCGTCGTCTTGCCCGCGCCGTTCGGCCCGAGAAAGCCGACCAGTTCGCCTGGTTCAATTTTGAAGCTGATGTTGTTAACGGCCACGGTCTGTTCATACGTGCGGCGGAACAATCCTTTGATCGCACCGGAGAAACCCGGTCGCTTCTTATATGTGCGAAAGGTTTTGGTCAGATCGTTGACTTCAATGACCGGCATGTCACGAATGTCGAGGGATGGGGTTCAGACTGTCGAGTGCGAAAAAAACCGTGATCGCATGGCTCACGGCAGACAATTGGCCTGAACGCGAATGGCGCAGTTCAGCGCATTAACTGCTTTTCCAAGTAATGCACGACTTGCCGGACGTGGGCGTCCACTTCCATGCGATCTTTCACCAACCGGCACGCGTGCAGTACCGTGCCGTGATCGCGACCACCGAAGGCCTCGCCAATGGTGTTCAACGAGCTTTCGGTCATTTGCCGGGAGAGAAACATCGCGACCTGTCGGGGGAAAGCGATGTTCTCGGGCCGGCGTTTGCTGGTCATGTCCGCCAACCGGATGTCAAAGTGTTCCGCCACTTTCTTCTGGATCAACTCGATGCTAACGGAAAAACGGCCTTCTTCGTGCAGGATCTCCCGCAGCAGACTCTCCACAGTTTCCAGCGTCAGTTTTTTGCCCGTAAGCGACGCGAAAGAGGCCACGCGGATGAGCGCACCTTCCAATCGCCGGATATTCGTGCGAATACGATGGGCCAGGAAGTTGATGATCTCGTCCGGCAAAGTAACGCCCATCAACTGGGCTTTTTTCTTCAGAATAGCCAGCCTCATTTCGACGTCGGGCGGCTGCAGGTCCGTAACCAGTCCCCACTCAAAGCGCGATACCAACCGCTGTTCGAGGTTCTGGATTTCGCTGGCGGGCCGGTCGCAGGTCAGCACGATTTGTTTGTGGGCTTCATGCAGAGCGTTGAAGGTGTGGAAGAATTCCTCCTGGATGCGCTCTTTGCCCGCCAAGAATTGGATGTCATCAATCAGCAGCACGTCGGTCTGGCGGTATTTTTTGCGGAAACGGACGAGTTGATTGTTCTGGATGCCGTCAATGTATTCGTTTGTGAATTTCTCCGATGAAACGTAGCCGACGCGCGCGCCTTTTCTGTGGCTGGCAACGTATTGGCCGATGGCATGAAGCAAGTGCGTCTTGCCCAAACCCACGCCGCCATACAGAAACAGAGGGTTGTAGGATTTCCCGGGCGCCTGAGCCACGGCGAGCGCGGCCGCGTAGGCAAAATTGTTGTTGTTCCCGACCACGAAGGTGTCGAACGTGTTCTTGGGATTGAAGCTCCACTCGCAGTTCGCGCTGCGGTCAAGGGTGACCGCGTTGGGCTTGGGTTTCGTAACGGGATCTTTTGCCAACACCGGTGACACCGCGCCAGCGGACATCACTTTGAATTTCGCCTGCACTGGTCGCCCGGCTGCGACGGTCAGCGCATCCTGCAGCAGGCCCAGATAATTGTCTTTGAGCCAGACTTCCGAAAAATCGTTGGCCACTTCCAAAATAATCTGGCTGCCATCGAGCGTGGTCGCCCGCAGGGGCGCGAACCACAGATTGTAGATATCGGCAGTCAGGATGGAACGAAGTTGTTCCTGAGCAGAACTCCAGATTTTCTCTGCCGAAGCATGCATGATTTGTTCCCCAACCGCCCGTTTTTCGGGCACTTTATTCACCTGACCAAAAATTCACTTTTTGCCGACTGTTTTTCGTTCTGCATCTGGCAGCACACCATCACCCCGCCGGCAAAAACCGTTCACCCTGCGCTCCATCCTGCAACCGCCACGTTCCTGATGATAAGCAACTATTTGTTTATCAATGATTTGCGAATTCTGACAAAACAACCCGCCGAACACTTCTGTTTCTGCGGGCTAAAAGGCGAAACTACGGTCAGTTGCCGGGAGTGTTTTTATGCAAAGCCCCCGCCCGTTACGAGGACAACATATTAACTCTTGTTCACGACTTATTCACAGCCGGTTCCAACCAATAAAATCAAGCCTTTGATTCCGATTTGCGCTGCCACCAAATGTGCCGAGAGCTAGACCGCTTGATCTCCCGTTTCCTCGGTACGAATGCGAACCGCATTCTCGATCGCGCTTACGAACACTTTCCCGTCACCGATCTTTCCCGTTTTCGCAGCTTTCACGATTGCTTCCACTGCCGAGTTAACGCGAGCATCCGAAACCACGATCTCGATCTTTAACTTCGGAAGAAAATCCACAGTGTACTCACTCCCACGGTAAATCTCCGTATGGCCTTTTTGCCGCCCAAAGCCTTTCACCTCAGAAACCGTCATGCCTTCCACACCAAGGCTCGACAGCGCCTCTTTCACGTCATCGAGTTTGAATGGTTTGATAATGGCCTCTATCTTCTTCATGTGGTTGCCGTTTTCGATGCGATACTAGCAACGTCACCGTGCCTGTAAACAGGAATGTGCTTTCCCATGAATTACATTCTTGCCGGTTGTGTGGAACGTGAAAATTCGAGCGGCGTCCGCCCCTTATGGAAATTCACATCATAACTAATACTTTAGCCGTAGGGTTTGACAGTCACGTGTGCTTATGGTTTACTCCCTCCAGCCAGCAACAAGTTTAGGGCGACAGCCCATTGATCTTTGAAGTTCAAAAATGCTTTCGGCGCGAGTCCTGGTACAAGCCCGCGCCGGAATTCTACGTGATCCTACTGAGTACTTATTCGAAAATTCCCCGGGCTTCTCGGCCACCCTCTGGTCGCTTAGCCCGGTTTTTATTTCTGCTGTGTAAGTTGCGGAACCGCGTCGGCGTGGCGAAGCAGCCGTTCGATGCGGGTGAAACTTTCGGGCGGAAACCCCATCGCCACTTTAAGCTGGTAGTCCCTTTCCAGGATGTTCGGGTTGGTTTCGCACCGCCGAAAATCCTTCCAACTCACAAAGCCGCGCATCCACGCGAAATGTCCGTGAACGGGGACGGGGAAATCGCTTCCATGGACCATTCGGGAAATCAGAGGCTCGCGCAGGCATTCGGGCACGTGCCGCCCGCGGATTGGCACATTGAACGCGCTGGTATCGCCATAGAGGTTTGGGAACTTCCTGGTCATTTCCACAAAAGTGTGGAAGTACTCGCGCGTAAACAAGCCGCTCTTGGTTGCGCAGTGCGCGGCAATTACCGTCACACCGCACTCGAGCGGCAACGTCAGGATACGTGGGTCGGCGTATTCCTTTCGCACCACGGGAACGGTGTGTTCGTCTCCAGTATGGGCAAGCAGAGGCAAACTCAATTCCGTCATCCGTTCCCAAAAACGCGTGAAGCGCCGGTCGTTGCAGTTGATGTTGTGACAATTCGGCAGGCATTTCATCATTACCGCGCCATTCGCCGCGCAACGCTCCAATTCCTCCATCGCATCCGGGCGCGAGGGATGGATTGAAACCGCCGGCAGAAATTCCCGATGCCAGGTCGCAAGGTTCAACACGTAATCGTTGGGCACGAAGAACGACCCCACTCCTTCCATAACGCGACCCTTTTCGTCGTACACGTCGTCGTGCGCCAGAATCACCACTGCCCCCAGTGATGAGCCCCGAACCAGCTTTGCCAACCGTTCCACGTACAGGCTATCGAGGTCTCCCTCCATCGCGTCGGGTGGCAATCCGATATGCCGGATCATCATCGCTGCCAAAGGCCGGTGACATCTATGCACGCGCAACCAACACCCGGTGCCGCCACTGCCGTTGCCGACAATGTGGACGTGCATGTCAATAGGTTTTGAGTTTATTGCCGCCACTTTATCACTTTAGCGTTCGCACATCTTCTGCTTTACTCCCCCGCATTACACGTTAGGTCTATTTCATGCAAGCACCACCAGCGTCCTGGCTCGTTTCACGCGTTTACTTCGATACTTTCCGGTTCTTAACGGCAATCTTCGGCTTCTGGCTGGCAGTTTCCGCGTGCGCTCAATCCGATCCTTTTGCCGAATTCATTCGCAAGACTGAACCGCTTGCACCCCTCGAGGCACAAAAAAGTTTTCACCTCCCGGCTGGCTTTGAGATTCAACTTGTGGCTTCTGAACCGGAAATCGGCAAGCCGATGAATCTTGCCTTCGACGAGCGCGGGCGGCTTTGGATCACGCAATCCCGGGAATATCCGTTCCCCGTTCCAACCAATTCGCCAGGTCGCGACGAAATCAAAATTCTGTCCGACTTCGATGACGCTGGACGGGCGCGGCGCATCACGACTTTCGCGGATGGCTTGAATATTCCCATTGGGATTTATCCCTCGCAACGCGGCGCCATCGCTTTCAGCATTCCTTACATCTACCGGTTTGAAGACACGGACGGCGATGGGCGCGCGGACAAACGTGCGGTGCTTTACAGTGGTCAGGGCTACGACCTTGATACTCATGGCTTAACGAGTGCCTTTCGGCGCGGCTACGACGGCTGGCTTTACGCCTGCCATGGCTACCGCAACAACACCACGCTCAAGGGCACGGACGGCCATACCATCATGATGAATTCGGGAAACTCCTATCGCATGCGCCCCGATGGTTCACGCGTTGAACAATTCACCTGGGGCCAAGTTAACCCTTTCGGCCTCCAGTTTGATCCACTGGGCGACCTTTACTCCGCTGACTGTCACAGCTCACCAGTTTATTTGCTGCTGCGCGGCGCCCATTATCCAAGCTTTGGCAAACCTCACGACGGCCTCGGATTCGGCCCCAACATCTGCGCACACACGCATGGCTCGACGGCCATTGCTGGAATCGCCATCTATTATGACGATCAGTTTCCTCCTGAGTATCGGGGCAACTGCTTTCTCGGAAACGTCATGACCTGCCGCATCAACCGCGATTCCTTTTCCGAACGAGGTTCCACCCGCATCGCGAAGGAGGAGCCAGACTTTTTGCGCAGCGACGATCCGTGGTTTCGTCCGGTGGACATTGCCCTTGGACCGGACGGAGCGCTTTATGTTGCCGACTTCTACAATCGCATCATCGGCCATTACGAAGTCCCGCTCGACCATCCGGGCCGCGACCGAGAACGCGGGCGCATCTGGCGGATCGTATATCGTGGTGATCGCAAAAAACTTCCCCTGCCCCAGGAATTTGACCTGTCCAAGGCCAACGCGGCTGTATTGATCGAACAACTCGCTCATCCAAATCTCACCGTGCGCCTGCTCGCGATGAATCAGCTCGTGGACCGGATTGGAAAACCCGCCGTCCGCCCGGTCGAGAAAATGTTGGTCCACAAAAAATCCACTCCCGATCAAAAACTGCATGGCCTGTGGGTGTTGCACCGTCTCGGCGCGTTGACCTCAAAACTCCTTTCGACCGCAGCCCCCGACGCTGATCGCTCGGTCCGTACCCATGCGATGCGCGTGCTCTCGGAAACGCCCAACTGGACGGCGGCTCAACACGAACTCGCCGTGAACGGTCTGCTCGACAGCGATGCCTATGTCCAACGCGCTGCTGCCGATGCGCTCGGCTGCCAGCCGCACCCCGACCACATTCGCCCGCTGCTGATTGCCCGGCAACGCGCGAGGGCCGACGACGACGCCCTCGTCCACACGATTCGGATGGCGCTGCGAAATCAATTACAGTTGCCCGGCGGCTATGACCGTTTGCCGGCGCTGAGCAAGGCCGATGCGCCCACCATCGCAGACGTCTCACTCGGCATCAAATCGGTCGAGGCCGGGAATTTTATCCTGAATTATCTGCGAGATTCCACTGAACCGCGTGACAGGCTGGTGGATTATCTCCGGCACGCGGGCCGATACGCCTCAGACCACGGGCTTGCCGCCTTGGGAGAAGTGGTTCGCTCCAAATTCCCCGACGACCCGGACGCTCAATTTGCGGCTTACAAATCTGTGCAGGAAGGTTTCGCGCAACGAGGCAGCGGGATGAATAACGGACTTCATGCCTGGGCAAAGAGCTTGGCCGAACAGCTCCTGGCTGCAAACGACGAATCGAAACCGGCATGGTCGAGCCTGCCGGTCATGGACAAGGACAGTTCGGAAAATCCCTGGGCCCTCGAACCGCGGAAATCCGCCGACAACGCCGACTCGCCCTTTCTGTCGAGCCGGCCCATCAACGAACTGTTCACGGGCGTCATCCGATCGCGTCCGTTCACGATTCCCGCGAAGCTCAGTTTTTTTCTGGCGGGTCATGATGGCGAGCCGGATCAACCGCCGTTGCGGCGAAATTATGTGCGCCTCCTCGCCGCCGGCTCGGGCGAGGTGCTGGCCAAAAGCGCCCCGCCGCGCAACGACATCGCGCAAAAGATTTCGTGGGACCTGAGCCCGCACGCAGGCGGCCAGGGAATCCTGGAAATCGTGGACGGCATCGAGGACACCGGCTACGCGTGGCTGGCCGTCGGGCGATTTGATCCTGCGGTCGTGGCGCTGCCCGAGTTCATCCCCAATTCACCAAGCCAGCGACAACAGAATGCGGCCGATCTTGTGCGCACCGTGCCGCTTCCGGAATTGGAAACCCGCATGGCGCAGGTTTACGGCCATGACAACAATACGCCCGCCGCCCGGGCCGCCGCGGCGTATGCGCTGCTGGCGATCAAACCCGAAATCCATTTGCCTCGGCTGGCCAAAACGCTTGCCGATACCAACCAGCCGGCGGCGTTGCGGGAAAAAGTCGCCGGCGTTCTGGCCGAGTTGAATTCACCCATTGCACGTGAAGCGACCCTTGGCACTCTGGCTACGGCGCCACGCCGGCTGCAAATCAAACTTGCCCAATCTTTGGCCGCGACCGGGCCCGGCGCGCTGGCCCTGCTCGAAACGGCGGAAGCAAAGAAGCTCTCGCCGCAGATTCTGACCGAGCGAATCGTGAAGGAACGGCTCGTGGCGGCGAAGCTGCCCAAGTTTACCGAACGGTTTGACGCACTAACCAAAAACCTGCCTTCACCAAACCGGGAATTGCAGCGGTTGATTGACAAGCGGCGCGCGGAATTTGACCCGGGGCATGTGTCCGCTGAACGCGGTGCGGCGACCTTTGAGAAGAACTGCGCGGTGTGTCACCAGATTTCGGGCCAGGGCGCGGTGGTTGGTCCGCAACTGGACGGCGTGGGGACTCGCGGACTGGAGCGGTTGATCGAGGACGTGCTCGACTCGAATCGCAACGTGGACCCGGCGTTCCGCGCCAGCAATGTGACTCTCAAGGATGACACGGTCATCACGGGCTTGTTGCGGCGAGAGGAAGGCGAGATGCTCGTCTTTGCCGACACGACCGGCAAGGAAGTTACCGTGCGAAAAAGCGACATTGCCGAGCGTCGTGAGTCCGAGCTTTCGCTGATGCCGTCCAATTTCGGCGATCTATTCTCGGCGCAGGAGTTCAACGATCTGCTCGCATTCCTGCTCTCGCCGGCGACGAAATGAACCGCATGATCGCTTCGATCAAGAATCACATCGTTCTCGGCTTTCTGGCGTCGGTGCTGGTGTTGATCTTGGTAGGCGGTTTGTCCTACCGCACGACGCGGGAACTCATCCGGGCGCTTGATCAAGTGGCGCACACGCTGGAAGTCATCGGCGCGCTCGAAGCCACGCTGGCCGCGGTGGCCGAGACGGAAACCGCGCAACGCGGTTATCTGCTGGCCGGTAGTGAAGAGTATTTGAACCAATACCAAAATATCGCGCGACAGGCGGACGAGCAGTTGGTGGAACTCCGCCGCCTGACGGCCGACAATCCCAGCCAACAGGACAGATTGCGAGAGTTGGAAGGACTGGTCGCGCAGCGCATGTACTCTCTTGACGAACGGGTTGCCATCCGCCAACGACAAGGGCTGGAAGCCGCGGCGAATTCGGTGGCCCAATCGAGAGGGAAGGCGGTGATGGAGGAAATCCGGGGCTTGATTGGCAGCCTGCGCAGTGCGGAGCAACAGTTGCTCGCGCGGCGGCAGGAAGCTTCGCGCGCCAGTTCGCGCCGCAGCCTGGGGATCATCGTCGGCAGCAGCGCGCTGGCCTGCCTGGTCGGGGTGCTGGCGATCATGGTCATTCAACGCGATCTCGGGCGACGCGAGCGCGCCGAGGCGGCGCTGCGAGAGAATCAGGGTTTGCTCCAATCCATCCTCGATCATACACCCGCCGCCGTTTTTCTGAAGGACCCGGACGGACGCTATTTGTTCGTGAACCACCGCTTCGCGGAACTGGCCGGCCGCGCGAGCGGCGAGATCGCGGGCACAACGGATTTTGACCTGTTCCCGCACGACCTCGCGCAAGCGGCGCGCGAGAACGACAAAAAAGTGTTGGCCGCGGGCGGGCCGTTGCAGTTTGAGGAAACCGTCCTGTGCGCGGACGGTCCGCATACGCACCTGGCCGCCAAGTTTCCTTTGCGCGATTCGGCGGGAAAAATTTACGCGACCGGCGGAGTGTCCACGGATATCACGGACCGTAAGCGTGTTGAACAAATCCATCTTCAGTTTCGCGCGCTGTTTGAATCGCTGCCCGGCCTTTATCTTGTGCTGACGCCTGACCTCAAGATCGTGGCGGTAAGCGACGCCTATTTGAAGGCGACCATGACCCGGCGGGAGGAAATTCTCGGCCGCCACCTGTTTGACGTGTTCCCGGATAACCCCGCCGACCCCGCAGCCACCGGGGTTGCGAACTTGCGCGCATCGCTGGAGCGCGTACTGCAAGGCGCGGCGCCGGACACGATGGCGATTCAAAAATACGACGTGCGCCGCCCGGATGGTGCGTTCGAGGAGCGCTTCTGGAGTCCGGTCAACTCCCCGGTGATTGGGGCGGACGGGAAGCTTGAGTACATCGTGCATCGGGTTGAAGACGTGACGGATTTCATCCGAAGGAAACATCAGGCAGATGGAGGCAAAGCGGAAGCCGGCCTGCAGACGCGCCTCGAACAAATGGAGGCGGAAGTTTTTCGCAGTTCCCAGCAAGTGCAGGCGGTCAACCAGAAACTCGTCGCCGCCAACCAGGAACTCGAAGCTTTTTCCTATTCCGTCTCGCACGATTTGCGCGCGCCGTTGCGGCACATCAACGGATTCGTGGAATTGCTCAACAAGCAGGGCCGGGAAAAACTGGATGAACGTGGCCAGCGTTACTTGAAAATCATCGGCGACGCCGCGCGGCAGATGGGCGAGTTGATTGACGACTTACTGGTTTTTTCCCGCATGAGCCGGGCGGAATTGCGTTACCAGAACGTGGACGTGACGGGGCTGGCGCACGAAGCCGCGGCCGCCTTCGCCACGGAAATCGCCGGCCGCAATGTGATCTGGACCATCAGCAGCCTGCCGCACGTCCAGGCGGATCAGGCGATGCTGCGGCAGGTGTTGGTGAATCTCGTCGGCAACGCGATCAAATACACCCGGCCGCGCGACCCCGCGCGCATCGAAATCGGGTGCAAGGAGAATTCCGGCAACGGCGAGTTTGAGTTTTTCGTTCGCGACAACGGCGTGGGCTTTGATATGGAGTACGTGGACAAGCTGTTTGGAGTATTTCAACGTTTGCATCGTCCGGAGGAATTTGAGGGCACAGGCATCGGCCTGGCGAACGTGCGCCGGATCATCCACCGGCATGGCGGACGCACCTGGGCGGAAGGAAAGGTTGACGGCGGCGCGACGGTATATTTTACTCTGCCCAAGCGACCGAAAGGTTAGAAGGATACTATGGCTCCCTTGAAACGGATTCTGCTGGCAGAGGACAGCGGCCATGACATCGAATTGACCCTGGCGGCATTGGACGAATACAACCTTGCCAATGAGGTGGTCGTCGCGCGTGATGGGGCCGAGGCGCTGGATTATCTCCACCAACGCGGAAAATTCGCAGCCCACCCCAACGGCCTGCCCGTCGTCGTTTTGCTCGACTTGAAAATGCCGAAGGTGGATGGCCTCGAAGTCTTGCGGCAGATGAAAACCGACCCACGCCTGAAACAAGTGCCCGTGGTGATGGTCACTTCTTCGCGCGAAGAACAGGACCTCGTGCGCAGCTATGAACTCGGTGTCAACGGTTACGTGGTCAAACCCGTGGACTTCCAGAAGTTCGCGGAGTCCATAAAGCAAATCGGCTATTTTTGGGCGATCATCAATGAACCCCCTCCCGGCGTGGCGAAACGATGACTGGAGCGAACTTTTCAAAACCGATCGTTCGCATTCTCCATCTGGAGGACAACGAGAACGACCATCTTCTCGTGAAGGAAATGCTGGCTGAGTCCGGCCTAAACTGTGAATTCAGCCTGGCGCGCTCGCGGGAAGAATTCGAGGTCGTGCTGCGCGGCGGCCATTTTGACCTGATCATTTCGGACTATACTTTGCCGTCGTACGATGGCTTGCGGGCGTTGACCCTGGCGCGCGAATCGCAGCGCGACACGCCCTTCATTTTTTTCTCCGGCACCATCGGCGAAGAGGTGGCCGTCGAAAGCCTCAAGACCGGCGCCACGGATTACGTGGTTAAACAGCGTCCAAAACGGTTGGTGGCGGCCGTGCGCCGCGCCTTGCAGGAGGCCGAGGAACGCGCCCGGCTAAAGAAAACGGAAGCGGCGTTGAACCAGAGCGAGGAACGCTTTCGCATCGTGGCCCGCGCCACCAACGATGTGATCTGGGAATGGGATTTGCAGGCCCATCGCGTGTGGCGCAGCGAGAATTTTGAATCCGTTTTTGGCCACAGGCTTGAACCCGGAACGCCGTTGCTCAACGCCTGGACGCCTTACCTTCATCCCGATGACCACGAGCGAATCCAGTCCAGCGTCACCGCGTTGCTGGCCGCGCGCGGAAAGATCTGGTGGGGCGAGTATCGTTTCCGGCGGGCCGACGGTTCCTACGCGTCGGTGCTGGATCGCGCGTTCGTGTTGTACGACCAGGCCGGCCAGCCCACGCGGATGGTCGGCGTCACGATTGACATGACCGAGCGCAAACACGCCGAGGACAAGATCCGCCAGCAGGCCGCGCTGCTGGACAAGGCGTGCGACGCGATTCTGGTCTGCGACCTGGACGACCGCATCATTTTTTGGAATCGCAGCGCCGAGCGGATTTACGGCTGGACCGCCAGCGAAGCCGCCGGGCGGCGAGTGCATGAATTGCTTTTCGACCAACTCCCCGCGTCCTTCGACGAGGCGCGCAAAAGCGTCGCCGAGCGCGGCGAGTGGATCGGCGAATTCCACCAGGTCGCCAAGGATGGTCACGCCGTGCTGGTTCAAAGCAGTTGGACATTGGTCCGCGACGAGGAAGGCCGGCCCAGGTCCAAGCTCATCATCAACACGGACGTCTCCAAACAAAAGCAGCTCGAGGAACAGTTTCTGCGGACGCAACGCCTCGAAATTCTGGGCGTGCTCGTCGGCGGCATCGCCCATGACTTGAACAACGCGCTCGCGCCAATTCTCATGGGTGTGGGCATTCTGCGCAGCCTGCCGTTGCCGCAGGAAGCCGCGGATATTCTTTCCACCGTGCATGGGAGCGCGCAACGCGGCGCGGACATGGTCAAGCAGATCTTGATGTTCGCGCGTGGTGGTGAAGGCCACAAGCAGCCGATCAATGTCGCCCAGCTCGCCCGCGAGATGGGCAGGATTATCAGCGACACCTTCCCCAAATCCATCGAATGCCGCATTGTCACGGAAGGGGATTCCTGGTCCGTCCTGGGCCTTTCCACGCAATTGCATCAGGTCGTCATGAATCTTTGTGTCAACGCGCGCGACGCCATGCCCAAGGGCGGAACGCTTACGCTTGCGACGCGAAACGTCCACTTGAGCGAATCCGAAGCCGCATCGCACACTGGTGCAGGCGCGGGTCGCTACCTTTGCCTGAGCGTCAAAGACACGGGGGTCGGCATTCCGGAAGATAGATTATCCCAAATCTTCCAGCCGTTTTTCACCACCAAGGCGCCGGGGCTGGGCACCGGCTTGGGCTTGCCCACGTCGCTGACCATCGTCAAGAATCACGGCGGGTTCATCACGGTGGATAGCGCTCCGGATCACGGCGCCGAGTTCAAGGTGTATTTGCCCGCCGTTGCCTCCGCCAACCCGCCCGAGACCGCCGCGCCCGCGCCCGCCATCCCGGCTGGCCACGGTGAATGTGTTCTTATCGTGGATGACGAGGAAGCCATTCTTGCCCTGACGAAAACCACGCTGGAGAATTACGGCTATCGCACGCTTGCCGCCGCGAGCGGGCCCGAAGCGGTGGCACTCTTCGCCCGGCAACTGGAGGGTGTTCAACTCGTCATCTTGGACAAATCCATGCCTTTCATGGATGGCGCGGCCACGCTCTCGGCGTTGCGCAAGATCAAACCGCACGTGAAGATCATTGTTGCCAGCGGGCACGAGCGAGGAAAGGGAACCGATACGGATCGGACGTTCAATGCGGATGCGTTCATCCAGAAGCCGTTTACGCACGAAAGATTGCTGGCGACCGTTCACGAAGTGCTGGCACAGAAAGCCTGAATTCGGCAGCGCGTCTGGCAACCTCGCCAAAAATCCATTGGCTCCCGGTCCACCCACGCGCACTTCTCCGTAATTTCCCCGCAACCGCGCAGTTGAATGCTGTTGCCGCGGGTGATAATGGTTGCGGCAACCGATGAGCGATACATTTGATTTGAGACGCCTGCTGGAAAGCTGGCCGTTCGACCCGGACAACGACGCGCGCGTGGTGCGCGGGGCGGACGGCCGCGAAATTCTTCAGGTCCGCACGCCGGTCGGCATCGAACAGTTCGAGATGGTCGGCCGCCCTGACGGCGCTCGACCGCACGACCAGGAATCCGTCCTCGAATACCAGCTCCAACGCCTGGCCAAATCGAAAGCCGCCGGAAGCGAGTCGGAATTCGAGCTGGACCCCGAGGAATGCGCCGAACTGTTTGGCGAGGGCACGCTCTACTATTTCCGCTACCTGCGACTGTTCCAGCTCAAACGCTGGGCCGCCACCGCGCGCGACACCACGCGCAATCTGCGCCTGTTCGATTTTGTCCGGCAATACGCCGCGCGCGAAGACGACCGAACCTATCTCGAAAAGTGGCGGCCCTACATCGTCCGCATGAACGCCGCAGCTTCCGCGTTGATGACTCTCGACAAGGGCGCGCACGATAAAGCGCTGGAGATCGTCAATGCAGCTATCGAACGCATTGAGACACTGGAGGAGGTTGATGACGAAACCTTCAAGTTCGAGCGAGGCCGTTCATTGAACGCCTTGCGCGAACTGGCGGCACAAATTCAACAGACCCGGCCGGTATCCGCGGTCGAGCGGCTCGAACGCCAGTTGCGCCGCGCCATTGACCGGCAGGAATTCGAGCGCGCGGCCGAATTGCGCGACCGCCTGCGCGAACTAAAGAGCCGTCAGCCTGCTGAATAATTCTCCCGCTCGGCGCTGCCGGGTTCGCGAAAATCACTGAGCCGGCCTTTCTTGATCGAACCGTCCACGAGCTTCAACGTGATCTGCGGCGGCCAGCCGGTTTTGGCTTCGGTCACGTTTTCCACGACACCCACGGCGCGGGAAATTTTGTGGACCATGATTTCACCGAGATAGCCTTCGCCAGTGGCCGGGTTTTTGGATTTGCCCATGGAACAAGTCTGCGACGAAAGGGACGCGCGCTCAACGCTTGAATTGTGGTGCTTTGCCGCCTGTCATCGGTGATAAATTCTCCGCACCCTTTGCGCCGGTGGGCGCATCTCAGCATTTGAGGAGCATGGTTCGATG
>CAZCZP010000051.1:0-19471 GCA_964502895.1 uncultured Bifidobacteriaceae bacterium
CTTCAGTCGCTTCCTCGCTCTTGGAATAATAATCGTGGTAGTAGCCGCTGTAGTAATAGTAGCTTTCGTCCTGCGACATGTTGATGTTGTTAAGGACGATGCCCACGAGATTGCCGCCAACTTTTTCAATCAACTGTTTGGCCCGGATGTTCATGGGTTGCGGATAACGGCGGTATTGTATGACTTGCAGCGTCATGTCCACTTCGCTGGCGAGAATGGACGCATCGCTGACACCCATGATGGGCGGAGAGTCAAAGAACACGAAATCGTAGCGTTGTTTCAATTCGCTGATCAGGTCCTTCATGGCCGCAGAACTGAGAATACCCAGTGAACTACTGGGCAGCCGGCCGCTCGCCATGAAGTCAAGCGACGGCACGCCCGTAGTCTGGATGACTTCCTCAAGCGTGTTCTGTTTCAACAGATAGTTCGTGAGGCCGAAATTGTTGGTGACGTGCAGCATTTTGTGCAGTGTCGGCCGGCGAAGGTCGGAGTCCACGATCAGCACGCGTTGGTTGCTCTGGGCGAAGACCGTCGCGAGATTCATGACGGTGGTTGATTTCCCTTCCCCGGCACCGGCGCTAACAATGGCTACGGTGTTGCGCTTGTCGTCTTTGCGGGAGAACAAGATGTTGGTGCGCAAGACCCGGTAAGCTTCCGCGTGAGGACTTTCCGAACCTTCGTCTATCAGGTAGCCAACATTCTGTGGGATGACTCCAAGAACGGGCGCTTGGAGCGTGCGTTCGACGTCGTCAATCGTCTTGACGCTGGTGTCGAGGTATTCAATGAAGAACGCGAGGCCAACGCCTACCGCAAGGCCGATGATCACCCCAAGCACGATGTTCAACGGTTTGTTTGGACGCACTGGACGTGGGTTGGGTTCGGCGCGGTCAAGGATTTCCACCATCGATGATTTTGGAAGCGCTGAATCGAAATCAACGGCGGCGATCTTCATGTTCAGAGCCGAGCGCAGCTTCAACGATTCGTCCAACTCCATCTTAGCGTCATAATACGGGCGGGTAATTTTCGCTCGATTAATATCGTTCGTCCGAGCGGCATCCAATTGGCCTCTGAGCTTGTCCACAGCCGCCTGCTGCACGTTGACCCGGGCCCTGACGCCGTTCATCATTCCTTCGACGCGCTCATTAATCCGTTTGGCCGCCTCATCAGCCATGGTCTTCGCGTTGACATAAACCGGGCTTTCAGGCGTGTAATCTTTCTGCAAAGCGAGCAGTCTTTGGCGAGCCAGGTTGTAGTCGCTGAGCAGTTGGCCAAGCTCTTGATCCTGCCCGATGGTTGTCTGGATGGCGTCTCGTCGTTGCTCCGGCGTGAGTTTTTCCAGCTCCTTCAAGGTGGCTTCCTCGGCCGCCAGGCGATATTCCGCCGCTATCAACGACGAGTTTAGTTGCCGCACTGCTTCCTGTTCGAGCATTGGCGTTGGATGAATACCCATGGCATCGGCGTCGGTAATTCCAAGGCGCTCGCGCAAGTCGTCCACATTCGTCTGAGCCACTCTAACTTTGTGCTCTTGTTCCTTGATCACTTCTTTCAATGCTCCAATACCGCCGGAGGTCATATCACGCCCTTTTTGCTGGCGATGTTCTTCGTACGCCTCAGCGATTGCGTTGGCTAGCTGGGCGGCTTCTTTGTGATTATCGCTGTAAACGCGAATCTTTATCAGGCTCGTATTCCGCACCGGATCGAGGTCAATCTGGCTTCGTAAAATCTTGACCGTTTCGGTGGTCTGGAGTGTTCCAGTCGCGCTGTATTTCTTGCCCCACACCGCATTTAAGTTCAACTTTTCAACCACCTTGTTGAGAATGGCTTCGGACTGAATGACTTCAAACTCGGTCTGGATGAAATATGGATCGTAATTGCCGGCGAAAGACGCCGGTTCCGTAAAGCCCTGGATATCCGACCGATCACGCTCGACGCGGATGCGCGCTTCGCTGGAAAATGACTCGGGCAAAATAAAGGTTACAAGAGTCGCAGTAATGACCACGAGAAGAAATACCGCCAGGATAACGGTCTTTCGGATACGGATGATGCGCCAGTAATCCAAGAAGTGGAGTTTGGCCTCTGGCGGTGGTTGTGCCTTAAGCGGATCCATAAGTCAAAAAAAATAGGGGCCAGTTCGCGTAAACCCAGCCCCTGTCGAATCTGCGGTATTCAATACTGGGCCGTCAGGCCAATATAAACGCGGTTGCGCGAAAAATCGTCCCTCCCGTTTACGTCCGAATCCAGATCGTCAAAATTATACCCCGCGTGCGCCGAGAGATGAGGATTAAAGCGATAGGAGAGGTCAATCCCCAGTTGAAGGAATGAATCGCTCTCGTCATCAATCCCGGTCCCACCGCCATTGTAGGTCGAATTCTGGTAAGTGCCCATGAGCGTCCCAAACAGGTTCGGGAGAATGCGATGAACGATCGAACCATAAACGGTAGTTGATTCGGCATCCTGGACGAAGTCGTTGCTCGGGCCGATCAGATCAGCCGCGCTCAGTTGATGGTGTACGCCCAATCGAGCACTACACTCTTCGGCATACGCGTAACTGACACTTGCAAGGACGTATGGCGTAACATTGCTGTCGCTGTCCGGGTTGCCGTAATAATCGGCATACTGCCCACCAACCCTGAGAGAACCAGACAAAGCAGGATTGAAACTATGCTCGATACCCAAGTAAACGGAGTGCGTGCGGTAGTCACGGTCGTCGCTCTCAATAGTAGTTGCGAGCAACGTGTTTCCAGAAATCAACTCGTCACCCGTGTAGTCTATCTGACCGAACTGGTAGCCAAGGATACCGACTGTTTCCGGCCGAAAATGCCACCGGCTGTCAATATGCACCCTGTGTTCCATGCGATCAAGCAAGCCGGAGTTGCTTGGGAAAACATTGCCGAACGCGTCAATCGTCTCCTCGTCGTCATCGTAGTTGAAATACGCGTTGGCGTACCCCAATTCGAACCCCAGAAGTTCCGTCGCTTCCGTGTTGAAAGTGACTGATCCGTGGTTTCGAATGTTATCTCCGGGGATGCGCTGGAACGTGTTAAGCGCTGAGTTTAACACGCGTAAGACGTCCGGCTCCTGGCCGATAACGAACGAGTTCTGCAATGCGATGCTGTTGCGAGGATTGAACCGATGATCCAGACCGGCATTAAAAATGTGCGTGTGGTCCCAATGATCGCCAGTTGTGCCGGGGCGCTCGTCGTAATACTTACCCGAGTAGGTGTAGCTTGCATCGGCAGAAGTCTGGTCGCGCGACATGCCAATACCAACGGTTGGGCTCACTTCAAAACCGGTGGAATCCACCTTGTCATGCTTCGTTCCATTGACGTTGTCGTCGTAGAATCCCCGCAGTGAGACACCTATGCTCCACGGCTTGGATCCCTGCAGTTCGGAACCATGGGTGGTGTGAAGGGTTGAAACGCCAATTGCTACCAAGCCTACGGAAGCTGCGATTCTTTTCATAAAGTCGTTTGGTTTGTTGCGAACCCTAGAGACGATGCGCGCTTACACGTTTACTTGAATTCGGCAATTCCTGTCAAACAAATGTTGAGGTTTTTTTCGACTTAAAAAACCACGGCATCAATTAGTTAGCAATACGCTTGGAAACCACTTCAACATTGGCCTCAAACGCGGGCGCACACGCAAATCGGTACGCAGTCTTGCCAAGGATTCGCAGACTTCACTCGGGGACCAGCGAATCGCAACCAGTGGTCATCGAATTAAGCGACACCTCTTCTCGGATTACGTTCAAACGCGATTGAGATTCCTTGTTCACCGTTCGCAAGCCAACCAAATCTCCAAACAGCCAGGAGGAAATAACGTTCTCAGACCAGCGTTGGATTACGATGCGGGTACGTTCAGTGACTGGCCCACTTGCAATCGCCGGGGATTCAAGCCGGGGTTGGCCAAAAGCAATGCCTCGACTTTGATTCGATACTTGCGGGCGATGGAAAAGGGCGTTTCGCCGGATTGTACCTTGTGTATCCGCGCGCTGGATGAAGCGCTCGAAACCTCGCGGGTGGCCACCAAGGACTGTCGCCCGGAATCGGGCGCAGCCGACGCCGCGATTGGCTCGGGAGCACGAGCGGCGCGATTGGACGCATCCTGATTCACGAAGTTAGTTGGCGCGGCGCGACCGGCGTAAGCCGCTCGCAAGCTTTCCAGTTCAGCCTGCAAACGCCGGTTCTCGTTCGCCAACTGTTCAAACTCACGCTGGATGCCCGGCGTCGTTGGCATCGGCAAAACCGCCTTCGCCAGTTCCTGTTTCAACCGGAAAATATGTTGGCCGACGGTTTCGGCATTCTCCGCGCCGGGGCGCAACTCCAGATATCGCTGGTAATGGTAGATGGCCGCAGCCGGGTCGGAAGTCTTGTCGGCATAAAGCCAGCCCAATTCAAAGTGCGCCGACGCGGAATGTGGATTCACCTCAAGTGCCCGGCCGAAGGCGTCTATGGCGCCTCGGTAGTCCATGGCATTGACGAGGCTGCGGCCATTGAGGAAATGCGGTTCCTTCTCTTCGTTCAAAGCCTCCCGGCTGCTGGGAAAACACCCGCTCAACAACACGCTGCCAAACACAGCGAGCATCGCGCGCAATAAGCGGGCTTCAGTCATCGCTCAAAACCTAATCGAACGGCAACCCGCACGCAATCTCCTGTTCAAACTCGCAAGCTGAATTTGAAACGATTGAAATTGGAACCCCTTCCACGCCTCCGCGAAATAGCTTGATGGAGCCACATGACATTTGTAGGTTTCACTCCATTCTTGGGCACCCATAGCTCAATTGGATAGAGCATCTGACTACGGATCAGAAGGTTCTAGGTTCAACTCCTAGTGGGTGCGCCAGCCCCGACCTCCGCAGACAAACACGGGAACCTGCACGGCCTGTTATTGGAATCTTCGGAAGCAACGACGGTTTCCTTTGCCTGCATCGCTCCTGTTGGTTACTTTCGGCCCGTGATCGAACCCCAAATCGCAGCGACGCCGCAGAACGCCGAGCGGTTTACCTGACAAACTCTTATCCAAGGCGGCGAAACGCATGTACGTCATCCAGATTGCTTCCGAATGCGCGCCCGTCGCCAAAGTGGGTGGACTGGGCGACGTCGTTTTTGGTCTGAGTCGCGAACTGGAAATCCGCGGCCATTCCATCGAAGTCATTTTGCCAAAGTACGATTGCCTCCGGTACGACCAGATTTTCGACCTGCAACTCGTTTTCAAAGATTTATGGGTGCCGTGGTATAATCATGCGGTTCATTGCAGCGTTTATTTCGGATTCGTTCACGGCCGCAAGTGCTTCTTCATCGAGCCGCACTCGGACCAGAATTTTTTCCACCGTCGCGTTTTCTACGGGCATGGCGACGACGACCAGCGATTTGCTTTCTTCTGCCGGGCGGCCCTGGAATTCATGCTCAAGAGCAACAAGCACCCCGACGTGATCCATTGCCACGACTGGCAGACCGCGCTGGTGCCGGTGTTGCTTTACGAAATCTACCAGCGCATCGGCATGACGCATCCGCGCGTGTGTTTCACGCTGCACAACCTGCAGCATCAGGGCGTCACGCGGGAACACATTCTCCGCGCCACCGGCTTGAACAACCACGCGCATTTTTTTCACCCGGACCGGTTGCGCGACAATTTCAATCACGGCGCGATCAACCTGATGAAAGGCGGGATCGTTTACTCCAATTTCGTGACGACGGTTTCGCCAAAGTATGCCTGGGAAATCATGCACACGTCGCAGAACTATGGATTGGGGCACACGTTGCACGTCCATCGCAACAAACTCGGCGGCGTGCTCAATGGCGTGGACTACGACGTTTGGAACCCGGAGATTGACCGCCACATTCCGGCTCAATACGGGATTGAAACGCTCGACAAGAAATTCGCGAACAAGCGGGCGTTGCGAAACCGGTTCTGGTTGCGGGACGTGTTCAAGCCCGTCGTGTGTTACATCGGCCGTCTGGATCATCAAAAGGGTGTGCCGTTGATCACGCACGCGATTCATTATTGCCTGAGCCACGGCTGCCAGTTCGTGCTGCTGGGCACGAGTCCCGATGGCCGGATCGCGCACCATTTTTGGGGATTAAAGAATCACTTCAACGACAATCCCGACTGCCACCTGGAACTGAGCTTTAATGAGGAACTCTCCCATCTCATCTACGCCGGGGCGGACATGATCATCGTTCCGAGCTTGTTCGAGCCCTGCGGCCTGACGCAAATGATCGGCCTCAAGTACGGCACAGTCCCGATTGTGCGAAACACGGGTGGACTCGCTGACACGGTGTTTGACGCCGACTTCTCTGACAAGCCCTACCACGAGCGTAATGGTTATGTGTTCAACGATTTCAATGCGCCGGGAATCGAATCGGCGCTGCATCGCGCCATCGGCATGTGGTATTCCTACCCGCAGCATTTCCGGGAACTGATGGTAAACGGCATTAGATGCGACAATTCCTGGAACCACGCCGGGCAGCATTACCTGAACATATACGAACTGATACGGGATAAATAATTGTCGTGCTCAGTCGCGCGCAGTGACCAGGACAATCCCCTGACCCGGCCGCAAGGAGTAATGGAACGGTTCGTGGAGATATTCGAGTGGATATTCGGGTGAAACATCCTTGAGCGGTGCGCCGGCTTGCACGTAATTCCGGAAATGTTCGGTGTAAAAATCCTGATGATTCCACGGGTCTTTGTTGAGGATCAACAGGGCTTCGTCCCGGTGTCTCGTTGAAGCTTTCCACAGCAGGAGCACGTTTGGATTGTTGCACGGCAGGATATTCGTGGGGCTTTCCTCACGAAAGACGGCGAATCGTTTTTTGATCGCATTGACCTTGGCGACGTAGGCGGAGAGGTCCACGCCGTTGAGTTCCCAATCCGCGGGCGTGGTGTTGATGACGTGGAGAGATTTGCGCAAGCCGTATTCAAATCCCATGGGCATCATGACACCCGCCGAGAACAGGGCGGAGAACAAGTAGCGTTGTTTGAGCGCATTGATATTCCCGTGCAATTCCTCAGCCAGTCGTGGAGTATCGTGGCTTTCGGGAAAGCTGATTGAAGGCGCGGTTTCGCGCACCAGATTGTATTGCTCGATCAACCACCATCCGTTGAAATCCCACCACTTGGAACTGTTGAACACGTAGTCGAACCCGGCGCGCGCCGTTTCGCGCGTTTGGTCCAGCGTGCATCCAAGCGTTTCGGCGATGAAGCGTGTGCCTGGATGTCGGGTTTTGATGTCGTGAATGAGCCGCTGCCAGAAATGATTCGGGACCTGGTAGGCCGCGTCACAACGAAATCCCTCGAAGCCCAAAGACAGCATGTGCTCGGCTACGCCCAAGCAATGGCGATAGAGTCCCTCCGCGTCCCGGCTGTGCCGGTGATCGAACCGGGCGAGATCGCGCCACACGACCAGTTCGCCGTTGTGCTCGCACGACGCGTTCGCAATCCGGCCTTCGTTGTCGCGGACAAACCATTGCGGATGCGCGCGAATCAGCGGCGAATCCATGGCGCAGTGATTGATGACGAGGTCAATCATCAGTTTCAATCCGGTTGCGCGTCCGTTGTTGACGGCTTGCCGGCATTGGTCTTCGGGCGAGGCGGCGCTGTGCGGGTCGAGGAAGGCCGGGTTCAGGCGAAAGTAATCGCTGATGGAATACAGGCTGCGTGATGCGCCGAGTTGCTGGATCGGGTTGACATAGACCCAGTCAAAACCCATCGCCGCCGCGCGGGTGAAATGTTCGTTCCAACGGGAAAATGGTCCGGCCAGCAGAGGGAAGAGATTGTAAAGAATCATGGCTTGAGACTTCGAACTCGATGAAAAGTCGGGAGCGTCGGCGCGATGAACTCACAGTTCTGCGCCAGTTTGATAGGTAAGTTGTGACAATGACCTTTCAATAACTGGTCTGAAATTGCCTGTAACCGGTGGCGCTGGCAAGAACGGTCGCAAATCCGGCTCACGGACGATGGCGGCGCTCTTGGAGAGATTTCGTAACGTTGACGAATGCGGTTCAGTCCGCGAGCATCAGGTCGTTCGATGCGAATTATGAGCACATTACTCGAGTACGTGGATGGGTGGCCGAATCTTAGCGGGTCGGAGCCGTTGATTGAACAGAATATCCGCGGTCGCGGAGCCCAAGTATTTTTGCCGGAAAGCGGTATTGATTTTGGCGGAATCAACAGTGCATTCACCATCGCGTTGCACATGCATCAGCCGCTGATTCCAGCCGGCGGCAACGATCTGGCGACCGCCGAAATCATCAGCAATCTCAGGCACATGATGGACAACCCCGGCATCGGGGACAACCACAACGCGTCCGTGTTTCATTGGTGTTACAAGCGCATGGGTGATTTCATTCCACAGCTTGTGGATGAAGGCAAACAGCCCCGCGTCATGTTGGAATACACCGGCACGTTGTTGCACGGCCTGCGTCAAATGGGACTTCACGATGTTCTGGATAATCTGAAGCGAATCACCTGCGAACCGCGATATCGCCACGCGGTGGAATGGCTCGGCTGTCCTTGGGGACACGCGGTTGCTCCATCCACACCCGTCCAGGACTACCGCTTGCATGTCCGGGCGTGGCAACATCACTTCGCGGCGATCTTTGGTCTTGAAGCGTTGCAGCGGGTGCGCGGGTTTTCGCCGTCGGAAATGGCTCTGCCGAATCATCCGGACACCGCGTATGAGTTTGTGAAGACACTCAAGGATTGCGGCTTTCTGTGGGTGCTCGTACAGGAGCATACCGTCGAGCGACCGGAGAACGGTCACGGGCCGGAGCGCAAACACCTGCCGCATCGGTTGGTCTGCCGGAATTCGCATGGCGACGAAGCGGCCATCATCGCAATCCTCAAGACTCAAGGCAGTGACACCAAACTGGTGGCGCAAATGCAGCCGTATTACGAGGCGAAGGGACTTTCGCGGTGGGAGCTTGCGGGCAAACAAGTCCCGCCGTTAGTAACGCAAATTGCCGATGGCGAAAACGGCGGCGTGATGATGAATGAGTTTCCGCCAAAGTACCTGGAAGCCATGCGCGAGTGTTCCGGTTCGCGCACTCCAGCCCTGAACGCGACAGAATATCTGGAGCATTTGTTTGCCATGGGGATTCGGGAGACAGGTTTACCCACGGTCCAACCGATTTGCCAGAAACGGATCTGGGATCGCTTCAAGCCCGGAGAAGGCCCGGAACGCCTGGCGAAAGTGATCGAAGAGTTGAAGAGGGAAGACCATCGCTTTCACATGGAGGGAGGCAGTTGGACGAACAGCATTTCCTGGGTCAAAGGATATGAGAACGTGCTCGGGCCAATGGAGCGCAGCAGTTCCCTGTTTTACGAAAAGGTGATCAACCCTGGCATTTCGTCGAGGGACGCCCGCTACCGCAATGCGCTTTTCCATCTCCTGTGCTCACAGACGAGTTGTTACCGGTATTGGGGACAGGGGATTTGGACTGATTACGGTCGGGAAATCTGCCGTCGAACCGAATCCATCCTGACCCACGATTTCTGAGAACTGGGCGAAAAAAAACTGGCGGCCAGTGCGAGCCGGCCGCCAGTAAACCAAACCCAGTAGAGAAGAGCGTCAGGTGTTACACCCGCCGCATTCCAGCGGATTCAAGATGTGACTTTTCGCCTCCACCGTGACGGTGAAGACGGCGGGAAATACACGACCCTCAGTTGCGGGACATTGTATTTGCATGGCGACTTCTAAAGCAGACGTTATACCAGCAGCGAATCAGGTCTATCTCTGCGCAAGAGCTACAGGCCAGTGTCCCGAGAAAAGACATTGGAGTATATTTTCGAGTTTGCTTGCGGGGCGATTCACCGACAATTCGGAGGCAACGGAGTTGCGCTTTGGGGAACCCGTGGGCCGCAGCCCAATGAAATCACTGCGCAAGTTGCACCAGGGTTTCCTGGATTTGCGCGGTCCATCGGGTGTAGAAGCTCAGCCGCTGGTAAATTTGTTCCACCCTTTGGAGAAAACCGCGACGTTGAATCGGGTCGCAATGCAAACGAACCCATTCGCCATCCAAAACCTGAAGTTCACGAAGCAAGTCGGCTTGACGTTCGCAGAGACGCGCTTGCAGAGCACGTAGGCGGTCAATCCATTCCTGCAAACGCTCGAACATCTGCACCCGGAGAAGTGGTGAATGAACACCGGCGGCCTCCGTCAGAAACGCGCTTGCCCCCCGCTGTAAGGCGGCGATCTCAATGAACAAATCCGCCAAGTCTGAAGGAATCTCCAGCACTTCACTGGGTTTCGATCCCAGTTCCAAACTCAGCCAATGGCGCAATCGTTCCTTGGGATCACGCAGGCAAGTGAACGCGGCGTTCAGTTCAGTGAACTTGCGCGTGGTGGTTTCGCGGTTGTCAGCAGTAGTCGGTGGAGCTTTGTCCGGATGCGCTTCACCTGAAAGGGCCAGGAATTTTGATCTGAGCCGTTCGACGTCCACCCAGAGACACCGTGGTTCGTCAAGCAGGGCGAAGTAGTCGGTCATTGAAGACTTAACCGGCAGGCAGCCAATCAAGCGCTGAAACTCTCACCGCACGAACAACTGGTGGCTGCGTTCGGGTTCTTCACCTTGAACCCGCCGTCCAGCGCGTCAATGTAATCCAGTTCGCTGCCTGTGACGTACAGCGCGCTCTTGGGGTCCACCACGACGCGCACGCCCGCCGTCTCGACCAGGAAATCGCGGTTTGCTGGCGCGTCTTGCAGATCCATCTTGTATTGGAGGCCGGAACAACCGCCCCCCACAACCGCGACGCGCAACACTCCTTGTGGTCGGCCTTGGCGCGAAAGGAGCGACCCCACTTTGCTCGCGGCGCCAGGAGTGAGCTTGATCAAGCGTTCATCACCGACGCGGAAACTTGGCTGCGTGGCGTTGGTTGGCTGGGCGGTTTTCGCGATCATCGTTTCACCGCCGGCAACCTAGTCGTCCGCAGCCTCGCCGTCAATGGAACTGAGCCGAGCCATCATGTCCGGTTCATACACCTTCAGTACGTCCTTGTATTCCTCTTGATAAGCCACCTTCCGATGAACGAACACCTCGCGCCCTTCCAGTTGCCAGTTTTGCTTTTGGGTGAACCAAATTCCCTCAGGCGTCCGATTCCGTTCGATAAACAGGGTGAATTTAGAAACCGCGCCCACCAATCCGCCGACCACGTTGACCTTCTCGGACAAATACAGCTTGGCCTTCGCCATGGCGTAATCCGACTCGTCCACCCATACGCGGCCCGCCGCCTTGTTGATGAACTTGTCCTTGATGCTTTTCTCTGGCGGCTTGGGGCTGGTTGGCTTGAAATCCACCACCAACGTGGGACGCCCGTTGACCATCTCGCGTCCTGACACCGTGAAATCAAATCGCTTGAGCAGATCACCGTTCAAGGGGAAATCAGATTTCTCGAAAGCCTTGCCGCTCAAGTTGGTCTTGGTGTCGGACATTGGCTGATTGTCGCCGGTATCTTGAACCGGTTCTCGCTCTTCCTTGGGACGTGGATGATACACGGCCGGAATAAGCGCCGGGTTGTTAACGCGCGTCTTTGCCTTGCGTTTTTTGAGTTCACCGTCACCGTTCCGATACTCGGTGACCCGCGTCCGTGCGTAGCTGTAACACTGCTTGAACATCTCCTGGTCTGCTCCTTCCTGCTGCGCCCGTTCCAGCATGCGCTCGAGTACAGAATCCGCGGTCGGCAGGGATGCTGTTTCGCTTCGTGCCGAAACGGGCAAAAGCAAAGCGGGCAAAACTGCCGTTAGCATTATCCAGGCACTTCTCATAACTGGTGTCTGTTAGATGCCACTTGTCAAACTGGTATTCAATGCCGGTATTCACGGACACCGGGTCGGGCCAACTCACACTCCAACGCCGCAACGCTCCAGCTTTCTCCTGCGCGCAAGAGGCAGTACGGTTGCTTGAGTGCGATGGCCGTCGTCACAAACTCGTCCGGTGTCGCCGTGTTAAACTCGAACATCTCGAAATGGCAGGGGATTACCAAACGGGCGCCGATGTCCTTGGCCAGTTGAGCGGCCTCGCTCCCACTCAGGTTGCCCGCCACCCGCCGCTCGGGCCCGTCGCCATTGATCGGCAGCAACGCCACCTCCACGTGAAGGGCTTTCAATCGCTCTGCCATACCCCGATAACGCAACGTGTCGCCGGAATGATAGATTCTCCAAGGCCCGCACTCGACCACGTAACCGAGAAACTTGTGCCGGCCCTGGTCGTCGGTCTCCAATTCATTGTGTGCCGCCGGAATACCTTGGAACTTGAAGCCGGCGAGTGTTGTTTCCCGGCCCGCGTCCAGACCGTGCGGAAAATCTGTTCGCACCCCCAACCGCTCCGAGACGAACGCGCGGTTTGCTTCGGGAACCACCAGTTGCAGCTCTGGATTCGCCTTCAGCAAGGGACACAACGTTTCCGCGTCCAAATGATCCGTGTGATTGTGACTTGAGGTAACGACATCAATAAAGTTCAGACGTTCTGGCGCAATCACGCGCTCCGTCATGCGAACGTGGGGTTTCTCCGACCCCGCATATTTCTTTGTGAGCGAGTCGGACAAATACGGATCGAGCAACAGATGTCGGCCCTGCCATTGCACGAGAAACCCACTTTGACCCAACCACCAGAGGCGAAGCAGTCCGTCGCGTTTCTTCCTTGCCGCAATTACATCGGCCAGAAATGCATCATCCTGTAAGAGCGGTTTGATCATTTACCGGAGCGGTCCGCTGCGTTTCTCTGCGGCAACCTTTGCGTCCTCAGTGTTAGAGTCTGAGCTTGCTTGTTTCGGTGCGGGAAACCCGTCTCAAGCACCAAGTTCTTTTCGAACCAGCGCCACACCTTCAACCATGTTCCGCAGCTTCTGCCGCGCCGCCCAGCGCGCGGTCTGGCTCAATCCGCAATCGGGCGCGAACGACAGCCGTCCAGCCGGCGCGTGCTGCAGACACGCCCGCACTCGATTCGCCACGTCTTCAGGCGTTTCGATGTAGTAACTTTTTACGTCAATGATTCCGACGGCGGCGTCTTTCTGCTTCGCGATCGCGCCGATGATTTCCAACTCGGCAAACTCGCGGCTGGCCATCTCGACATGGATTTCGTCCACATGCAGCTCCAGAAATGCCGGAAACATAGGCGCGTAACGGCGCGGGCCCACGGCGCGGGCTTTGAAATTGCCAAAGCACAGGTGCGTTGAGAGATGGCACTTGCCCACAATCGGTTCGACCGTGCGGTTGAAAATCTGCACGAATTTCCCGGGGTCCTCCTTGTGCGCGTAGCAACTCATCGAAGGTTCGTCCACGGTGACTTCCCGGCAGCCAGCCGCAACGAGGGCTTCCAATTCTGCGCGCACGATGGGCAACAGAGCCTCCGTGAGCGCGAAGCGATCCGGATATTGCGACGACGGCAACAACCGGCCACTCAGGGTGTAAGGCCCAGGCACGCTCGCCTTCAGCACGATCCCATCCCGCGTCAACGCAGGATTCTGTGCTGCACTCCATGAGGACCGCGCGATCCGTTGCAACCGCTTGAAATCTTCCACCGCACCCAGCCCACGCGGCGCGCGCAATTCGCCGACCACCTTATGTTTGCCGCGTTGATCGTGTGCAGGTGGTCCGAACTGCCTCGGCGGCGCGGACTCCAATTCGATTCCTGCGATGAAACCGTAGAACGACAGATTGAAATCCAACCGCGTTTGTTCGCCATCGGTGATTACGTCGAGACCGGCGTCCATTTGATCGCTGACCGCCACGGCGACGGCGTCCTCAATCAACTCCTCGCGGTCCGCCGGGCCGAACCGCTCAAGATGCTGGCAGGCGAATTCGAGCCACCCGGGGAATGGATAACTGCCAATCACCGTTGTGCGTAAAGGACGTTCGTTCATCGCGGGAGCATTGGTTGCCAAAAACCCGTGGACCGCAAGGGGAAATTTGCAGGGCGCGACTGCCCCAGGCTGGGTCCTGCGGCTGCTATGAATTCCTGAAAGAAAACCCGGCCAGATTTTCAACTACCGCGGGGGAATACTGGCGCCGAGTTCAATCTGTGGCAACAAGCCTCAGTTTTCGAGGAACTTGATGGATCGGCTTTTTTGCGCACGCTTCCTGGCATTCTCATCCAGAATTTTTTTGCGCAACCGCAGGTTCTTCGGCGTCGCCTCGACGTATTCATCCACGTCAATGTATTCCAGCGCGCGTTCGAGACTGAGCTTGAGCGGCGCGTTGAGCTGGATGCCCTTGCCATCGCCCTGCGAGCGCATGTTGGTGAGTTTCTTTTCCTTCACCGGATTGACAGGAATGTCGTTTTCGCGCGCGTTTTCCCCCACGATCATGCCGACATAAACCGAGTCGCCAGGAACAACCATCAGACGGCCGCGCTCCTGAATCATGTTCAACGCGTACGACGTGGCTTCGCCGGTGTCCATGCTGACGAGCGAGCCGTTCTTGCGCGCGGCGATTTCGCCGCGGTCCTCGCCGTATTCGTGGAACAAGTGGCTCATCACCCCCATGCCTTTGGTTTGATTGACCAAGTCCGTCTCGAAACCGATCAAGCCCCGCATCGGCACCAGCGCCTCGACGGACACGATGTTGCCGACATGATTCATGTTGGTAATTTGCGCTTTGCGGTTGGACAGGTTCTCCATTATCGCGCCGAGATTTTCGCTGGGCACCTCGACAAACAGTTTTTCAATTGGCTCCAACTGTTCCCCATTGGGTCCTTTTTTCCAGAGCACTTCCGGGCGCGAAACCAGAACTTCGTAACCTTCGCGGCGCATTTGCTCGACGAGAATGGCAATCTGCATTTCGCCGCGGCCGGACACGGCAAAAATCTTCGGGTCCGAGGTCTGCGCGATGCGAAGTGCGACGTTGGTGCGGATTTCTTTTTCGAGGCGTTCCCAGATATGCCGTGCCGTGACGAGTTTGCCGTCCACACCGCCCAGCGGACCATCGTTGACGGCGAATTCCATCTGGATCGTTGGCGGATCAATCGGGATGTAAGGCAACGCGCCGCGTTCTGGTTTGTCGGCAATCGTTTCGCCAATAAACACGTCCTCGAAGCCTGTGATACCAACGATGTCGCCCGCGTGGGCTTCCTGAATCTCGATCCGCTTTAGGCCTTCGAAATGGTAAATCATCGTGATCTTGCCCTGGGTGATCTTGCCGTGGCCGTGCAAACAGACCGCTGGGTCACTCATCTTGACCTTGCCCTCGACAATTTTTCCGAAGGCAATGCGCCCGAGGTAATCCGAGTAGTCGAGATTCGCGACGAGAATTTGAAATCCCTCGCCGGCCTTGGCGCGCGGCGGCGGGATGTGTTTCACGATGGCGTCGAAAAGGGGCTCCATTGTTCCGCTGACATGCTCGAGATCGAGTTTTGCGTAGCCCGCCTTGGCCGAGCAATACACGAAGGGAAAATCCAATTGCTCGTCGGTTGCGTTAAGCGACATGAACAACTCGAAGACTTCATCGAGCACCTTTTTGGGATTCGCGTTCTCGCGGTCAATCTTATTGATGACGACAATGGGCTTGGCACCGGCTTCAAGGGCTTTGCGCAACACAAAGCGCGTTTGCGCCTGCGGCCCTTCAGCGGCATCCACCACAAGCAGCACACCGTCAATCATGTTCATGATGCGCTCGACTTCGCCGCCGAAATCCGCGTGGCCGGGCGTGTCCACGATGTTCACGTGGTAATTCTTGTATTTGAAAGCGGCGTTCTTGGCGCGGATGGTGATGCCCTTTTCCTTCTCCAAGTCCATCGAATCCATCAGGCGCTCCTCGGAGGACTCATGCTGGTTGGCGCGGAAGGTGCCGGATTGTTTGAGCAGGCAATCCACGAGCGTGGTTTTGCCGTGATCCACGTGCGCGATGATCGCGATATTTCGGATGTGTTGCATATCAAAAATAACCGGCTCGCCCACGTCGCGAGCATAACAGTCGCATCCTACTGTTGCGACCGGGAAACGCTGGCCGAAAAGCCAGCAACTGCGACGCGACGGGTTCTTGCCGGGCGCACAGGATGCGGATGCGCGCCGAAAGGTCAAGTAAATGGTAAATGCGTTTGGCGGACGGCGATGCGGCGCGGCCCGATTTGCGCACCGCCACGCCATGCGGAAGCAGGCTATTACGGGGTGGCCATGCGCCGGCAAACCGCTCCCATGCGACGCGCGCGTGTCTCAGCCGGTGCGAACCACCCCGCGCGGTCCATTGCGCTTATCTTGCCTTCTGCACAAATTCGCGTGCATTTTCCTTCTCGCTTTGTCAGCCTGATAACCGGCAAGCCTTGAGTCACAAAACATGCGAGTCCCCGTAACGCCCGCTGTAGCTCGACAAATATTGCGCAGCCAAGTCGCTGTGGTCTTGTTGATTGGCGGTTTGAGCCAAACAACGTTTTCTGCCGAACCTGCGAAGGTTGACTTCAATTTCCACATTCGCCCGCTGCTGTCGGATCGCTGCTTCAAATGCCACGGGCCGGACGAAAAAGCGCGCAAAGGCAAGCTGCGACTCGATACGCGCGAGGGCGCGCTCAAAGAACTGGAGGACGGCTCCTCCGTGATCAAGCCAGGCGATCCATCCAAAAGCGAGTTGGTGCGGCGCATTTTTGCCGACGACGAAGACGACATGATGCCGCCTCCCAAGTCGAACCTGAAGCTCTCGTCGGCGGAAAAGGACTTGCTCAAACGCTGGATTGCCGAGGGCGCGGAATACAAGTCGCATTGGTCGTTCCTCCCCGTGCAACCTGTAACACCACCAAAACCTCGCAACGCTGTCTGGGTGAAGAATCCCATAGATGCATTCGTGCTTGCCCGGTTGGAGACCGAAGGTCTTGCGCCTGCACCAGAAGCCTCACGGGAAATTCTGATTCGCCGCCTGGCGCTGGATTTGAACGGTCTGCCGCCGTCGCTGAAGGAAATTGATGAATACCTCGCCGACCAATCGCTGCAAGCCTACGAGTGGGTTGTGGAAAAATATCTGGCCCTGCCAGACTACGGTGAACGAATGGCGATGGATTGGCTCGACCTCGCGCGTTACGCGGACACTTACGGATACCAGGCAGATGTAGATTACGACATGTCGCCTTGGCGTGATTGGGTAATCCACGCCTTCAATGAGAATCTGCCCTACGACGAATTCATCCTCTGGCAACTTGCCGGCGATCTGTTGCCTAACGCAACCCGTGAACAACGTCTGGCCACGGCGTTCAACCGGCTGCATCGCCAGACCAACGAGGGCGGCAGCATCGAGGAAGAATGGCGGACGGAATACGTCGCCGACCGCGTTAACACGATGGGTATGGCCATGCTTGGGCTGACGCTGGAGTGCGCTCGTTGCCACGATCACAAATACGACCCGGTCACGCAGCGCGATTACTATTCGTTGTTCGCGTTCTTCAACAACATTGACGAGTCGGGGATTTATTCACATTTCACGCGTGCGACGCCCACGCCCACGTTGTTGCTCTGGCCGGACGAACAGCCCCGCGACCGGTCATTGATCGCGTTGCGGGCTGCCATGACCCAAACGCGCACCGAACAGGTCGCGCGCGACGCCGAGGGTGCTTTCCGCGCGTGGCTGAAATCCGATGGCATTGTGCGACCTCCGCAACCGACCGCTCGATTCACCTTCGACACCGTGGTCAGCAATACGACTCCGGATAGCGTCAACTCAACCAACTCCGCGCAACTTGTGGATGGGCCGAAGCTTGTCTCCGGCCTCGACGGCACCGCGCTGCAATTCAGTGGCGACAACGAATTAATCTGCAAGGGCGTGGGCGAGTTCAACCGCACTGACGCGTTTTCATTCAGCCTCTGGCTCAAGCCGATGGAACGACAGGAGCGCGCGGTCATCTTGCATCGGTCACGGGCGTGGACAGATTCCGGCAGCCGCGGTTACGAACTGGTGCTCGAACAGGGTCGTCCCTTTTTCGGGCTGATTCATTTCTGGCCCGGCAACGCGATCGGCGTGCGAGGCCAACAGATTTTGCCCACGAACGAGTGGTCGCATGTTGTAGTGACTTACGATGGTTCGAGTCGCGCTGCGGGTGTTCGACTTTATCTGAACGGCGAGCGTCTGGAGACGGAGACGATCCGTGACAATCTCTACAAGGACATCGTGCACCGCAAAGAATGGGGCGACTCGGACGTGGGCAACATTCACCTCACGCTCGCCGCTCGCTTTCGCGACAGTGGATTCAAAGACGGACTGATGGATGATTTTCGGGTGTTCAACGTTTGCCTCACGGGTCCGGAAGTGAAGTTAATCGCCACAAGAAGAAACGAATCAGCTAAACTCCTCACCCTGACCCTCTCCCCATCCGATGGGGAGAGGGAACAGCATTCGCCTCATGCTAGCACTGCGAACGCACCCAAGCAAACACAGCCCTCCGAACGTCAGAAAAACCGGCGAACGATTCTCCCTTTCCCCACGGGAGAGGGCCGGGGTGAGGGGAAAGGGTTGCTCGCATACTTCCTCGCCCGACATTACGAGCCTTACAAAGCCGCGCTCGCGGACCTGAAAGAACTCCGCGGACAGGAGAACAGCCTTGTCAACGACGTGTACGAGATCATGACGATGCAGGAACTCCCACAGCGCCGACCGACCTTCTTGCTCAAGCGTGGTGCTTACGATGCGCCGGGCGACCCGGTTCAACCGGACACACCTTCGAGCATCTTGGCTTTCCCGGATGATCAGCCACATAACCGCCTTGGTCTCGCACGTTGGATGGTTGACCGGAAGAATCCGCTCACCGCGCGCGTCGTCGTGAATCGCATCTGGCGAATGCACTTTGGCCGCGGCATTGTCGCCTCGCAGGAAGATTTCGGCAGCCAAGGGAAATTGCCCACTCATCCTGAATTGCTCGACTGGCTGGCCGGCTGGTTCATGGAAAACGACTGGGATGTGAAGGCACTGCACCGGCTCATTGTGACGTCTGCAACTTACCGGCAATCGTCGCAAGCTTCGCGCGAGTTGGTCGAACGCGATCCGGACAACACCTTGCTCGCGCGTGGGGCGAAACATCGCCTGCTCGCCGAACAGGTTCGCGACAGCGCTCTGGCTGCGAGTGGTTTGTTGAATCACACCATTGGTGGCCCGAGTGTGAAGCCGTATCAGCCGGCAGGGTTGTGGGAACAATCCGGCACGGGAAAAACCTATGCGCAAGACAAGGGCGACAAGCTCTATCGCCGCAGCCTCTACACCTTCTGGCGTCGCACCGCGCCGCCACCGGCGATGCTGACCTTCGATGCAACCTCGCGCGAAGTCTGCAGCGCCAAACGCGAAACCACCGCCACGCCTTTGCAGGCGCTGGTGTTGATGAACGATCCGCAATTCGTCGAAGCCGCCCGCGTGTTGAGCGAGCGCCTGCTGAAGGAGCATCCAGAAAGTCCCGACGCACGGATTCGTGGAGCATTTCGTTTGTTGACAGGCCGACTGCCGGACGAGAAGGAAATTGTTGTGCTGCGCCAGTTGTTCGAGGAGCAAAAGAATTTTTATACGCAGGAG
>CAZCZP010000052.1:0-19310 GCA_964502895.1 uncultured Bifidobacteriaceae bacterium
GCCAGCCGCTTTTCTGGTTGCTTTTGATTCACCGATGGATTGTCTTTGCGTGATGAAATCTCCCCGAAGTTTGGTGATTGGACTCCTCGCGCTGGTTCAAGTTCTCCTGCCGACGCCTTTTGCCCGGGCGCAATCACCGGGCGCGGAACTTGCCGAGGCAGCCAACAATTTTTTGGCCGCGCTCACGCCTGAACAAAAGGTCAAAGCCGTCTTCGAGTTGAAAAGCGACGAACGCGTGAACTGGCATTTTATCCCCAAAGAGCGCAAAGGGCTGGCGTTTAAGGAAATGTCGCCAGCGCAAAAACATCTGGCGCATGCCCTGTTGGGCACCATCCTGAGCCAGCGCGGAGTTTACAAGGTCGCTACGCTCATGAGCCTCGAGCAAGTTCTTTTCGAGCTGGAGAACAACGCGGCACACCGCGACGCGGACTTGTATTTCATCAGTATTTTTGGAACACCGGGTAAGGACGTTTGGGGCTGGCGAATTGAAGGGCACCATCTTTCCATGAACTTTGTGGTACGCGGCGACACCGTGCTCGCCAACACCCCTTCTTTCATCGGCGCGAATCCGGGCGAAGTTCGCAGCGGTCCGCGGAAAGGCCTGCGTCTGCTGGCGGCAGAAGAAGACCTTGGCCGGCAACTGGCGAAATCTCTGGACGAAAACCAGCGCAAGCTGGGCATTATCGCCACGGACGCGCCGCGCGATATCATCACGGAGGCGTCACGCAAGGTGAAGCCGCTTGAGCCGACTGGATTGCCCGCGACGCAATTAAACCCGGAGCAACAGCAGGTGCTGAAGAAACTGATCCAGGAATACGTTTACCGTCACCGGCCGGAGGTCGCCAAAGCGGACCGCGAAAAAATTGAAGCCGCCGGGTGGCAAAATATTTCGTTTGCCTGGGCCGGCAGTCTTGAGCCTGGGAAAGGACATTATTACCGAGTCCAAGGGCCGACTTTCCTTTTGGAATACGACAATACGCAGAACAACGCCAACCACATTCACACCGTGTGGCGTGATTTTGAAAATGATTTCGGCGACGACGCTTTACGCAAACATTACGAGCAAACGCCGCACGCAAAATGAGGCGTCGGATTCCGGTTGAGCCGGAATTCGACCAGATTGTCAGCCCCAGTTACGGACTCGCGTCAGGTCAAGGAATTTCGTCCCAAGAGGTGATGAGGAAACGGCCGTTCATGGGCATACGGCCAAGGGCTTCGTCGTAGTGAAACTTGAAATGTCCGTTCATGCGCACCGTTTTGGCCATGAGACAGCCGATGAAGTCTTCATCGGCGTTGCCGCCGCCGTGCATCGCGATTTCCGCGTTAGGTGCAACCAGCACACCGATGAATTCTCCGTTGCCGTTGAGAGTGAACGCGGTGACGCTGGGAGCACAATAAAGGACGAAGTTGCCTGCGAACCCGCTTGGATTGATGACCCCGTTTCCGCCGATCGTAATGGAAGTGCCGCCGGCGTACACTTCGATGCTGCCGTTCGGACCAAGAATGAAGCTGTCATTGCCACTCATGCTCAGGCCGTTTGGCAGAACCAAGCGCGCTTTCCCTTGCACATAAACCGTACCGGCTAGCGAACTGGCGAGGTAGTCGCCGTTGATAAGAATGTGGTCGTAGTGGTTGGTGGCGTAGAGGGGCGCGGTCTGATAGATGGAGTAGCTGTAGGTCGCTTCAGGGTATGTGTAGGTGGGCGCCAGATACGAGTAAGTGAAACTCGTTGGGTAAGTGTAGCTATAAACGATGTACGTGTAGGTTCGGCTGGTGATTCGGTAATAGTCGTACCACGTACCGCGGCCGGATGGAGGTCCATTCTTAACAACCCGCGTTGTTACTGACCCGATGTATGTGCCCGCAGCCGGATAGGTTAGGCTGCTCGTGAACGTAGTCTGATAGTTCGTGGTGAGGCCCGGTTGACTCCCGGGATAGGACGCAACAGTCGTGGAAGAACTGTTGGTTGTCAGCCCATACTGTGGCCCTGGATAATTTGGCACGGTCGTGAAGTTCGCCGAATTTGTTACCAATCCGGGCATCGCTCCGGGATAACTGGATACGGTGACGTACGCACTATTCGTCGTCATGTCCGGTTTGGCTCCGGGGTAGGTGGAGACTGTGAAATAAGAAGTATTTGTAGTGACCGGACTCATCGTTGATCCGGCTGGGGGAGCTCCGGGATAAGCGGTCGTTCCGTTGATGTAAGATGTGTTCGTGGTGTAACCAGTAACGGTGGCTATGTCCCCCGGCAGCGGATCGAGTCCACTATTGTATGGGAGACTCGTGTCAGGAAAAGTGTAGTTCGCGTCATCAGTGGTCCAACCTGATTGAATGCCTTTATAGCCGTTGGCCGCCTGCCACGCATGCGAACCAACACCGCCTTGTGAGCCAATCTCCACGGTTCCGCCAGGACCCGTGTGTGCCTTCCCAAATATGTTGGCGTTTTGCACGCTTACCACGCCCACAATTCCTCCATTCGAGGCTACATCGCCTTTGTCACCCGCCTTGGCCGGATCATAATGACCATTCGTACTTTTGGCGGGATCGGCCGAATCAAAACTGTCGGACATGACCCCATTACCTTTCAGATCAATTTTGTCCTTGGCCACCATCGAAGCGAGAAACAGACTGCCCCGGCTGCATTGAACCCTCACCGCGCGAGTCAGCCGCGAGGAACGCTGAACAGAGACGCCATTGGCGCCGATGGTTGCAAAGTAGGCGGGTGGCTGGCTTTGCGCGAAACTGGGCATATCCACAAAACCACGCGCTTCGATGCTTGGGTTCATTGGATCGCTGGTGGCGTTAAGCTTGACGGTATAGCTGTTCGCACCGTCCAGCGTCCGCGTGATAGTGTAGTTAACTCCGTCAAACGACCAACCGTCGGTACCCAGAGCGGTGTAGTTTTGGTTGAGGTGCTGTAGGCCCTCTTCAATACCCGCTTCGGCAACCGAAATGGCGAGATTCCAGTTTTGCGAACGCATCGTCATCCGGTTGTGATGCTGGGTCAACAGCAGATAACTGACGGCCGTGAACGCGAGAATCGTGCAGATGACGCTGACGGTCAAGATTGTGCCGCCCCGGAGTTGAGTCTTTGGGCTTATTCTAGTTTTCATAAGTCAATTTGGCTTCTTGCGAATGACCACGCGTGCGGTCTGGATGTTTTCACTGTTGACTCCGCCGTTCAGCAAGGTCCGCGAAGTCTTCCAAGACAACTGGACGACTTTCACGGTCGCCTGCCAGTTATTGGTGGCGGCCGGATAAATGTCGTAACTGCCGTTGACGGGATTGCGCTGAAACAGCTTGAACGTGAGTAGATTGCAGTTGTCCAGGAGAAGCTTGTGGGATCCGTCACTGGCGTTGCGGACGAAATTCTTGTTTTGGGGATTGAAGAAATAGGTGATGCTTAACCCTTCTCCATTGATCAAAGTGATGCTGTTGGTCGAAACATCCACTACGGCGCGAGCCTGGCGGATTTCACGGGTGAGCAAGTCCATGGCACTGCGGTTGGCTTGATCCAAAGATGAGTAATTGGCCAAGGCGGCAAAACTCTTGACGCTGAAGAGGAGTATTGTCGCCAACGCCAGCGCACTGATTGAAAACACCGCCACCGCAATACTGATCTCGACCAACGTGAAGGCGTGGCAGGCTCTTGGCGCAGGTTTAATAGACATAGTTTTGCACTCCGTCCTTGGCGACAAACGTCGAAGCCCTGCGGGTGTGTGGTATGTTTCTCGAATTCCACGTCAACACTATTTCTACGTGCCGCATGTTAGTGCTGTAACTGGTGTTGAAGGAGACTGGGGATACGGTTATCCGGCCCGCGTATCTAACCCCCCTTGAGCCGGATGGGGATTGAGGGTCATATTCCTCGGCAAAAGTACTCGGAATGAAATTCGTTGTATTGATCTGCGTCCAACTGTAAAGGCGGATGGTTTCCACCTTTTCCATCAAGATTTGTGTGGCGCGCTGATTCTCGCGAACGGATTGCATGATAAAAAACCCGCAGTTGTAGGTTCCAATCAAAGCCCCGGCCATAATGGCAAGGATACCGGTAGCCATGACGACTTCCACCAAGGTCATCCCCTGCTTTGCCTTGTTACTACTGCAGTGAATTCTCATTGGTAATCCAAACCTTGATCATCAGTCACGTCCCACGGATGCGAAATCTTTGACGCGCTGGTTTGATTGGTTGGTGCTCAAAATTCCTTCCGGCCGCTTTCTGTTCTTCCGCTGGCCAGTCTCAGCGCGTTTAATGCAGGATCCCTGCCAGCAATCTCCGTGTTGGATTTGGTTGAAAACCCGAGTCGTTGCTCGGAAGCTCTGCCGGGAAAAAAGACGCGCGCGTCTTGAACGGGTACGCGCTTACAAATGGCCCTATCCAAATGGCCCTGCCGAAACCTGTCTAGCGCGAGAGCGCTTCAGCGTGAAAAAATGTTTCCTAATCGAAGCCTTATTCGCAGAAGCAATAAGTCCCTGCCCGGCCTCACGGCCAAGCAGGGACAAATCGGGGATGGGAGTTCGCCACACTCTCTTTCCCGTACCGGCATTGGGCGCACACCTCGCGGTGGCTGCCGGCTTCCCGACGCCATTCTCCACGGCAAGCGGAATCTTCGGCCTCGTAGCAGGGCCGTCTGACATCTTGTGATACCAGATTTCGAGTGAGGCTTTTCAGCTCGCTTGGGCTGGTGGTTGCGCCACCGGCCCGCGAACCAGGTCAAGACACGTCTGTAACTTTGGGTCCGCGACTTGACCGTTTGGTGCTGGTCGGCCACCGCTTTTGACGATGCGTTGGCCAGCACCACGGGTCTCGCCTCTTACCTCTCAGGTTGCCTTTCTCTCACAGGCCAGCGGTGTCGTTTTTAACATCGCCAGCTTTCGGAAGGTTTTTCACGGGGCCTGCCGAGCCCGCGTGTCCTTCCCAGAATGTGCGCTCCCTTTGTTCCACCTTTCGGCGGTTTTCATTGGGCGGTTTCAAACGGTTGATCGAACCCGCCAGAGTCGCTCGTTCCGTGCTGATCCACAGTAGCAACCGGATACCCTCTGGGTAACTGCGCTTCGCCCAAGCCCGAAACCAGCCTGAGCTACTTGATTCGACTTGGAGCGGTTTCTAATCACTCCTGGCCGCCAAGTTCCTTTTCGCGTTACTGACAGCGCGCGAACGCTGCCAGAGGAACTGGTGAATTCTGCCTCCCCCGCCGGACCTCACGATCCGGTTTAGGAGGGGTGGAGCCAACCAGCCTGACTCGACCTTTCCCCAGTCACCTGGGATTATCCTGGAAACGTCGGCCTCAATCTCGCGACTGCCGCCACTCGTTTCCGTTCTTTCAATGAACTGCCCTCATCTTATCTGAACTCGTTATTCCGACAATGAATTCTTATGCACAGCTTATTAACGGTCGCTGCACCGCGTGCGGTTCGCAAGCAATTCAAATCGCTCAATGAATTCAGAGTCGTCCGCCGCGACCCAGGAGAATTATTCACAAGCCGCTCCCTCATCGCGTTTGCGCGGTGAACAACTTCCTGCTGGATCATTCCGGAGAATCCCTGCGTTTTGACTCCGAATCCACCACACCATCCAAAAACACAAAGGGCCACCGGTTTCGGTGGCCTGGTTTGAGAGGCGAAGAGGTTACGCTCCGGCAGCCGCCTCAACCGTCTTTGTCGTTTTAGCAGCCTTCTTGCGTTTGGCCGCAACTGCCTTGCGCTTGAGATAGCGCGCCCTTCGTTTTCGTTTTTCCACTTTGTTGTATTGTCGGCCCATAAGAGTCTTCAGTCTTTACATCGCTAACGTGTTCGGATTCTGTTTAGCCACTATGGTAATTCACGCCGCGCGATTCAACATCTATTTGTTATTGCTGGCCGTCCTCGCCCTCGCGGCCGGTTGCCAAACAACTGAGGCTAAGCGTAAAAAGCAGATTGCCGTGATTCGAGTTCACCTTGAGGCGTTCCGCGACGGCACGGCCTTCAACGAACCAGTCGCCATCGGTCGCACTAGTCCAATGAAGTTCAACGTGCAGAGAAGCCCATTCCTCACCGAGGACAACGTAGCCAGTGTAAAGATAGTTGATGCCGTGGGTGGCTTTGGTCTACAGATTCAATTCGATCGCACGGGCACCATATTGCTGGAACAGTATTCTGCTTCGAATCCCCGTAAACGCCTCGCGATTTATTGTCAGTTCGGCGAAAAGCTCGAACACGCCCGCTGGTTGGCCGCACCCATGATCCAAAAACGCATTTCCGACGGCGTGCTGGTTTTCACTCCCGATGCCGACCTTGCGGAAACCGGGCAGATCGAACTTGGCCTCAACAACCATGCGCGAGCAACCCAGCCCAAGGCCGAAAAAAAACCATGACAAACCGCCTTGCCACTGGGGTGATACGCGCCGTCGCCTTGGCGTTCGCCGGTCTTGGCGCTCCCATTTTCGCCCAAACCTTTCAACTTCCCACTGCCAACCGGGCGCTTTATGAGAAGGGTGGTGAAGAGCGATTCTTCGTCGGCACCGTGGGCAAACCATGGACCAGCGGCACGTTCGGATGCGTGCGCAGCGAGGGCTGGCAATTGCATGAAGGGCTCGACATCCGCTGCCAGGAACGCGACAAACGCGGCGAACCCACCGATCCGGTAATGGCCACGGCCGACGGCCAGGTTGCCTATTTCAACGATAAACCTTCGCTCTCGAGCTTTGGCAAATACATCATACTGCGACATAGAATTGACGGAATAGAAGTTTACTCGACCTACGCACACCTTAGAGAAATTCGCAACGACCTGAAAGCCGGCCAGCCAGTTAAAGCGGGTGAAACGATCGCCATCATGGGCCGTACCGCCAACACACGACAGAGCATCACGAAGGACCGCGCCCACGTCCATTTCGAGCTAAATCTCTTCGTGAACGACCGCTTTCCCGGCTGGTACAAAAAGAATTTCCCCGGCCAACGAAACGATCACGGGATGTGGAACGGACAGAATCTTGTCGGCCTCGATCCGCGCCAGATTTTGCTCGAACAGCGCCGGCCCGGCGGGAAGTTCAACCTTTTGCAGTTCCTCAGAAGTCAGACCGAGCTATGCCGGGTTGTGGTGCGCGCGACAAATTTTCCGTGGATCAAACGCTACGCCGTGTTGGTGCGCCCGAATCCGCTGTGTGAGAAAGAAGGTGTGGCCGGTTACGAGCTGGCGTTGAACTTCAACGCGGTGCCGTTCGAGCTGATTCCGCGTGCCCCCTCCGAGATACGCGGCGAAGCCCAGGTTCAACTTCTCTCTGTGAACGAACCCGAGCAGAGCAGGAATCCCTGCCGCCGCCTGGTGACCAAGCGCGGCGACCGCTGGGAATTGACTACACAAGGACAAAACGCGGTTGGCCTGCTGACCTACTGAATTCCGTGTCGCGGCTTTGACGAAGCGGGCGGGCCAGATTCGATTAGCGCGCCGGAACGGACGCGGTTATTATTTCCTCAGCCAATAACGACAACAACCGAGCATGAATACACCGTGGCGAGTTCGGCGATCCGACCCGGCCAACAACTTCGGAAGTATGCTGGTCCGCAATTCTCGGACGGCATTTACGCTGATCGAGCTGCTCGTCGTCATCGCCATCATCGCCATCCTCGCAGCGCTGTTGTTGCCCGCGTTAAGCCGTTCCAAGCAGCACGCTCTTAACATTTCCTGCATCAACAATCAGAAGCAGCTCACCCTCTGTTGGGCGATGTATTCGCACGACAACAACGACAAACTGCCTCCGAACAACTCCGTTTACGACATCGGTACCGGCCAACCAATACCGGGTGTTGACTTGAGCCAGACCTGGTGCCCCGGCAACGCGCGCGCGGACACGAATTCCGCCAATATCGAGAAAGGATTTCTGTTCAGCTACAACCGCAGCGCGGCGATTTATCATTGCCCGGCGGACAAGTCGTTTGTCGAACTCAGTCCGGGCGTCACGTTACCAATCCTTCGGACGCGCAGCTATAACCTGAGCCTGTCTCTCAACGGGATCAGCGGGCCCATCCCCGGGGTCCATTCGCTCTGGTGGATTCCGAGTTACCAACGGTTCTCTGAGATCAAAAATCCGGCGGGCATTTTTACGTTCATTGATGTACACGAAGGCGGAATCCTCGACGCTCTGTTCGGCATCCCGTCTCCCGGCGACAGCTGGGATGGCTATTGGTTTGATTTGCCGGCCAATCGTCACACTCAAGGCGCAATCCTCTCCTTTGCGGATGGCAGGTCCGAGCGCTGGAAATGGAAGCATCCCAAAATCTTTCGCGAACTTGGGCAATCAGTATTACCAGAAGAAGAACCGGACTATCGAAGGCTCCAAGGCGCGATTCGGCAGAAGTGGGATTGAAACGTTTCGTGCTTTCCAATTCCCGCTTGCGCTCCCCTGCCCGCTTGCTATTTGTCCCGCCGATTTATGGACTACAGGATTTCAAATCGGGCCGCCTCACTTGCGCCTTCGCTGACGCTCGCCATTGACTCGAAGGCCAAACAGATGAAGGCCGAGGGACAGGACGTGGTCGGCTTCGGCGCGGGCGAGCCGGACTTCGACACGCCCCAACACATCAAAGATGCCGCAATCAAAGCACTCAACGAAGGGTTCACCAAATACACGCCCGCTGCCGGCATCCCGGAATTGCGCCAGGCCATTGCGGACAAACATAAACGCGAAAACGGGCTCAGTTACAAACCGTCGCAAATCATCGTCTCTTGCGGCGGCAAACACTCCTGCTACAACATTTTTTTGGCCACCTGCCAGGAAGGTGACGAGGTCGTCATCCCGTCGCCCTATTGGTTGAGTTACCCGGAAATGGTGAAGCTGGCGGGGGCCAAGCCCGTCATCGTCACGACCACCGACAAAACAGAATTCAAAATCACCCCGCGGCAATTGCGCGACGCCATCACGCCGCGCACGCGAATCTTTCTGCTGAATTCTCCCAGCAATCCCACCGGCAGCGTTTACACGCCCGACGAAATCAAAAACCTCGGCGACATTTGCGTTGAGAAAGGCGTGCTCATCATGAGCGATGAGATTTATGAGCACTTGCTTTACGACGGCGCAGTTCACAAGAGTGTCGCGAGTTTCTCGCCGAAGCATTACGAACACACGATCGTCGTCCACGGTTTCGCGAAGGCCTGGAGCATGACCGGTTGGCGGCTGGGCTGGACCGCCGCCCCCGAACCGATTGCCAAAGCGATGGACGCGATTCAAAGCCACAGCACGAGCAATCCGACTTCGTTTGCGCAGAAAGGCGCCGTGGCTGCGCTGACTGGCTCGCAGGATCACTTGAAAGGCTGGCTCGCTGAATACAACAAGCGCCGCACCTACGCGCACCAAAAGCTCAACAACATTTCTGGCCTCTCGTGTGTAAACGTGAAGGGCGCGTTCTATCTATTTCCGAACATCTCGAAGACCGGACTCAAATCCACAGAGTTCTGCGCGAAACTTCTGGAATCAGAAAAAGTAGCCGCCGTTCCGGGGATTGCCTTCGGCGCGGACGAGTACATCCGCATCAGCTACGCCACAAGCATGGCGAACTTGCAGAAAGGCTGTGAGCGGATCGAGAAATTCTGCAAGAGCCTGAAGTAGGACGCGCCCGCGCTCCTGGATCAAATTGTGCAGCCTTGCGTACCGCACGCGGCTTTGAGTGGGGAGGGTATCAGATTTTTAAAAACAACTTCCGCCGATACATCCAGAACAGGATCAGCCACAGGAAAAACAAAACCGCCGCACCGTGAACGAACGGCTCATACGCGTCGCCGAACAGTTTGAACGTGTTTTGCCCCAGATTGGTCGTCAGCGCCTTGCCGATGAAGCCATCAAATAAATGTGCGGTGCAGTAGGCGGCGATTGAATTCATCCCGATAACGACCAACGGAAATGACCATCCCTTGCGGCCCCACAAATCAATCACGGCATAAAAACCTGCCAGCAACAGGAAACACCAGCCGCCGCTGAACAGCACCCAACTCGGCGTCCAGATGCGTTTCACCACCGGGCAGATTCCCAGCCAGCCGATTAACGCGCCCGCCAGGAGGAAAGCAACCCCGGCAATAGCCAGCCATTTCACTTTGGCAAGAGCCGTGCGTTCACTGCGTAGCACGCCGCCGGCGATCAGTCCCAGAATCATTGTTCCCAGCGTCGGAACAAAACTCAGCGTTGCATAGCCGCCACCGTTGAACTCAAACGGCTTCTCGCGAGGAAACAGATTCAAAAACCACGTGTCGAACGCCCAGGCTAGATTGGTGTTCTTGTTCCAATGTGCCGCCAATCCGCTCATCAGATGCGGCCAATCGTTCGGCACGCCGACGGTTGTGTAATCCAAACCTGTTCCCGGCAGCGGATACAGCGCGAACGCTGTCCAGTAGCCGACGAGAATCAATCCCAGTGCAATCCACTGGTCGCGTACGGGACGAAAACCGAGCACGAACAAAACAAGATAACCCAAACCTATCTGCGAGAGTGTGTCTTCAAAGGTCCAGTTCGTTTGCGCCCGGCCAATCGAACGCAAGAAAACTCCCAGCAACACCAACGCCAGCGCACGCCACGCCGCGTGCCAGGTCATTCGCGCGCCCGATTGCCCGCGTGCCGCCCGGCTCGCAATGGAAAAAGGCAACGCCACGCCCACGAGAAATGAAAACGATGGTTGAATTAAATCGTGCAGCGAACAACCGATCCATTCCACGTGGCTCTGATGATAGGCGAGGAATTTCCAAAAGCCGCTTTCCGGTAACGCTCTTGCAACGCGAGAAAGATGCAGCACCTCGGCCATCATCAGGAACATCACGAGTCCCCGATACGCATCTACCGACGTCAGGCGCGAAATGGGCTGATTCGATTTCGCGGTGATGGGTTGTGAATTTCCAAGTTCGACTGCGGCTGGTGTGGACACGCGGATTTCTTATCCGATGGCGAAGAAGTTGGCCAAGAAATTCTGCGGACGATTGGCCGCGGCCTGGGGGAGTCGTCAGGCCAGAAAGTCCCGCTCCAGGATTTTCACCAACTGGTCCACCGCCAGCATCAATTCGCTGAGCCGCTCAACGCGTTGATCATCCGCCCCCAGATCAATCGGCTCGGCGGCAATGGCTGCGTAGCGCCGGTTGAGCGGCATGGCTTCGTCCGTGTGCCCGAGCGCCCGCACGAGTCTCCTGACCTTTTCCGCGGCCCGACGCGCGTCCGCAATCTTCCTCAACGCTGACGACGCTTCGATTCCTCCCGCCTGAGCTTGCTTGAGAAGTTTGCAGGCGAACGTCCGGCAGCGAATCGGGCGATCCGCATAGATGCCGCACCATTTGCCGTCAAAGCACGCGCAGGGCTGGTTGAAGCAATGCTTTCGGCCTTTGCGAAACAAACTGAGGCCAAACGCTGCAAGGGATTCTGCATCGTCGTTGCGCTGAAGCTCCACGTCGCCAAACAAGACCCCGTTGCAACACAGGCCGCAAGCCGGACAAAGTTGAGCGACGAAATCACCACCGGCTGCGGTTTTCGAAGTCATGTCAATGGCAAACCGGGGGCGATCTCCGCATCGTAATCATGCCGCACATTGCCGTGAAGCAACTTCCGCTCGGCCAGAATTCCAATCATCGCGGCATTGTCGGTGCAAAGATGTTTTTCGGCCAGCCGCAACGCAAGCTCCTTGCGTTGACAGGCCGAGGCCAAGTCTTTCCGCAACGCGCGATTGCACGTCACACCGCCCGAGGCCGTAATGCAATTCACACCAACGCGCCTGGCTGCCCGGACAGTTTTCGTAACGAGCACTTCGACGATGGCTGCTTGAACACTGGCGCACAAATCGCGAATCGCCTGGGCGTTGTCGAGCAAACCGGGATGGTCGCGCAGAAAATACCGCACCGAAGTTTTCAATCCGCTGAAACTAAAATCATCACCGGGATCGGAAAGCAGCGGGCGCGGAAAGTCGAACGCCCTTGGATTCCCCTGCTCTGCCAGACGATCAATCTCCGGGCCGGCGGGATAGGGAAGGCCCATCAGTTTGCCAGCCTTGTCGAAGCATTCGCCGGCGGCGTCGTCAATAGTCGAGCCGAGCACGCGATGTTTCATTTCGGCTTGCACATGTACGAGGATCGTGTGGCCTCCACTGACGATGAGCGAAACGTTGGGTTGAAATTTTTCAAACTCGGCCTTGGGCGGCGTTCCCGAAATCCACGGCGAATACAAGTGCGCCTCGTGATGGTGGATTCCCACGAACGGCTTGCGAAGTGCAAACGCCATCCCCTGCCCTGCCTTGAGTCCCACCATCAAGGCGCTGGGTAAACCTGGTCCCTGCGTCGCGGCCACGGCATCAATATGCGCGGCGCTCGTCTTTGCTTCGCGCAGTGCGGTTTCAGCGACGGGCATCAGATTGCGCAAATGCTCGCGCACGGCCAGCTCGGGCACCACGCCCCCGTAATCAGCGTGCAGCTTGATTTGGGAGGAAACAACGTTCGACAAAATCTCGCCATTCCGCACGACGGCGGCGCTGGTTTCGTCACAGGAAGTTTCCAAGGCGAGCAATGTCATAATCATCGTGCGTGTTCTAAGCCGTGCCGGTCATTCATCTTGTTTTTGCGTTGTTGCTCTCGTCACAAAACGCGGGACGACTATGGTATCTCCTTGGCCGAGTCAATACTCCGCATTCGTCGCTCATGGTCGGGCATCACCTCAGGTCATCAGCAGGACGGTCCTGGTTTTGCGTGGGACAAACGGCACGTCGCGTGGCAGCGCGGCGGCATCCGCGGCAAAGTGAGTCATCTGTGCCCCGGTCCAATCGGCGATGAACAAACGGCTGCGTGGCATTCGAGCCTTTGCGCACTCGCTGAGCGAAGGGTTCCGGCTATTGTGCGCGATGGCTCTCACCTTGATGTTTTGTTCACCAGATTCACAATCGCCGTCAACACTGGGGCCGCGATTTATGCCGTTGATTTCAGTTCGACCAATATTGTGAACTTCGGTCAATGCGGCGGGCCATCTCGCTCGTGTAGCACCGTCCCAGTGTTTTCTTTTGCCGCTCGATCCAGTCGGTCAGCTTCACCGTGCCTTGTGGGGGAGCTTCGACGAAGAGGCGATCTTCCATCAACCCTTGGATTTCCTCTCTGGTGATGACGACATCCTTCGTAAACATGCCAACGAAACGGCAGGCCCAGTACCCGGCCAAGGGTGGAATGCCGACGATCAGAGTTCTTGCGCCAAGCTTCTCTTTGATGGTTTGGACCAACTCTCGGTAGGAAAATGTCTCGGGCCCGATAGCGTTGATGATCTCGTTACGATTGCTGGAAGCACCTTGAGTTGCGAGTGCCGCGAGGTCATCCACGTAAATGGGTTGGAGGCGGTAATCGCCGCGACCAAAGACTCCGAAGATTGGCAGGTGGCGCACTGCCCATGCGATGTTGTTGATCAGGACATCCTCCTTCCCGAAGACCACCGTTGGTCGCAGAATGCAGTAAGAAATCCCGAGGGTTTTCAATGCGGACTCCAATTCGGCCTTGCCCGAGAAGTAGGGAAGCGCAGAACGAATGTCCGGGTTGGTGATGCTGACATGCACAATCCGACGCACGCCCGCGGCTCGGGCAGCGTGGAAGAGGATTTTGGTGTTCGCCACCGCGGCGTGATGGGAGAAGCACTGATGATCGAAACGCACCCAGTAGGTGTTGATCAACACTTCCGTGCCGAGGAGGGAATCACGCAATCGTTCCGGTTGGTCGAAGTGAAACGGGAAAGCACGAACGCGCTCGCCAAATGGATTCGCCCGCTTCACGGAGTTCGTCAACGTAATCACCTCGTGCCCTCCTTCCAGCAGGCGTTGGGTGATGTAGCGCCCGGAATAGCCGAAGGCGCCAGTGACTGCGATCTTGATTCTACTGCTCATGAGGCTGAGAGGTTTTCAATTGCGCGTTCAAGTTGCTCAAATCGAAACCTGAAGCCACTTGCCAATAATCTGCCCGGCACAACACGGCGGCTCTTGATGATCAATTCCGTCTCGGTACGCATGAAGAACGCACCGATTTCGAGCAGCCACTGAGGCGCAGAGAGGCCGATGGACCTCCCGCAAACTTTGCGAATGGATTTCATCAAGTCTGAATTCGTGAGCGGATTCGGCGCGGCCAGATTCACCACGCCGCGGAAATCATCCCTTTGCAGCAACCACCCTATCGCCCGGCAAAAATCCTCCTGATGAATCCAGGAAACAAATTGCCGGCCGCTCGCCATCCGGCCGCCCAAGCACAGGCGCACGAGCCGGCGCAACATCGGAAAAACACTGTTCTCGCCGTGCCCAAGCACCATCGCAGAACGCAGCGCGACTTTGCGCGTGCCCGGAGTGCGGGCTTCCTCAAACACGCGCTCCCACGCTTTCGCCACCTCGACCGAGAATTCATCCTTGGCTTCGGGCGTGCCGCCGATCTCACCAGACTCATCCCAGGCCGGGCCGTACGTGTGTTTGTAAATCGTGGCCGTGCTGGAATTCAGCCAGACGCGCGGCGGTTTCGCACACCGGCTGATTGCTTCGCCAAGCGCGCGGGTGGAGTTGACGCGCGAGTCGAGAATGATGCTCCGATTGCGCTCGTGGTAGCGGCAATTCACCGAGCGTCCAGCCAGGTTGATCACTGCTTCGGCGCCTTCCAGTTCGCAGGCCCATAAGCCGAGGGTTTCGCCATCCCAAAGGATTTCGCGAACGCCGTTCGCAACCGGTTTTGGTGTGCGTGTCAAAATGACGACCTGCCAGCCGAGGTCGTTGAAATAGCGAGCGAGAAGCTGGCCAAGAAATCCGCTGCCGCCGGCGAGGATGATGCGTCCTTCACTCATGGAGTGCGCTCCGCGAGTTCCTTTACGTGGTTCAGCACGCGCTTGTGAATGGTATGAATGATCTGGTCGGACCAAAGTTGCCAATAGGTCGCCGGCCAGAGCGTGTGGCAATACCAAGTCGTCCCTTCAAGTTGAGTGCGTCCTCCAGGCAACGGGGTCAGGCGAAACTGTCCCTGCCTCGACACGAGGAATCCCTCCAAGTGCGGCGGATGAATCTCGCGATACGGCGTCCACTCCTGCATCGGCGCGGGGTTTTCCGTAACCGAGAATTGCAGCAAATGCGGTTCGTCCCAGATCATGATCGGCTCGACAAACGGGCCAGTCGAGAACACGCAATGGCGAACCGCGCCGGGACCGCGGCCCCGAATTTCCGCGCGCATGGGATAAGCAATGCCGAGCTTGAACATCGCTTCCGTTGGTGGCGGCAACTCGGCAAACTCGACTACGTGCTGCCACACGCGTTCCGCGGGCGCATTCACTTCGATGGCGGTAACCACCTTGAGTAATGGCGGCGGATCGGGTCGCACACTCTCAGTTCCAAGCATCAGCGGCACCGCAAGCAGAGGCACACAGTAGAGTTGGGGTGGTGTGTGATTCCAACGGCTGGCCTGCACCGCGTGACCCGCGAGAGCGCCCAACGCCGCCAAAATGAACGCCAGCGGCGCGGCCATCAACAGGCAGATCACTCCTTCAATCGCCAGCGCCAGCAATGCCGCTCCCGCCAGAACGACAGCGACGAACGCAACCAACTGGCTTTGCGCGAGACTTCGCTGCTCACGAGCGCCATGAATTATTGCCGCAAGAAATCCCATCGAGAACGGGACACCGGCAAATAAGCCCCAACCATATTCACGCAAAACTTGCGTGCCCAACGCTGTCGCCCCCAAGGCAAGCAGCACATTGATTCCCACGGCGACGGAGGCGCTCCCGAATACTGACTTCGGCAACCACGTGATCGCCCGCCGACCGCCTTTGGTTGCGCCGGCAATTCCGACCTCAGCGCGTTCCGGCACCAGAGCGAGTGTGACGAAGAGAAACCATTTGAGTATGGGCACGACAAACAACAACGCGAACCAGAGCGGCAGGCGTGCGGAGCGAAGCCGCTTGATACACAGCACCACGCCGGACCACAGAAACGGCAGCGCTGCCACCAGCAACACGGCGAATTCCTCGGGATTACTTGAGGGCGAAAGATTCTCGATCCAGGGAACCGGCCGGTCAAAGTAGGAAAACGCCGACCAGCTTCGACCAAACACAAAGCCCAGCAACAACCGGTCGAGGTTGTATTTGATCGCGAACAGCAACCCGGCCCACAACAAGAATGGCGCGCGGGAAATTTTGCCGTCCCATCGCCAGAGATCAGAGAATTTGGGTTTCATGGAGGTGTTTGGTTGGTGCGAAGATTAAGGCATCTCGAAAAAAACACGATGCGTATGCGGGCGATGTTTCCCGGGATTGCGATGACAACAACGAATGTCGCGCAGTCCAAACGGCCCGGGCACGGGCAGGCCAAGGCGGATTTGCTCCTCGGTAAAGCGAATTCGTGGCGCAAGTTCAACCGGCAACGACTCGCAAGCGGGCAAAGCTTCGGCCAGTCCTTCGCTCAGCATTTGAACTTGGGCGACCGACACCAGCGGGACGCTCATGATTCTTTCCACGCACCAACCGAGCAGATAGTGAAACCAGATTGGCAGGGGAAACATCAACGGCTTTCGTCCGGTCACCCGAGCCACCCGCCGAACGGCTTGGCGCAGCGTGAGCGGTTCGGGCCCGACGACGGCAACAGTTTTCCGCGAGAGCGCTCCGTTCACGAGCGCGGCTTTGGCAATTCGTGCGACGTCTTCAACCGCGTTGGGCCGGATGGGCTTGTCCTTGAAGCCGACAAAAGCGAACACCGGAAATGTGTGAAACGCGTGGCTGAGATGATCGAGCATGTGATCGCCTTTGCCGTAAATGACGCCGCACTTCAGCACCGTGTAGTCCAGGCCGGAGTTACGCACGATTTCCTCGGCCTGCCACTTCGATTCGTGATAGCCAGAACCGCAATTCGGTCGTGCCCGGAGAAAACTGATCAAAAGAATTTTTTTAACTCCCGCTCGATGTGCGGCCGCAACAACATTGCGCGTCCCTTCAATGTGGACTTTTTGATAGGTCGCGCCGTCAACTTCCCGATTGATTCCCGCGCAGTGCGCGACCGTGTCGCATCCAGCAAAGGCCCGCTCAAGTTGTGGGACATTCTCCAGACCGAGCGCATGAAAGTTCGTCCGATGCAGGGAACGGATTGCTGTGTCCGTGTGATCGTGTCCGCGGGCGAGAAGAACGATTTCGTGTCCCTCCGCCGAGAGAGCGCGCGCAATGTTCCGCCCGACGAAGCCGGTGCCGCCAGTGATTGCGATTTTCATGTTGCTCTTCCCGTGATCGCGACCCACGCGTAAACGATGGGCAGGCAGGTGAAGACAAAGTTCGCCGCCGCCAGTCCGATTCGACGCCAAGGGTTGGTGAGATAGGGCTTGAGATCGAAGACGAACGTGCCCGCAATGAAACGCACGCTCCAGAACACGGCGAGAAATCCGCACACCGCGCGCGCGAGCGGTGTGCCCGAGGCCAATTGATCGGCGAGCAGGAATGTTCCCAGTCCGAAGCTCACCAGGCAAAGACCGATGAACGCGTAATAGACCCAGAAAAGCTGGCGGATAAATGTCGGCAGGGAACAAATGTGCTGACGCAGCCCGACCACGCCCGGCATGAGCAGTCCGGCGGCAAGCAGGCCGACGTAGGTGAGCGAGGTGATTTGTAGCAGCAAAGTAGTATTCATGACGAACCTCAAGTTGCGCCGATCGCCCGGAGCATCGGCAGGACGACGTTGTGGATGAAAGGCGGGTGAAATAACCAGAACGCTGGTGTCGCGGTGACAACCAGCATAAACAACCAACCGCGCCAGCCTCTGGCCAAACCGAGCGCGCGACCAGCCCGGCTGCGTTCAAACAAAACCGCCGCGCCTTGCACCACGAAGTAGGCCGTAGGCAATCCATAACCACTTCTTGCAGGCAACGAAATGACCAGTTCATGCAGCGCTCCCGAAACAAGGAAGACCGCGATATGCGCCGCTACAATTCCGTGGCGGCGAGCCAATGGATTAAAAAGCAGCCGCCGGGCGGGAATGCTGAACGCCGTGTTCCAACGTTCGCTCCAGAATTCCGCCAGGGATGTTGCTGCCAGCGGGCGATTCATGATGGGTGGCGCGTTGATTCCGACAGACCGCCAAGTCAGTGAAAGGAGATGGAAGAATCCGAAGTGCAGGCAGAGCACGATGCCGATCATTGCGGTCCAGCCGGCGGTAACTGGGTTCTGAGGCATAAGAGCTGGCGCGAGAAGCCAGATGCACGCGACGCCCAGGGCGAGTTTGGCCGCAGCCGCGAACCATTCGCTAGCGCGCGGAGACGGGACGCTCACTTCGCGAGCAAAGAACGCGCGACCGTCCAGCCCGGGCCACAGTAAGAACCAGACCAGGTTCAGCCGCGCTGGCGTGGCTTGCATGGCTGCTTGCGCGTCACGCCACGCAAGCCATTTGCCAAACTGGCCAAGCGCTATCCCCAGCGTCCACATGAAAATCCAAGCGGGCCAAGCCCACGTCACCGCGATGATTCCCGCAGTCAACGCCGCGAGAAGCATCAGATCACGCAGGCGCAGTCCGACCTTTCGGGGCGACGGCACTTGGCAGCGTCCTGCGACGCAGTAGCGATTGCGGGCTATCCAGCGATAAACCGCCCGCCCGATCTTGTTCGGCCCGGGCACGCGCAACAGCAACGCCAACGGCGAAAGCCACCAAACGCGGCGCAACAACTCGATCCATGCGCCAATGCCGTTGGTCGGGCAACCACCCGTGGGAAGGACCCACATTTCGGCCATCAATTGCTCGGGTGTGACACCGAGTCGCGCAGCGGTGCCGGGAGTTTGCAGCGGCAACCAAACAAAACCGCGGCGCTCGAAAATACTTCCCCACCGCCGCCGCCCTGCGACACAGAATCGGCATTCGGCATCGAAAAAAATCAAACCGGCCGGAGCGATGGCGTTATTGTCTGTAATTTCTGTAGTCACAGAAACATGTCTCCAAAAAAAATTTGTTCACTCGCCGATGCCCAGAAGCTTCCGGATTTTGTCACCCATCTTCACGAATCGGGTCAGCGCACCGGTCGGCCATTGGCGGATTTGTCCATACCAGGCCGAGGTCATGTCAAAAAAATCTGCCAGCTCGCGAAGCTTCTGCTCGGTGTACTCATCGGTATCCTTGTCCTTTTCCGCCTCGGCGACGCAATCGCGCAACATGGCGATGGTGGGATCAATCTCACGCTTCTTCCGCTCGTCCAGGACGACGCGGAACATTTCCCAGACTTCCTTCATGCTCTCGAAGTGATCCCGCTTGTCACCCAATACATGAACCATCCTCACAATCCCCCACCCCTGCAATTCCTTGAGGCTGGTGCTCACGTTCGACCGGGCCACTTTGAGCGTGTC
>CAZCZP010000053.1:0-6366 GCA_964502895.1 uncultured Bifidobacteriaceae bacterium
GTCGAGCAGCAGCTTGGAGACTTGGCGAAAGCCGAACCCAAGTATCCACCGCGCGGGGTTGAACCGCACCTCTGGATGCTGTGAATTATTTGCACACATCGCTTATTGACAAAATGGACAGTCTTTCTAAGATTTAGACATTCGGGTAGCAGTACGTTTCTTCAGCGGGGTTCCCCACCCCCACCTCCTTGGCGTCTGCTGCCCGAATATTTCCGAAGCCATTTGTTGACGGGTGCGAGCGGTTTTCCTACGTTCCCGTGCCCCTCGCGGGGGTGTAGCTCAATTGGTTAGAGCGCTGCCCTGTCACGGCAGAGGTTACGGGTTCGAGCCCCGCCACTCCCGCCATTTTCCATTGCTCGTGTCGTATGTGCCCCGACCATCACGGATGTCGTCAGTGGATGACCTTGCCTGTTGTGTTTCGTTTCAAAACCCGACCGCGTCAGGTGCGAGCCTGTCGGCTGGACCTGAGTTGGCGCGCTTGAACGAGCGCGTGCATCACGAGGTCTTCCCCAAAGTGTCGCCATGCCACTTCGCGCAATTGAATCGCGTCGGCAAGCCGCTCCACACCTTCGCCGGCCACGCTTTTTCGCGCCTCGCGTCCGCCCAGGATTTTTGGCGCGTAAAAAAAGGCTACGCGCTGGACGTGCCCCCCGAACAAAAAAGATGCGTTCACTTCACCGCCGCCTTCTACCAGCAGACTCGTGACATTTTCCGAGCCAAGTTTTTTCAGCAACCAGCGCACATCAATTGCAGATGGCAAGCTGCGGGACCTCGATCTCGCCTCTGGAGCCACCCACACGTTCACAAACTCTTCCAGCTTCCTAACCCGGGAAACCGGCGCTCGTCTGGTAACAACGATCGTCGTTAATCGCGCGTACTGATCCCTCACGACATTCGCCGTAACCGGCGTACGCGCCATCGAATCCAACACCAATCGGCGGAGGCGCTTGCCCTCGCGTTGTTTCCGGCCATTAGTTTTCCGAGGTCTAAACGTCAGACTCGGGTCGTCCGCCAGCACGGTATTTACCCCGACAAGAATCGCATCACTTCCCTTCCTGAGTTTCATTCCGTAAGCCCGTGCTTTTTCTCCCGTAATCCATGCCGACTCACCTGATGCGGTTGCGATTTTGCCGTCCAATGTCATCGCTGCCTTCACGGTGACGAACGGGGTGCGGTGAATGATCCAGTGGTTGAACGCTTCGTTGAGGCGGGAGCATCGGCCGGCCAATTCCAGCCACGCCGCATCCGCCCGGGCCTGCTGCCTGGGATTCAGCCCGGTGCCGACAGCGCGGCGCGGCTTCCCTTCGTCGAACGAAAAGACTTCAATTCCGGAGCGTTTCAGAATCTTGAATCCTCTCCCGGCGTGTTTCGGATTAGGGTCAACGGTGCCGGCGACGATGCGCCGAATGCCCGCGGCAATTATCGCTTCGGTGCAAGGCGGTGTCCGTCCGCGCGTGGAACAGGGTTCGAGCGTCACATAGAGGGTCGCGCCTCGGACGTTATGCCCGCGCTTCGCAGCGTCGCGAAGCGCCTCAATCTCGGCGTGCGGCAGGCCGGCGCACCGATGCCAGCCACGTCCGATGATTTTTCCGTCTTTCACCAGAATTGCGCCCACCATTGGATTTGGCGAAGTCGCGCCATAGCCCCGTTGGGCGAGGCGCAGGGCGAGGCGCATAAAACGGAAGTCGGACATCGCGCCGAGCCTAGCCGTTGACGGGGAGCGGCTCAAACTGAAAGGGCTGCCGAATGGGAAAAGCCGCCCGGACTTTCGCCGCGGGTTAACACTAATCTGGACGTAAGAACCCGTAGAGCATAGCTTTTGCGCGCTTATGACTTCCAAACGTGCCCACGCGAAGCTGGAAGTTGCACCGCCGGCAAGAATTCAGTGAGCGACAGTCTGCCCAGCGTCACCGTCATCATCGCTGCGCGGCCGGACATGGCTGAACCCAAAGCTCTGTCTGCGGCCAGGGCGCTGGATTATCCGGCGGACAAACTCGAAATCATCGTCGCGCGTGGCAAACAACCGTCCATTCAGCGCAACGCCGCCCTGCGCACGGCTCGGGGCGAATTGATTTACTTCCTGGACGACGATTCCGTCGCGCAATCCGGCAACCTGCGCCGCGCCGTCGAACGTTTTCGCGATCCGAAGGTGGTGATTGTTGGTGGGCCAAATCTTTGTCCGCCTGATGCCCCACTGCTGGAGCAAGTCTTCGCTCTAGTCCTGGCGAGCTGGGCGCTCGGCCCGAGCCGCGCGCGTTACACGCCGGTTGGCAAATTGCGCGAGACGAGCGAGAAGGAGTTGATCCTTTGCAACCAGTTCGCCCGGCGCGATGCGATGCTCCGGCACGGCGGCTTCAACGAGGCGCTTTATCCAAATGAGGAAAACGCCTTGATGGATGACATCCAAAAGGCAGGCAGCAAGCTGCTTTATGATCCGGAACTGATCGTCTATCGCCGTCCGCGCCGGACGTTGAAGTCGTTTGCGAAAATGTTGATGACCTACGGTCGGGGGCGGGCAGAACAGTTTCGCGTGAATCCAACACACGGCTCGGCGCTGAATTTCGTTCCGCCGCTGTTCCTCGTTTATCTCCTGACCGTGCCGGTGGTTTGGGCGTTAGATTTCCCCGACAGTTGGGAATGGCTGCGGACGGCTTATCATTTGCCGCTGCTGCTTTATACGCTTGCGGTCTTGCTGCAAACGTTGGCGCTCATCCCGCGCGGTGGCATCGTTCGCAGCTTTTGCGCGATGCCGCTGATGGTAATGTCGCACGTGCTTTACGGCTTCGGTTTCTGGCGCGGGCTGTTCACAAAATTGAAACCGCCGGGTCAGCAATCAGACACGCCGGTCACGCTGGAAAAGGTGGATTGATGAAGATCAAGGCCAACAGATTTTCGGTGGTAGGGTTAATTTCACAAATGCCCCTCACCCCGGCCCTCTTCCTTTCGGAAGGGGAGAGGGAGAATCGTAGTCAGTCTTCAGCCAAGTCTGGCGTCGTGGGAAAGTCTGGCGCAAAGTCAGTCCACGCTGAACATTTCGGAGATCGCTTATTGCTGTTCCCTCTCCCCCGCGGGGGAGGGTTAGGGTGAGGGGCTGGCCATGGGAAGATGAAGAATCCACATTGGGTTAATGCCATCAAGACCTGTGCTGACCCGCAGCGGGCCGGGCATTTTCTGGAATTGCTTTCGGCAACGGACATCCGTCCGAAGCTCCAGAAATTTTCCGAGGAGCAAATCCGCATCCTCGTCGCGCTGTTGAGCGGCTCGCACTCGCTGGGCAGTCAACTGGTCGCGAATCCGCAGTGGCTCGACTTGCTCGATAGCGAACGCCTTCGCCATCCGCGCCGGGCGCAGGGTTTACGGCGCGAGGTCGAGGACTGGCTGAAACCGATGCTCGCGGCGCGGGATTACCACGGAGCGTTGGGACAACTGCGCCGCTTCAAGCAGGCGGAAATGTTGCGCGTCGCCGCGCGCGACCTTGCGCGCCTTGGCAACACCGCCGAAATCATCCGGGAAATTTCCGACGTGGCGGACGTGTGCCTCGACGCCGTCTGCCGGATTTGCTGGCAACAATTCACCGAACGTCACGGTTGCCCGTATCATCAGGACGCCGATGGGCGCTGGCGGCCGACGGCGTTTTGCGTGCTCGGCATGGGCAAGCTGGGCGGACAAGAACTCAATTACAGTTCGGACGTGGACGTGTTGTTCGTTTACAGCGAAGAAGGGCAGGTTTTCAAGGAGCCGCCCGATAAGAAAAAATCTCGGGCTTCCACGATGTCCGGCCACCAATTTTTCAACCGGCTGGCGGAAGCGTTCATCGCCGAAGTCTCGCGGATGACGTCGGCAGGATCGTTGTTTCGGATTGATCTGCGGTTGCGGCCCGAGGGCGACGCCGGGCCGTTGAGCCGGTCGCTGGAGAGCTACGAGAATTACTATGCGCAATGGGGACAAACCTGGGAGCGCATGATGTTGATCAAGGCGCGCGGTGTGGCGGGTGATGCATCGCTGGCGGCGGAGTTTCTGGAACTCGTCCAGCCGTTCCGCTTTCCGCGCTCCGTCAATCAAAGTGTCCTCAGGGAAGTGGCGGCGATGAAGGACCGCATCGAAAACGAGCTCTTGGGTTCAGACGAACTGGAACGCAACGTGAAGCTGGGCCGCGGCGGCATCCGTGAGATTGAATTCGTCGTGCAGGCGCAGCAATTGTTGCACGCGGGCCGGACGCCGTTTCTGCAGACGGCGCAGACCCTGCCGTGTCTAAACAAGCTGGTGCAGTATCATTTGCTCGGCGCGGATGAAGCCGCGCAACTGCAACAGGCCTACACTTTTTTGCGCGACGTCGAGCACCGGCTGCAAATGGAGGAGAACCTTCAAACGCACACCATTCCCGAGGAAAGTCGCGCACAGGAGCGGCTGGCGAAATTGATGGGGTTTGAAACCCGGGCCACGTTTCAAAAGGCCCGCCAAGCGCACGCGCGCAACGTGCGGAGTGTGTTCGACAACCTGTTCCGCGGTGAAACGACGAAGCCCGAATCGCCGTTTCCGCGGGAGTTCGACGGGGCGGAAGCGAAATGGAAGGCGATTCTCGTGAAGCACTGGTTTCGCGACGCGGACAAGGCGTTCCGGATGCTCAAGGAATTTGTGGAGGGTCCGGGATTCGTGCATGTTTCGTCGCGCACGGTTGAACTGGCGCGTCAACTGTTGCCCAAGCTGTTCGCCCTCTGCCGCACGGACGACGGCAAATCGGACGCGCTGGCGCTACCGCCCAAGACGCTTTCCGATCCGGACCGCGTGGTCACGCGGCTGGACAGTTTCATCAGCGTGTATGGCGCGCGCGCCTCGTTGTTCGAGTTGTGGAACAGCAATCCGGCGTTCTTTGAACTGCTGCTGTTGTTGTTTGATCGCTCGGAGTTTCTGGCGGAAGCGCTGATCCGTTCGCCGGAACTTCTGGACGATCTGGTTTATGGCGGGCGCTTGACCATGCGCAAGTCGGCCCAGGAAATTTTGAAAGACCTGCGCCATGGTCAGGAGGACAAGGACCAGTATGTATGGCTGCGGCGTTATCACGAAGCGGAACTGACGCGCATCGGTTTGCGCGACATTCTTGGCCTCGCGGATTTCGAGCAGAACCTGGGCGAACTTTCGGCGCTGGCGGACGCGTGCCTGCAATACGCGCTCGAAGTCGTCATGCGCAAACACAAGGCCAAGTCGCCGCCGTTTGCGGTCATTGGCCTGGGCAAGCTGGGCGGGAATGAAATCAACTACGGCTCAGACCTGGACATTCTGTTCGTAACGGACGCGAAGCCAAGAAATCTGCCGGCCTTGCAGCGCGTGGCTGCGGATTTGATGGATTTGGTTTCGCGACGCACGGAAACAGGCGCGACTTTTCAAACCGACGCGCGTTTGCGGCCAGACGGCGAGAAAGGGCTTCTCGTAAATACATTGGCAGCGTATGAGGATTATTACCTCAAGCGCGCACAGCTTTGGGAGATTCAATCGCTGACGCGCACCCGTCCTGTGGCCGGGAATCTGAAGCTCGGCGAACAGTTTCAGCAACTGGCGGCGGGGGTGACAGATTTTTCCAGCGCCGGACGCGCATTGCCGAAGTGTTTCACTCCGGATTGGAAGAACAAGATTCACGAGATGCGGATGCGCATCGAGAAGGAGCGGACGCCCGTGGGTAAAGACGATCTCGCGATCAAGACAGGGCAAGGCGGGTTAATGGATGCCGAGTTCATCGCGCAGGCGTTGTGCCTGGAACACGGCTGGGTGGAGGCGCATTCGTTGCGCGCGTTGGCGCGGGCACGCGACGCGGGGGTAATGCCGGATGTGGAAAAGTTGTTGGAGAATTATCGGCAGCTTCGGCGAGTCGAAGGCATTTTGCGACGCTGGAGTTATGAGGGTGAAACTGTTCTACCTGACGAGCCAGCGCCGTACTACCGCGTCACGGTGCGTTGCGGGTTTGCGACGCCGGAAGCGTTTCGCGCCGCGCTGGCGAAATGGCGTTCGGCGGTGCGGGAGGTTTATGATGGGTTTTTCGGCCAGAAGAGTTCAGTAGTTTGAAGCAATCCGTCCTTGAACATTTCAGGTATTCCGTATTCGGGCCGACAAATTGGTCCAAGAATCATATTGAATTCCGTGTCTGAGGTTGCCATAACAGGCCTCGCGCCCAGTTTCTCCCTTGCTCTCCAGCACCGGCCTTGTCTTCTCGAAACGGTCGGAATAGAGCAGGGAAAGCCGCCGGTGGATTGACGGCCAGGGCTGGCCGGACTTTGCAGGCGAGGCTTCCGTGTCTGGAAGCATCGGGATTGGATGACGCACGGCGTTGCGTCGAGGTCTCAGAAGAACAAGAGCCGGATGTATTTTGGTTCC
>CAZCZP010000053.1:6466-14032 GCA_964502895.1 uncultured Bifidobacteriaceae bacterium
TGGTATTCCGCATTGGTACTACCAATTTCACGCCGCGGCTGGTGGTCTTGGGTCCTGGCGGAGTGGTGATTGGTTCGGCGGGTTTCAACAGTGGCCTCAATCACGATACCTACCTCGCGCTCCGGGCCACCAATAGCGGCACGTTCACCGTGCGAGTCAGCAGTTTCTTTGCGGGCGGCTCGGGAACGTACGGCTTGAGGTTCGGGCAGCCCCCGGGAGGGTTTATTGTGCCGGCGGGTGACGAAGGCGGCACGTTGACCAACGGCGCCGTGGCCCCGGGGGACATTGCCCTGGGTGATTTTGACATGTGGAGTTTCACGGCCACGAATGGCGACAGCATCGTGTTGCGCGTTGGGACGAGCGGGTTCACGCCTTACATGGTTCTTTTCGGCCCAAACGGTGCCGTGCTTGAAACTGCTGGTTTTAACAGCGGTGCGAATCACGACACATTTATGACCCTGCGTGCCACCAACAGCGGCACGTTCACGGTGGTCGTCACCAGTTACTATTACGACCATAATGGCAGTGCGTCGGGCACGTACAATCTGACTCTGGCCCAGTCGCCGGTCTCATTCGTGGTGTCGCCCGGAGATCAAGGGGGCGCTTTGGTAAACGGATCTGTCAACGGTGGAACGATTGGCCTGGGTGAATTGGACATGTGGAGTTTTGCGGCGACGAATGGGCAGAGCATCGTGCTCCGCGTCGGCACCACGAACTTTACTCCGTATTTGTTGCTCTATGGGCCGAACGGAGCATTAATTGGCTTCGAGGGCACTGCCAGCTCTCTTAATCACGATGCCTATCTCACGCTCCGGGCCACCAACAGCGGCAACTTCACCGTGGTGCTCAGCAGCTACTATTACGACCACCAGGCCAGTGCCTCGGGCACGTATAACCTGACCTTGGCTTTGTCACCCGATGCCTTCGTCGTTTCTCCGGGCGACCAAGGCGGACCGTTATCGAATGGTGCGGTTCACGCGGGCACGATTAACTTGGGCGAATTGGACATGTGGAGTTTTACGGCTACCAACGGCAACAATATCTTTCTGCGCGTTGGAACGAGCGGGTTCACGCCGTTCCTGAATCTTTATGGACCGAACGGAGCGCTGATTGCGTCCGAATCAACTGCCAGCAGCGCCAATCATGACGCTTACGTTTCTTTGGTGGCTACCAACAGCGGAACGTTTACGGTCGTGCTCAGCAGCTACTACTACGATCATACGACCAGCGCCGCCGGCACCTACAACCTGACATTGGCGCAAATGCCCGGCTCATTTGTGGTTTCACCGGGGGACGAAGGCGGCGCACTGACGAATGGCGCGGTTCACCCGGGCGCAATTGGCCTGGGTGAACTGGACATGTGGAGCTTCACGGCCACCAACGGCAATCGTATCTTTTTGCGGGTTGGCACCGCCGGGTTCACGCCCTTCCTGCATCTATACGGGCCAAACGGGGCACTGATTGCGAGCGAAGCAACCGGCAGCAGCGCCAATCATGACGCTTACGTTTCTTTGGTGGCTACCAACAGCGGAACGTTTACGGTCGTGCTCAGCAGCTATTACTACGATCACTCGGCCAGCGCATCGGGCACTTACAATCTGACGTTGGCGCAAATGCCCGCCGCGTTCGTGGTTTCGCCCGGCGACGAAGGCGGCGCATTGACGAATGGCGCCATCAATGCAGGCACGCTGGCGCTCGGCGAACTGGACATGTGGAGTTTCACGGCCAATGCCGGCGAGGGCGTGATGCTGCGCGTCGGCACGACGGGATTTACACCCTGGTTGACGCTTTACGGACCCAACGGGGCGCTGATCGGATCGGCAGCCACTGCCAGCAGCGCCAATCGCGACACTTATCTGAATGTTCAGACGACAAACAGCGGAACGTTCACGGTCGTGCTTTCCAGCTACTATTATGATCATTCCGCCGGCGCGAGCGGCACTTATGGACTCAGCCTGGCCCATGCGCCGGGTGACTTGTTCATCTCTCCGGGCGACGAGGGCGGCACGTTGACCAATGGTTTGGTGAACGTCTGCACGAACGCGATTGGCGATCTGGATGCGTGGAGTTTTTATGGGACTCCCGGCGATAGCAACGTGTTCCGAATCGTCACCACCAATTTTACTCCGTGGTTGAGGCTTTACGGTCCGACCGGGGCGCTGCTCCGGGATGTGTTTATTGCCAGCACGCTCAACCGCAGCAATGGCTTTAATTTCGTCATCACGAATGCGGGTTATTACACGTTGGTTGTTGGCGCGACCTATCTGGATCAGTCGGGCACCTACAGCTTGAAACAGTCGCGCGTGCCACCTGACCTGATTGTGCCCAGTACGGTGTTTATCAGCGAAGGGACGACGCTGAACGTGCCGGTGTCGGCGCAGGATCCGGACATTCCCGACAAGTTGCTCACGTTCACAAAAATCTCTGGACCTTCCGGATCGGTTCTGACGCCCAACGGCAATACCAACGCCACGATTACTTGGCCAACCGACGAAATCACCGGACCAGTTACCAATACTTTCGTTCTGAGCGTAACCGACAACGTTGGCGGCAGGGATTTCATCCGCACAAACAGCTTCATCGTCGTGGTAAATGAGATCAATGAACCGCCCGTCCTCACCGTTCCCAGCCAGCAAGTCATCAACGAATTGACCTCGCTGAATGTGTCGGCCTCGGCGACAGACCCGGACGTGCCTCTGAATCCGCTCACCTACAGTCTGGTTTCGCCGCCCGCCGGGATGACGATTGATCCAAACACGGGCGCGATTGCTTGGACGCCAACAGAGGCCCAGGGCTCTAACAGTTACAGCATCACCGTTGTCGTCACCGACACCAATCCGCCAGCGGTGAATACGACTTCGATCAGCGTCACAAATTTCTTCACAGTCATCGTTCGTGAAGTGAATGTCCCGCCGCAACTGACCGTGCCTGGGAATCAGACCATCAACGAACTGACCGCGCTGAACGTCTCGGCTTCGGCCACCGACGCCGACTTGCCGTTGAATCAATTGACCTATTCACTGCTCTCGCCGCCGGGCGGGATGACCATCAATCCCACTACCGGGGCGATTTCCTGGACACCGACCGAGGCGCAAGGTCCGTTCACGAATCTTGTGATGGTCGTGGTGGCGGACAGCAACCCGACCGCCGTGAACGCCGTGCAACTAAGCGCAACCAACAGTTTCACCGTCACCGTCCGCGAAGTGAACGTCGCCCCCCAACTGACCGTCCCCACGAACCAGGCGATCAACGAATTGACCGCGTTAAACGTTTCCGCGTCCGCGACGGACAGTGACGTGCCGGCCAATCCGCTGACGTACTCTTTGGTTTCACCGCCTTCAGGAATGACCATCAATCCCAACACTGGTGCGATTGCCTGGACACCAACCGAAGCGCAAGGCCCGGTCACCAACGTCATTACTGTTGTCGTTACCGATACAAACTCAGCGGCTCTCGCGAACCAGCAATTCAGCGTTACCAACACCTTCACGGTGACCGTTCGCGAAGTGAATACCGCCCCGCAACTCACCGTGCCGGCGAATCAAGCGTTGGACGAGCTGACAGCGCTCAACGTTTCTGCGTCAGCCACGGACAGCGACGTGCCGACCAATTCGCTGACCTTCACGCTGAACTCGCCTCCCGCGGGCATGACCATCAATCCAGTAACCGGAGCAATTGCCTGGACACCGACCGAGGCGCAAGGTCCGTTCACGAACGTCATCGCCGTCGTTGTGACCGACGCGAATGCCTCAGCCGGAAATGCCTTGAGTGTGACCAATACATTTTCCGTCACTGTCCGCGAGGTGAACACAGCACCACAGCTCACTGTGCCGACCAATCAGACGATTGATGAATTGACCGCGCTGAACGTCTCCGCCTCGGCTGCCGACAGCGATGTGCCGGCGAATCCGCTAGTTTATTCCCTGGTTTCACCTCCTGCCGGAATGACCATCAATCCCAATAGCGGCGCGATTGCTTGGACGCCGACAGAAACACAAGGACCTTTCACCAACTTGATCAGCGTGGTCGTCGCGGACACCAACGCCGCAGCGCAGAACAACCAGACACTGCGCGTTACCAATACGTTTACCGTCACGGTACGCGAAGTCAACGTTCCGCCTGTTTTGCAGGCCATTACGAACCAGTCCGTTCATTTTGGAATTCTGTTGTCCGTCCAGGCGCTGGCCTCCGATTCGGATGTTCCGGCGAACACACTCGCGTTCAGCTTGGTTCAATATCCCTCTGGAATGACCATCGGTGCAGCAAGCGGACAAGTTTCCTGGACGCCGGCGCCCGCGCAGGTGGGCACGCACCCGGTCCAGGTGCGGGTGGCGGACAACGGCTCGCCTTCCTTGAGCGCGACGCAGACCTTCAACGTGACGGTGACGGGCGAGGGTTCGCGGATGGTCATCAACCGGGTTTCGGGCAGCAATCTGAAGCAACTCGACATCACCGGCGACGTCGGCCTGCGCTACGAATTGCAGATTTCGACGAACCTCATCAACTGGAGCAAGCTGACGGATTTCACCCTCGACACTTCGCCGTATCCGTACATTGACCCGGCATCGGCGACGCAGCCGACCCGGTTCTATCGGTTGTTACAGTTGCCGTAGAAATCCAAGGCATCCGAATCGCGCGATAAAAACCGTGGTACTGTTTCGAGATAAAGGTACAGACGGCTTCGGCCGCTACACTATCAAATGGCCATTGATGGGAGCCGGGCGGCGTGGAAGCCAATAGTGCGGCGATGAAGCGACAACGCCCCATCACCGCGCCGGTCGGAATGTGCGGGATAAATTCATCCAACAAATCGGTCGTAATATTCTATTATGCACCCGGGGCGAAGGCTTAATTATGTTCCGATGAACCCTGATTGTTCGCCCCGCAGGCTCGATTCCGGGCGTGGCATCAGCGGGTTTGCGACCGCCTCAGGCCCGGTCGTCGTTCTGCAGCAGGCGTTCACGTTGATTGAGTTACTTGTGGTCATCGCCATCATTGCCATTCTTGCGGCGATGCTCCTGCCGGCCCTCGGCAAGGCAAAACTGAAGGCGCAGGCCATTTCCTGCATGAGCAATGGCAAGCAACTGGGTCTGGCTTATCAGTTGTATGCGAATGACAATAATGACATTGCCTTGCCGGGTGGCGGCTATGGCCGAGTGCCCGCCTGGTGCGACGGGCAGGTGGTTTCCGCCCCCGAGGCGGTGGACGAACAGATTCTCAAGAACAGCCCATCGTACCGCTACCTCAGTTCACCAGCGGTGTTCAAGTGCCCGACCGACCGCGCGGGCTTGCTGTATCAAGGGGCAGTCCGATTGCGCAATCGCAGCTACGCCGTGAATGGCGTCATTGGCAGCAGCGGTTGGCACCAGCCGAATGTTCCACCCTTCGATCACGTCACCAAGTTGTCCCTCATCAAACGACCCGGCCCCACAGACGTTTTTGTGTTGATTGATGAACATGAAAACAGCATCAACGACTCGCACTTTTACCCCTTTCGCAACCTGAAAACCTATGACAATCGCTGGCTGGATGCGCCGTCGGGTCGTCATGGCAACGCCACGGGATTCACCTTCGCCGACGGCCATTCCGAGATTCACAAGTGGGTGGACAGCAATCTCTCCAAGATCAGAGTCAGCGGCGCGGTCGTTATCCCCAACGACATCAACTTCCTTCCGAATGCCGGCCCGAGAGACCATGCGTGGTTCACCAATCACATCGCTCCTTTCAAATGAAAACTATTCCCCGAACAATGGCTCGAATCGGAATGATTCTCGGAACCGCGCTGCTGGCCGGCGGCCTGGCCACCGAAGCGCAAACGGCGCCGGCGTGTCTCCGCGTATCTGACAATCACCGGTTCCTGGTTTACGAAAACGGCAAACCTTTCTTCTGGCTCGGCGACACCGCGTGGGAGCTGTTTCACCGGACCACGCGTGAGGAAGCCGATCAATATCTGGCGGATCGCGCGAAGAAGGGCTTCACGGTTATTCAGGCGGTGGCCCTCGCCGAGTTGGAGGGGCACAGCGACCCAAATCCATACGGACATCTCCCATTGGTGGATCTCGATCCCGCGCAACCCGCGGTCAAGGACGGTCCCAACAACGACTATTGGGATCATGTGGATTACATCGTCAACAAGGCCGAATCGCTCGGCTTATACATCGGTTTCCTCCCAACCTGGGGCCGATACTGGCACGACAAGACGAAAGAAGGCAAAGTGCTCTTCACTGAAGCCAACGCCGGCAGCTATGGCGAATGGCTCGGCAAACGTTACCGGGACAAGCCGGTCATCTGGATTCTGGGCGGTGATCGCACCGTTGAGAATGAGGAACAAAAGTCCATCATCCGCGCGATGGCTACCGGTCTGCGCAAGGGGGACGGCGGCAACCATCTCATGACGCTGCATCCTCCGGGCGGCAGCGGCTCCTCGAAATGGTTTCACGATGAACCGTGGCTCGATTTCAACATGCGGCAAAACGGCCACGTGGTCGAATTCACCGGGCGTTACGACCAGACGCGGGCGGACTATGACCGCACGCCCATCAAACCCGTTCTGGATGGTGAACCCATCTACGAGGATCATCCCGTTTCATTCAAAGCCAGGGAGCTTGGCCACTCCATTGCCGCGGATGTTCGCCGTCCCCTGTATTGGAACCTGTTCACCGGCGCGTTCGGCCACACCTATGGCCACCATTCCGTCTGGCAAATGTGGAAACCCGGCCGGACTCCGATCAACGCCCCGCTCATGCCGTGGTCCGAAGCCATCAACCAGCCGGGCGCCGGCCAGATGCAGTTTGGGCGGCGCTTGATGGAATCGCGGCCGTTCCTCACGCGCATTCCCGATGACTCAATAATCGTCACCAACACGGTGACCACTTCCGTCCCCGGCGCGGGGAGCCGGCGTTTTGTCGCCACGCGCGACGAGGCCGGCAGTTATCTCATGGTCTATGCCCCGATTGGCCGCCCTTTCAAAGTCCACATGAATAAAATCACCGGAGCAAAAGTGAAAGGCTACTGGTTTAATCCGCGTGACGGCGCCGCCACCGTGATCGGTGAGTTCGCCAACACGGGCGAGCGCGAATTCAATCCGCCAAATCCCGGCGAACAACTCGACTGGGTCCTGGTGCTCAATGACGCGGCCAGGAATTATCCACCACCCGGCCAGCCGCTCCAGTGATGAGAAGAGCGCCGGGAATTCTCAATCCAACCGAATCTTGCGGCGGCCAAGCTTTTCCAGCATCGAGTTGCGGCGACTGTCAATCAACACCGCCAAAAAAATGGCTCCTCCCGCCACCAGCGGATACAAATATGGATCGGCATTGATGAGCACCAAACCATTCTCGATGCTTTGAATCAGAACCGCGCCGATAAGCGTGCCGGGGAACACTTTCCCTCTCCCGCCGAAAAGGCTCGTCCCACCCAGCACCGCCGCCGCAATGGCGGCGAATTCCTTTTCTTTGCCAAACGTCGGAGACACCGCTCCGAGTTGGGTCAGAGAAAGAATCCCGCCGATGGCGGCACAGAGGCCGCTGATAATGTAAACGGCCACCAGCACCCGGCTCGTTCTGA
>CAZCZP010000053.1:14132-19257 GCA_964502895.1 uncultured Bifidobacteriaceae bacterium
GAGTTCGTCGGTGATCTCACCGCGTCTCATCACCAGGATGCGATCGCAAATGCCGATGAGTTCGTCCAGGTCCGAGGACATGACCAACACGGACGTTGCCCGGCCAACGAGTTCGATGATGAGTTGATACACTTCAGCCTTGGCCCCGACATCAATCCCGCGTGTCGGTTCATCGAGGAGCGCCGGGCGCTCTACTGCTGCGAAACAACAACTTTCAAGGAATCAGACGCGGGATTGGCCGCCCTCCGTACCGCTGCCGCCGTTTGCTCCAACGGAAAGCGTTGAGTAATTAGCTTCTGAACGTCGAGCCGGCGGGAGAAAACCACGCGAGCCACTTCACGTTGCAGGGTGAAATCGGCGGAATAACTACCCAGCAAATCCTTCTCATCCACACACACGTTGGCGGGGTCAAGGGAAAATGTGTCGCCTCGTTTCGTGTGGGCAAACAGGATGAGCTGCCCGCCACCACGCAATAGATTTTGCGCCTGTCGCGCCACTTCGTCCGACGGCACGGCGACAACAGCGGCGTCGAGTCCTCTGCCGCGCGTCGCGCGCTTGACGTAATCCGACAATCCAACATCGTCACCACGGATCTGCCAGCGCGCGCCGAATTGCCGCGCCAGCTTCAGCCGCGATTCGATCAAGTCCGTGGCAAGCACGCGCACGCCTTCCAAACTCAGCAGCCGCGTGAACATCAGGCCAATCGGTCCTTGCCCCGCGACCAGCACAACATCTCCACTCTGCAACGAGAGGCGGCGAACGGCCTTCAGCACGGTGTTGACCGGTTCGAGCATCGCGCCTTCCTCGAAAGAATTTCTCGCCGGGATTCCAACCACGCCCGGCAACACGAACCCCATCACGCGCACATACTCGGCGTACCCGCCACCGGCAGGTTCGAATCCTGCGGTAATGCCGGTCCGTTTGTACTGCGCACATTGTGCAAACGCGCGATGCCGGCAAAAATGACAATCCAAACACGGCACATGATGATGCAGCGCCACTCGGTCACCGACCTTGAACCCGCGCACACGCGCGCCGGCGCGGACTACCGTGCCAGCGGTTTCATGCCCAAACACGCGCGGTGGCGACACGGTGCCGTGTTGAATTTTCTTTATGTCGGTCGGGCAAACACCGCACACGGCCACTTTGACAAGCAATTCATCCGCGCGTATGCGCGGGACGGGCAAGGTTTCCAATCGAAGATCGTTCCGGCCGCGATAAACTACCGCCCGCATAGTCTCTGGAATTTGAAACACGCCGGAGTTTTAACCACGGTTCAGTGCAGATGAACACAGATTTTTTTCGTCAAGGACAGCTTCATTGGCTATCCTCGCCACGTGTTGTTGCTGAGCCGAAGCGAAATCCGACGTGCCGTGCGCATTGCCCTTACTGAAGACATAGGCACCGGCGATGCAACCACGCTGGCGACGGTCTCGAGAACAGCGATGACCTGTGCCGTCATGCGGTCACGCGAGCCACTCGTAGTTGCCGGACTGGCTTTCGCAGAAGCTGCGTTTCGAGAACTGTCATCTTCGGTAAAAATCAGGCGGCTCGCACGAGACGCAGATCGCGTAGAGGCCGGCGACACTTTGTTGAAAGTCTCTGGACCCGCCCGCGCCATTCTAAGCGCCGAACGCGTCGCGCTAAATTTTGTCCAGCGGCTATCCGGCGTCGCGACAATCACAGCTCAATTCGTGAATGCAGTCAAAGGCACGGGCGCACAAATCCTCGACACGCGCAAAACCACGCCCGGTTGGCGGCGTTTCGAGAAATACGCCGTCACGTGCGGAGGCGGACACAATCATCGCCTCGGTCTTTACGACATGGTGCTCATCAAAGACAATCATCTGACTGCATTGCGAGGGGCCAAACCAAATGCCATCGCCGCTGCTGTGCAGCGTGCACGAAACAAATTTCCGAACCTGAAAGTTGAAGTTGAAGCGGACACACTGGGGCAGGTTCAGCAGGCCGTGAACGCGCGTCCAGATTTCATCCTGTTGGACAATATGACACGCGCGCAACTACGCCGCGCGGTAAAGCTCGTTGCCAGCCGCGCCAAAACCGAAGCCAGCGGCGGTGTAAACCTGAAGCATGCTCGCGCCATCGCCAAGACCGGCGTGGATTTCATCTCCGTCGGCGCACTGACGCATTCGGCGCGAGCGGTGGATATTGGATTGGATTTTGAATGACCACCGACGCACAAATTCTTTCAGCCTTACGCGCGTCCACTGAAGGCGGCGTCTCGGGAGCAGAACTTTCCCAGAAGCTTGGCATTTCGCGCGCGGCGGTCTGGGCGCGCATTGAGGAATTGCGCAAGCTCGGTTACGAAATCGAAGCCAGTCCGCACCTCGGCTATCAATTGTTGAACGAACCAGACCTGCTCCTGGCGGACGATTTGTTCGCGCGCCTTGGCCCGACCAAAGTCGTCGGTCGCGATATCCGCGTGTTCGCACGAACGACTTCCACCAACGATGTCATCGAGAAACTCGCGCGCGATGGCGTGAAGGAAGGCGTCGTGGTCTTCGCCGAGTCGCAAACCAAAGGCCGCGGACGGCTCGGGCGAAACTGGATTTCTCCGGTGCGAAAGGGTTTGTGGTTCTCGGTCCTGCTCCGGCCGGACATGCGTCCGCAGGAAGCCACACAATTGACCGTCGCGGCGGCTACGGCGTTAAGGCGCGCGATTCACGAACAAACGAGCCTGAAACCCGAAATCAAATGGCCGAACGACATCCTCATTCGCGGGCGGAAGACCGCCGGCATTCTCACTGAACTGAGCGCGGAACTCGATCACGTCAAATTTGTCATCCTCGGCATCGGTGTGGACGTGAATCTCTCAGGCAGCGAACTCCCAGCCGAACTGCGAAAAAGTGTGACCTCGCTCAAGATCGAACTGGGCAAACCGGTTTCGCGCCCGGAACTGGCGACGACAATCTTGCGCGAACTGGATCAAGACTACGCGCGGGTTTGCGCCGGACAATTTGCTGCCGTGGCCGACGAGTGGGAGGAGCATTGCACCACCATTGGCAGAAACGTCGCGATTCACATCGGCGACCGGCGCGTCCCGGGTCGCGCGGAATCGCTCGACGAAGACGGGGCGTTGCTGCTCCGCACCGAGCATGGACGTCTGGAACGCATCATCGGTGGCGATGTGACGTTGGAGAAGTAGTGATGAACGACCGCCCTCACCCCAGCCCTCTCTCTCCCGATGGGAGAGGGAGAACTGTTCGCAGCTTGCGTGGTACGCCGAGCGGCGGCGGTGGCCTGACAGTCACCCGCCAGCGTATGAACTGCGATTGCTGTTCCCTCTCCCGTCGGCCGGGAGAGGGTCAGAGTGAGGGTATTTTTCCATGATTCTACTTTTCGACATCGGCAACACGAACACGCACCTTGGCCTGGCGAATGCGCAACGAGTCGTCCGGCAGACAGACATTCCCACGGCAAGCTGGCTCGATGGCACGGCGCACATGCGCCTCGCGAAATTCGTTGGCAAAGCCAGAATCGAAGGCGCAGGGATTTGCAGCGTGGTGCCGAAAGCGACGCCGCGCGTCCATCGCGCCGCGAAAAAATTCTGGGGACTCGCCTGTCTTGAGCTAACGCCAAAAACTTTGCGCGGTGTGGGTATTGATTATCCAAAGCCGGACACAATCGGCCCGGACCGCCTGGCCAATGCCGTCGCGGCACGACATCATTTCGGCGCGCCGGTGGTGGTGGTGGATTTCGGCACAGCGGTGACATTCGACGTGGTGGATGCTCTCGGCAATTACGTCGGCGGCATCATCGCGCCCGGGCTGGCGGCGATGACGGATTATCTGCACGAAAAAACCGCGCTGCTGCCGCGCATCAAAATCCGCGAGATCAAATCCGCTGTCGGCAAATCCACCGAACACGCGATGCTTGTCGGCGCCGTGCATGGTTATCGCGGATTGATTCGCGGGCTGCTGGCGGAGTTGAAGCGTGAACTGAAAACGCGCCGCCTGCCGGTAGTGGCCACGGGTGGTTATGCGAAACTCATCGCGTCAAAGCTCCCGGAGATTTCTTGCGTTGAACCGAATCTGACGCTCGAAGGTTTGCGGTTGGTATGGGCGACGCGCAACGCAATGAAATGACTGCCGCTGATCCTCGGGTTAGTCACCCTTTTTCGCACGCTCAATAATCTGCGGCCAATTCTTTTCGAACTCGCTTAGCAACGCTTTGAAGGCCGCTTTCTCGGCATCGCGTCGCGCCCGGTCCGCAGTCTCGCGTGATTCCCATGCGTTGGTGGTTACTTGCCGTTTCTCGTTGGCCTCAAGCGCCGCGTAGATAAAACCCGTACGAGTGTCGATAAGCAGAGCCGAGGCAGCTACGCGAACAAACACTCTTCGCGTCGGAGAGAAGCCCAGCGTGATAACGTTGAGGGCAACCGAAGCGTCGTTGTCATGAACGAAGTGTCAAAGGTATAGACGAGCACCATGTCGGCCTTGAGTCGCGCGGCCGCTTCGCGAAGGTCGCGGTCCGACTGCAAGTTCGCCGGTAGAAGCAACGTGCTGATGGTAATCAATCCTCCTATCTGGGGCAGCTTGGCGATGTGCTGCATGTCCGCATCCTCCTCGACCTCCTTGACTGTGATGACCGAGTAACGACCCTGCCCATACACGCCGCCCTCACGCTGGGTGTGGTAGCTCTGGTAACGCGGAGCTTGAACGCGCACCGCCGCGATGCTTGCAGGAAAAACCGCTGCGGGCTTCGCGGAGAAACTCTCCTGCATTGAGGGGCTGCTGATCGCTGCGAGGTCGGCGCGCCCGCTCGGCGGAATGTAAGTGGCGCACCCACTCAACACAGCGATGCCGACTACGGCAATCAGAATCGTTGGAATACGCATGAAGCGTCAGTGACTAACCGATAACGGACGGATCATTTTACCGCTGATCTCGTTTCACACGGTGACACTATTCCGGGCGCAGAAACCAGTCCAGTATGGATTTACCATCGAAACCGCACTGGAACAGGCCAGGCAAAGACGGAACTCCAAACTTGCAACGTTCAACCTGCAACTTGAAACTCATTCTTACATGAATCGCATTGAGGAACGCTTTGCCCGGCTGAAACGCGATGGCAAAAAGGGTTTCATCGTTTATATCGGCGCGGG
>CAZCZP010000054.1:0-2765 GCA_964502895.1 uncultured Bifidobacteriaceae bacterium
CGACCTTCTCATTGCGAACGAGACGCTCTACCAACTGAGCTACGACCCCATCCACGCGGACAGCAGTAGTTTTGGCACATTGCCGCCCACCGCGCAACTCTGAACCGCGCGACCGCCGATTTCCTCGTCGAGCAGCGCCGCCCGCAAAGAGCTTTTGCATTCTTTGAAAGGAAGGACCCGATCCTTGCATTATCAACCCAGTTGCAATGCACGCGCTGTTGCAGGTCAAGACCACATTCGGCGGCTGAACCAAAGAGTAATGGTGAAAGAGAAGTCGCGCTTTCGCGAACTGCAGAAAAGGGTGGCATGCAGAACTAAAGGAGTTCGCGAGACCAGGTCAACCTTTCTGGAGTTTGAACTTTGGCGACTGGCCAAGAAATTCGAGCGGATTCTGATAAACGACTTTGTCAACGGTCTTGGCCAGATGTCCGCGCCGCTTCATTTCGAGCGCCGTCTTGGGAACGGCCAATGGATCGCTGATGCCCCAATCGCACGCGCTGTTCATCCAGAGGCGTTCGTCTCCGTAAGTTTCCAGGATGTCTATCGCGCGGGCCGGGGTGCATTTCGTTTCCGGATAGAGTGTCATGCCTGCCCACATGCCCGTGTTGAGCACAAGCTTCACGGTATGTTCCTCAACGTGGTCAATGATGACGCGCTCGGGTTTGATGCGCCGGTCGCTTTTCATCACGTCGAGAATCAGGCGTGTGCCTTTGAGCTTGTCCTCCAAATGCGGGGTGTGGACGAGGATGAGTTGATTGTGTCGCGCCGCGATGTCCACGTGCATTTCCAGCACTTTGAGTTCATTCCGCGAATTCTTGTTCAACCCGATTTCGCCGATGCCGAGCACGTTGGGCCGGTCAAGGAATTGCGGAATGATGCCGATGACATCTTCCGCGAGATTCACGTCCTCGGATTCCTTCGGGTTGATGCAGAGCCAGCAAAAATGCGCGAGACCGAACTTCGCGGCGCGTTTGGGCTCGTGTTCGGTAAGCTGGCAGAAGTAATCGTAGAAGCCGTTGACCGAGCTGCGGTCGAAGCCGGCCCAAAACGCGGGTTCGCAAACCGCCTGGCAACCGGCCAGCGTCATTTTCACGTAATCGTCCGTTACGCGGCTGACCATGTGGGCGTGAGGCTCGATATACTTCATGTGCTGGAGTTGCTGGGTTTTCTTGATCTTAATCCTAATCTCGTTCCGTCGTCGTAATGCTTGACAAGTGAATCGTGAACTCACCCCTCGCCCGGATAAGCGCCACAAGCAGCCTTTGTTGTCGCAGCAGGAATGGGCTTTGTGGTCGGATCGCTGAACGCGAGCAGGACCTTTTCCGCCCGGCGGCGCTTTTTTCCACCCAACTCTCCAACGGCCTTGCGGAACGCCTTCATCCGAAAATCGTCCTTGCCCGGAGCTCGTTCCATTCGGTCGAGAAACGCCGCCAGATCAATCAACCGGCTGCGTGCATCGAGGAAGTAGAGGTCCAGCACTTGTTGTCGCGTCATGCGCTTCATGGCGCGATTATAGGAGTGTCTGGCGCGGAGACAACCCATTAGCTTTCCGGGAAGATGCGCCCGAGCACGCCTAAGTTTTCCAGTTGCCAGCGGCAGCGCCAGCAGGCAAAAGTCTGTCAACCAATCCGCAATATGCACTCAACATCTCATTCCCTGAGCCGCCGTGAATTCACCAAAGCCACTTTGCTCGCCGGCGCCGCCATCGCCACCGGCGCTGTGACCGTTCCCGGCCAAACCACCAAGCGCATCCGCATCGGTGTCATCGGTTGCGGCAGTGTATCGCACTCCTATCTGCCGGTGCTGGCGAAGTGTCCGTATGCCGAAGTCGTGAGCCTCTGCGACATCCGGCCCGAGCGCGCGCGCAAACAGGCTGAGGCGTTCAAGGTCGCGCATCATTATCCGCACATTGACCAGATGCTCGCGGGCGAGCCTTTTGAATTTCTCATCAACCTCACCGACATGCAGGAGCACGAGCATTTGAATCGGCAGGCACTGGAGGCTGGCAAACATGTCTGGAGCGAAAAGCCCATCGCCAACTCGCTTGCGGCGGGGCAAAAACTTTTGCGCATCGCGAAGGGGAAAAAAGTGAGGCTTTGGGGCGCACCGATCACGGTGCAGAGTCCGCAGTTTGCATTCATGGCGCGCACGCTGGCGCAAGGCGCGCTGGGTCGCGTGGCGGCGGCGCATGCGGACTATGGGCACGAAGGGCCGAATTGGTCTTCGTTCTTTTATGAGAAAGGCGGCGGCAGCATGCCCGACCTGGCGGTTTACAACATGACCTCTCTGACTGGTTTGCTTGGGCCGGCGAAGCGCGTCTCTGCGATGTTGAGCGTTGTCACACCCGAGCGCGACATCACGACCAAGGGCAGGATCAAGGTCACCGAGGAGGACAACGCCATGGTGCTGCTCGAACATGAGCGCGGTGTGATTTCGCACGTGCAGTCGGGCTTCAATTATTTCAACCCGCACGGCCACGACGGCAGCGGCGAACAGCGGCATACGATCACGATCGTTGGATCGGGAGGATTCATGGGACTTGTTGGTTACGATTGGGCGCCGCTGGGCGTGGACCTGGCGACTCACAAGCAACCAAAGCTGGAACGGCAGGTGACGGATGCGCAAGGTTACGTCTGGCAACAGGGCGCGGCGTTGGCCGCCGAATGTCTCGCGACCGGACGCGAATTGCTGGTTACACCTGAACACGCCCTGCACGTGCTCGAAATCATCACGGCAGCGCGTGAATCGCAACAGACCGGCAGGCG
>CAZCZP010000054.1:2865-19076 GCA_964502895.1 uncultured Bifidobacteriaceae bacterium
CCGTTCTCCTATGGTTCACCACGGAGTCGGGTAACAAATCTGGGCTTGATCAAAACTAACAAAGGGCATTCACCATGAAAACAATTCTCACAACTGAAACCACACGGCGCGCCTTCATTGGCCGCGCGGCGATGGGCACGGCGGTACTGAGTTTGGGCAACGGAATCGTACGGGCGTCCGGCGGAGCGGGCAAAATTCCGGTCGGTGTGCAGCTTTATTCCGTGCGCGAGCAATGCGCGAGGGATCTGCCCGGAACGCTGGCAGCGATTGCGAAGATTGGTTACAAAGGTGTCGAGTTCGCCGGCTATCACGGTCGCAGCGCGAAGGAACTGCGCAAGATGCTGGATGATCTGGGGCTTGTTGCGTGTGGTACGCACACGCCTTACGAATCCATCCTCGGTGAAAAGCTGAAAGAAACGATGGAGTTCAATCTCACCATCGGGAACAAGTTCCTCATAGTGCCGTGGATGGAAGGCAAATCGAAGCAGGAGTGGCTGGACAAGGCCAAGCTGTTCAATGAAGTGGCCGCCAAGGTGAAACCCGAGGGGCTTTGGGTTGGTTACCACGCGCACGCGCATGACTTTCACAAGTTTGAAGGCGAGACGGCGTGGGATTTGTTTTTCGGCACGACCAAGCCGGAGGTCGTCATGCAACTCGACACGAGCAATTGCCACGAAGGCGGCGCGGAGCCGGTCGCGGTGCTCAAGAAATATCCCGGGCGCGCAGTAACGATTCACATCAAACCCAATGGCGGCGGTCCGGAGGCGGCCATTGGCGAGGACAAGGTGGATTGGAAAGGCGTCTTTGAATTCTGTGAGGGCAGGGGAGGAACGAAATGGTACGTGGTCGAACACGAAACCAGCAAGGATCCGATTGACGCCGTGAAACGGAATTTCGAGGCCCTCAAGAAGTTGGGGAAGGTTTAGCCTAGGAGGAAGCGGCTTAATCGATTGATCCAACAAGAAGCCGCTCCGATTTCCGGAGCGGCCACCAACCCTTGGCGCTGAAATCATTCCGGACGGGCGGCTCGGCCGTCTAAAAACGTTGTGCTGCCGCGAGTCTATCTCCCGCGGCAGCACTGAGCCTGTTCCGCTTGGATGAACAGGCGCGCGGGGGCAGGAGGGTTCAACTTTTTACTTCTTCGATTTTTATGGGCGTCAATTCCTGCTTGCCATTCACCGTTTTGACCGTGCCGGTGACTTTGACTTTCGACTTTTCGGCACACAGCTTTTTGCCTTGCTGCTTGGTCACGTCGTTCTTGGCAAGGTGATAGGTGACTTTCTTGCCCGACTCTTCGGCAGTGACGGTGAGGTCACAGGCTTCGGCTTGCTTGAGCACGCACTTGGCGCATGCCCCTTCGCCGGTGATGGTTTTTTCCTCGTCCGCAGCCAGCGCGCCCATCTGTAACGCGAGCGCGAGTCCAGTGACGACCAATGAGGTCATGAGGTGTTTCTTCATTGTTTTGTTCCTTTCTTTTATTTCGTCGAAGAAGCCCGCCATTCGGGCTGGCTTCACTTCGACAAAGCGCATTCGTTAACCGAACGAAAATCTCCTCTTCGCGCCCGAGTGGCTATGGCGATTTGGTGCTCATGCGTTTCCGGAATTGCTCGAGAAGGTGCAACGCGGAGGTGATGCGGAGTGCCGGCGCAATTCCTGTAGAAAGCGCCCGCTGTTCGACGGGATAAGGCGGGTATCCTGGGGGTTTCCGCACAATCGCCGCATTCGCGCTTCCTTCGGTTCGGCGAGCAGTTGCTCCATGGTTTCCAATAGCCGGAGTGCATCCAGCGGTTTTTCCAGTAACGCGCCAACTCCCGCCGCGATTGCCGAATCGTATTGGTCGGCTTGACCGGTGATGGCGATGATTGGGAGCGCGGGGTCCTCGCTGATGATGTATTCAAACGTCTCCCAGCCGTTTTTGATCGGCAGGCCGGTGTCCAAGAGAAGCAAGTCCGTTTGCCGCGGATTGAAGCGTTCGACGGCCTCCTGGCCATCTTTGGCCAAAACCACGTCATAGCCGGCATCGCGTAACACTTTGCTCAAGGATTTGCGCACAGAGGCATCGTCATCCACGACCAGAACCGTCTTTTTCATGAGTCTGGTTGAGGTAAGGAAATAAGGAGCCCGCGAACGGCGACGACGTTCGCGGGCCGGCGGAGGCGACCAGCGGGGACCACACGCGAGTTGCTGGTATAGCAGTCATACTCAACATGGGGCTTTGGTCCCGCGCGGCCACCTCACAAATTGTTCAGCACGCTGTCGGATACGGGCAGTATTGCATAAAACCCGCCCACATCGCACCGGCGGGAAGAACGAAGGCACTTCCACCGTGGCTTTGTCCCGGCGCCTTGGTTGCCGCTCGCGATGAAATGCCATTCGCTGTTAAAACTGAATCGCCATTGTCTGAATCTCCACGGTCGCGTTCGCGCCCGGATGGGGAATTCGACAAGCATACTGCGTACGACAAGGCATCGAAGGAATTTAGAGCGATTCGCATTTTCATTCGCGCAGATTTTGAGGTTATGATCCGTTTCGCACACTCGGTCGGTTTGGCTGGCTTGGATTAGCGGATGCTGTGCCAGCGAAAGCGCGCGACGATTCGCAGCGAATTTTCGGGCATTACCAGATGAAGCGACAGAGCACGAAGCAGATGAATGGAACATTTCATTCCACACGTGGTTTTCCCGGTATCACCCGGGCGCGTCCGGCGGCAAGGTTGCGCCTGGTTGGACTGGTGTTGACCGCGCTGCTGGGTTCCGTGCTGGTCACCTGGGTGAGCCGCGCGACCTGGAATCGGGTCGCTGACTTGCAAACCGAATTTGCCGGACTGAAAGCCGACAGTTTTTATCTGGGGGTCCGTATGCGCAATGACATCCAGCGAATGAACGATGCGCTGTTGCGTTACCGCTTGCGGGGTGACGTGGCCGATTCCGAAACCTTTCGCACGGACGCGCAGAGTTTCAAAGTCTGGCTGGAGAGCACCCGGACCAACGGGCTGATGGTCGTGGAATTGAAATTTCTCGACCAGATCCGGAGCGAATACAACGATTACCTGGTCGAGAGCATGAAAGTGCTCGAAGCCGGCCTCGGACGTTTCGAGGCGACACAAGCCCGGGATTTCAAGAAAAGTTACGAAAAGGTTCAGCAACAATCGGAGAACCTGTTGTTCCTGTGCGATACGTTTGTGGACAACCAGCGGACGGCTTTCGACACTTTTCTGGCGGAATCAAACCGTACGCTGACCACGTTTCAACACTTGCTGAAACTGGCCCTCGCACTCCTGCTGACGCTGGCCGCGGCGCTGGTCGTGTTGGTTTATCGCGGCATGATCGCGCCGTTGCGGCACCAACTGACCGAAAGCCAGGCCATCATTGCCCGGCAGGAAAAACTAGCCTCCCTGGGTGCGCTCGCCGCGGGCGTGGCTCACGAAATCCGCAACCCGCTGACGGCGATCAAATTCAGATTGTTTAGTTTGAAAAAAACGCTGCCCGACGCCGGAGTCAGCAATGAGGACGCGGTTGTGATTGGCGACGAAATCAGCCGGCTGGAGCGAATCGTCAAGGACTTCTTGCATTTCGCGCGGCCTTCCGAGCCGGACCTGGTGACCATTCCGGCCCAACGGATTTTGCAGGAAGTGTACGACTTGTTGCGCTCGCAACTGGAGAAAGTAGCCATCAAACTGAAGTTGGAGCCATCCGAACCGCGGTGGGTGCGCGTGGACACGCAACAAATCAAACAGGTGCTCATCAATTTGATCCAGAACTCGGCGGACAGCATCGGACGCAACGGCGAAATCACGTTGCGCGTTCACGATGGGTCTGGTTCCGGTCGCAAGGCAGCGGGAGCAGTGGTTCTGGACGTGGCAGACAACGGCAAGGGAATTCCGCCCGAAGTTCAGAAGCGGCTTTTTGATCCGTTTTTTACGACCAAGGAAGGCGGTACGGGCCTTGGCCTTTCGATTGCCGCGCGAATCATCGAAAAACACGGCGGCGAGTTGAGCTATCAAACCCAAACCGATCGTGGCACGGTCTTCTCCGTCGTTTTGCCGCGCGTGAGCGAACATGAAACCAAAAATTCTGTTGATCGAGGATGACGCCAGCACAGCGGCCTCCTTGCAGAAAGTGTTGTGCGCTGAAGGTTACGAAGTGGATGGCGCCAATCGCGGTGACGACGGATTGGAACGCGCACGACGACAGCGTTACGACGTCGTGATCACTGATTTGCGGCTGCCGGGCTTGAGCGGGATGGAACTCGTGACCCAACTCCACGCGGAGAAGCCGAAGCAGCCGATCATTTTGATGACCGCGCACGGCACGACCGAAACCGCCATTGAGGCGACCAAACAAGGCGCGTGCGATTACCTGCTCAAACCGTTCGAGGCTGATGAATTGCTCGACCTGGTTTCCTCGGCGGTGGCCAGCAGCCGGCTGATGTCCGAGCCCGTCGAAATGGGAGAAGCCCGGCTCGACCGTTCGGCGATCATCGGCCAGAGCAGGGCGATGCAGGCCATCTACAAGGAAATCGGGCGGGCCGCCGCGACACCGGCCACGGTTCTGATACGCGGGGCAACGGGCACCGGCAAGGAACTCATTGCGCGCGCGCTTTACCAGCACAGCGACCGCGCGGACAAACCATTCATCGCAGTCAATTGCGCAGCCATTCCCGATGCATTGTTGGAAAGCGAACTGTTCGGCCACGAGCGTGGCGCGTTTACCGGAGCCCAGGCGCGGCGCATTGGCCGTTTCGAGCAAGCGCACGGCGGCACAATTTTTCTGGATGAAATCGGCGACCTCAACGCGAACACGCAGGGCAAACTGCTGCGAGTGCTTCAAGAGCGATGTGTTCAGCGGCTGGGCAGTGAAGCCAACATTCCCGTGGACGTGCGGGTGTTGGCGGCAACGCATCGCGACCTGGAAACGGCCATTAAGGAGAAAGAGTTTCGCGAGGATTTGTTTTATCGTTTGAGCGTCGTGACGATCACGCTGCCTCCGTTGAGCGATCGGCCGGACGACATTCCGCAACTGGCAAAGTACTTTATCCGACGCTACAGCAAGGAACTGGGCTTGGAAGCACCGTCCGTCCAGCCGGAAGCCATCGCGCTTTTGCAGAGCCAAACTTGGCCGGGCAACGTGCGGGAATTGGAAAACGTAATTCGCCAGGCGTTGTTGTTGGCGCGCCCCTTCGCGATCAGCCTCGATCATGTTCAGCAGGTCTTGGCCAAGATCAGGAAGCCCGCCTCCGACTCGAAACAGACCCACGCCGCCTACATCGCGGAACTACTCACCCGCGCCCAAGCCGGGGACATTAACAATGCCTATTCGCGCATGTTTGCCGATCTTGAACCCGAGTTGTTCAAGCAGGCGATTCAACTGGCGCAAGGCAACCAGGCCAAAGCCGCCCGCTGGCTGGGCGTCACGCGACTGAAAATGCGTGAGAAGCTGAACCAACTCGGACTCCATCCCGGGCGGGATGACCGCGGCAAATAGTCTCGCGCTTTTTGGGCCGCTGGCCAACCAGCCTGAATGCCTGCCACCGAAATTATCGGACGCTTGACGCGTCAGTCACGGGGGATAAGCTTTCTCGCATGAGCATGGTAGAAAACAGGTTGTCACTGTTTCCCTTGCCAGCAATCCGGCGAATTCCTATCAAGCATTCTTTAACAACTGCTCTACGACAGACGCGAAGCTTGTGGGACGCGCGGGTCCACCGGTTCACAAGAAAAAGTTCACCGCCACCGGGCAAGCTGCTTTGCGGGCTGATCGGCGGCGGGAGTTTTTTTCGCTATGCCTATCTGCCGGCGCTGAACCGAAAAACCTCGCCCATCTCGGTGTCCGGAGTATTCGCGAGGAACGCGGACAAGATTTACGATGCGCTGCGCCATCTTCGCTATCGCGCCGAGTGTTTCGCCTCGCTTGATGCGCTGCTGGAGTCAGGCGCAAACTCCGTGCTCATCCTTGCGCCGAACGACCGGCATTTTGATTTCGCGCGCATGGCGCTCGCGAAGGGGCTGAACGTGTTTTGTGAAAAGCCGCTCGCAAATTCGGTTTCCGAATTACTCGCGCTCAAATCAGCCGCGGAGAAATCGGGCCGCGTGCTGATGGTGGATTTCAATCAACGTTATCTGGACCGCAATCGCGTGCTCAAGCAGGCCATTGGCGGAAAGCGGATCGGGGAAATTACATCAGTGCATGCGTACCATAACCAGGACCTCACAAATCAACCGCAGGTTCGGGAGCGATTGAGTCGCGTGGTGACCGGCGGCGGCGTGGTCCACAACGCCGCAGTTCATTTTATCAACTTGTTTCTTTACTGGTTTGGCGAGGTGGCGCGCGTGAACGCCGTCTTCGAGAATCGCGCATTGCCGAAGGAATGCGGCGAAGACACGGCGTTTTGCCGGTTCTGGTTTCGTAACGGCATTGTCGCCACGCTCGATGCCTCGTTGGCCAACGCAGTTTCTACATCGTACGAACGCGTCGAATTCGTCGGAGCCAAAGGCGAAATTCGCAGCGACCTCAAGAAAGGCGACATTCTTTGCCGGCTCAAAGGAAAGAACTGGCGCAGGATTACCTGTAAGCGGGAAGTCATCAGTGATTCGGTCTTCAACGCGCTTCAGCGCTTTGAACAGTGCGTGACCACCGGCGCGAGGCCGGAGACGGGCGTGGAGGATTCCATTCAAACCATGAAAATTGTTGAGGCACTTACGTTGTCGGCGCAGCGCGGCGCGGATGTGCAAATGGCGGAACTCGAAAAGAAGTATGCCTGAGCTTCCACTTTCAAAAGTCATGGACGTTTCGCTGACGCGCTCCTGCAATTACGATTGTTCGTACTGCAATCAGCGGCAGGACCTCGACAAACCGATGTTCGACATGAGCGAGTCGAAGCGAAAAGTCGTTTCCAACAAGCGGCGTTCCGGCAAGGAGTGGATCGAGGGCCTCAATGCTTTTCCTTTCAAGGAGGATTATGACCGGCTGATTTTCTCGGGTGGCGAACCCAGCCTCCATTCCGAGTTCGTTGACATCGTCAGCCAGGTGAAAGGGTTTCGGTGCAAGACGGTCGTCACCAATTTGAGTTTCGACGTTGACCGGCTGATTCAGGCCTGCCGCAAAGAGAACACCCGCGTCCTTGTGCAACCATCCTTCCACTTTGAGTTCGCCGAGTTTGACGGCTTTGTGCAAAAGCTCGGCAAATTGCGCGCGGCGGGATTGCTGAGCAACTTCATTCCCGTCTCGATTGTGAGTTTGCCAGACCGGACCGAGCCACAGGAATTTCGCGAACGATTTCGTGAACGTGGATTCGACGCCTCCTTGTATCGTTACGAGGGTTACTACAAGGGAAAATTCTCTTACGCGCCGAAAGAGGGCTTTGGTGGCTGGAGTCAGACGCGGGAAGTGCTCTACTCCAGTTGTTGCCAACCCGTTAAGCCCAACGGCGACATCGTTTTTTGCACCACGGACACGTACGCCCAGGAATACGTGGCCTACGGAAACGTCTGCGACCGAGCCTACGTCGAGATTCCGCGCGAAATCGTCTGCAAAGATTACGGGCATCGCCACATCTCGGCGGCGTCCTGGGTCCGGGTGCGGGACCCGGTTTCCGGGCGCAAGATCTGGCAGGGAAAGAATTATCGGTTTCGCAGCCCGAAAAACCGGTTGCGAGTGTTTCTGGAGACGCAGAATTACTCCTGGCTCAGCACGGCCAAGCGGGTTGGCAACAGGATTCAGAATCGTTTGAAACCTGACAGCGGCGAGAATCAAACCAACCTCGATTGATGTGCAAATGCTCAAGGCCGGTTTTGCCCGAAAACAAACTCGCGCAGTCCCGCCAAAAAATATTGCCGCGTTGCGCCCGCCATGGCAAGAACTGGCGAACCACTCAGATTGAACCCATAGAATTCATGCGTTACGAGATTCGCCCGTTGAACGCGACCCGCAAAATCGGCCCTTGGATGCGAATTGCATTTTCGCTTTTGGCTTTGATGTTTCCTCTGGTGGCGGTTTCGGGGCAATCGCTCTTTGACAGTCATTGGCATGCTGGCTTCCGCTACGGATTTTCTGAAGGCGGCGACGTGAGGCAGGGGGAATTCGCGGCCGATCACCGGTTGCCTTGGGCATGGCAGTTGGGGAACGGCTGGATGCTGGCAACAGAATTGCAGGCGGCCATCGGTGGAATCGGCGATGACGTACATATTGCGACCATCGCATCGTTTGGCCCATCGTTGCGGCTGTCAGTTGACCAAATCCCGGTTTCCCTGGTTGGCGGTTGCTCCCCGACTGTCATCGGACGGAACCGGATGGGCGGCGAGGATCTCGGAACGGCCTTCCAATTCACCAGCCACATAGGCTTGAGTTGGCACATAACGGAGCACCTCCAGGCCGGATACCGATTCCAGCACATGTCGAACGCGGGCCTGAGTACACACAACCCGGGCGTGAATCTGCACATGGTCGGGGTCAGCTGGCGCTTTTGATTGCGGCTTCGCGCCGGACATTGCTTGCTTTTCCGTCCGCGCTTTGACCTTGATGTGGCCGTGACATCCAAGCTCGACGAAGCCACGATCCTCGCCATCGAACGCCCCGAGAAGGCACTCTGGGTCTATTATTTTCTGCGCTGCCTCGTTGTGCCGCCATTGTTTCCGATCCTCATCCTGCCGTCGTGGTTCCGTTATCACACGATGCGCTACAAATTCACGGAGGAAGGGATTTCGATGCGGTGGGGAATTCTCTTTCGACGTGAAGTCATTCTGAACTACGCGCGCATCCAGGACATTCATCTCCGTTCCAACGTGGTCGAACGCTGGCTTGGCCTCGCGCGCATCCTGGTGCAAACCGCCAGCGGCAGCGCTTCGGCGGAAATGACCATCGAAGGACTCAAACAGTTCGAGGCCGTTCGGGATTTTCTGTATTCCAAAATGCGCGGTGTGAAGGACGCCCCGCACCAGCACCCGGCCGCCGCGGCGACTTCTCCCAGCAACGCCGGATGGGATGCCGCGACCGCGTCGGAGCTCGCAGCGGCACTGCGCGAAGTGGCCGTTGAATTGCGCGGCATTCGTGAATCGCTGCGACGCACTCGCGAAAGCGATGCTACAGGAGGTCGCAATGTTTGACCGGCTGCGAGCCGTGTTGTTGCGGTATTTGCGGGTGCCGCCGGAGCCCGCGCCACCTTTCGGGGCGCCGGGATCAGTGCGAATTTTCCGCGCTGGCAGAAATTACTACAAGCTGCGAGTGCTGGGCTGGGGCATCGGACAAATTGGCGCGCTCGTGGGAATCCTGTTCTCGCTCGGCTTCCTTCACCAGGTAAAGAACGCGACCGAGAAATATCAGGATCAACGGTCGCAAACGACCAATGCAGCGCCGGCCAGTATGACGGCGGCAAGCGGTGCCGGGGTCGCCAAAAGTGGCAAAGAGGCGCGTCGGGACAAGGACGTGATGCGCAACGCGCGTGAAGGCATTGCCAAGGTGGTTGCCAAGTGGCCGCGCTGGATTTTCCCGGCAGTCTCGCTCCTCGAACTGGCCGGCTTGGTTTTTTATTTTATCCAGGCATTGATTACCTACGCCGTCGTGCGTTTGGACTTCGAGTTGCGCTGGTACGTGGTCACTGATCGAAGCCTGCGCATTCGCAGCGGGGTGTGGAGCGTGCAGGAAATGACAATGAGTTTTGCCAATTTGCAGCAGGTGATCGTATCGCAAGGGCCGGTCCAGCGGTTGCTCGGGATCGCGGACGTGCGGGTGGAGTCCGCCGGCGGGGGCGGGGCCTCTCAGAACCCCCACGCTCACGGGGGCGACTCCATGCACACAGGTTTTTTTCACGGCGTGGACAACGCGACGGAGGTTCGCGATCTGATACTGGACCGGCTGCGCAGTTTTCGTGAAACCGGCCTGGGCGATCCGGATGAAGTGCCGCACCGCGCCGCGCCATCGCTGGACGGGTCTTCGCAACCGGCCATTCTGCTCGCCGTGCGCGAATTACTGGCGGAAAGCAGGGCGTTGCGGTCAGTTGTGGACTCGCCGCGATAAGTTTTCGACCGCGGCGTAACTTTTTCGCAAGTACGGGATACTGTCTGTATGAGCGGAAGTTCAATGCGCAATGCGTGCGCGGATCGGTCTGTTGCCCTGAGCCGGGGAACCGTCGCATCAACTTTCCTTGTAACTTTTCCGCGTCGGCGGGATACCGTCAGTATGAGCGCGCGCGCGATCACCTTTCACGAGTTGTACCGGCGATACGCTGAAGACGTGTACCGCTTCGCGCTCTGGCTGACGGGTAATTCGCACGATGCTCGCGACATCACTTCGGAAACTTTCGCCCGTGTTTGGACTGCGCCCGACGAACCGCGCATGGATTCGGTGAAGGCGTATCTTTTTGCCATCGCGCGGAATCTTCATCGCAAACAATGGCGGCGCACTTCACGGCTCGAGCCTCTGGACGACGGATTGCGCGATCCGGCGGCTTCGCCCGATCAAACCGCTGAACAACGGGATGAATTCCATCGCACGGTCGGCGCGCTCCAGCAACTCGCGGAGCTTGACCGAAGTGTCCTCTTGATGCGCGCCGAAGATGGACTGTCCTACGAGGAAATCGCCGCCGCCACGGGTTTGTCCGTTGCGGCCGCGAAGGTTCGCGTGTTCCGGGCGCGGGCCAAGTTGAGCGCAATCCTAGAATCTGGGAAAGGAATGAAACCATGAACATCACCAAAGACATCATCTATGATCTCTTCCCGCTTTACGCCACGAATGAATGCAGCCCCGATACCCGGGCGCTGGTGGACGATTATTTGAGCGAGCACCCTCGCGAAGCCGAGGAACTTCGTCGCATCATGAACACCGCCTTGCCGCGCGCGGCGGCGCCGGTCAGCCTCGCCGAGATGGAATCTCTGCGAAAAGCGCGGAGGTTTGTTCGCTGGCAATCCTGGCTGATGGGCCTCGGAATTTTCTTTTCGCTCCTGCCGTTTTCCGTGATTCATACCCACGGTCACACGCACTGGCTGCTTCTCGATTCGCCGGTGACTGCCATCGTCGCCGGGATTCTTGGACTCACCTTTTGGATTCTCTACGCAACCCTCCGCAGACGTTCGCGGGCGCTGTGATGAAAGTTGTGACCAAAAAAGCCGCTCCGGATTCCCGGGGCGGCTTTCGCATTGTGGCAGAGCGGATTATTTCTTCTTCGCGGCCTTCGCCTTACGTTTCTCTTCGATGGCGGCTTGCGCCGCGGCGAGTCGCGCGACGGGAACGCGGTAGGGTGAACAACTCACGTAGTTCAGCCCGATGCGATGGCAGAATTTCACGGAGTCGGGGTCGCCGCCATGTTCACCGCAGATGCCGAGCTTGATGCCGGGACGAGAGGCGTTGCCTTTCTCGACCGCGATCTTCATCAGTTGACCGACGCCTACCTGGTCGAGTGTGGCGAACGGGTTCTTCTTGAAGATTTCGTTCTCGACGTAAGGCATGAGGAACGAGCCCATGTCGTCGCGGCTAATGCCGAGCGCGGTCTGGGTGAGGTCGTTCGTGCCGAAGCTGAAGAACTCCGCGGTCTGCGCGATTTCGTCGGCGGTGAGCGCACCGCGCGGAACTTCGATCATCGTGCCGACCATGTAATCAATCTTCACCTTCTTCTCGGCCATGACTTCCTTCGCGACGCGGTGGACAATCTCGACTTGCAGATCAAGTTCCTTCTTGAAGCCGACAAGCGGAATCATGACTTCTGGCTTCACTTTGATTTTTTGCTTGAGCACGTCCGCTGCCGCTTCAAACACGGCGCGGGCCTGCATCTCGGTGATTTCGGGATACGCGATACCGAGACGACAACCGCGATGGCCGAGCATTGGATTGAACTCGTGCAACGCAGCGACGCGCTTGGCGATCTTCTCCACGGGCACGCCGAGTTTGGCCGCGAGGTCGGCTTGTGCCTTTGCTTCGTGCGGGACGAACTCATGCAACGGCGGATCGAGGAAGCGGATCGTGGCCGGGAAGCCTTTGAGGGCTTTGAAGATTCCCGTGAAGTCGTCGCGCTGATACGGGAGCAGCTTCGCGAGCGCCTTCTTACGGTCAGCAACGTTCTCGGCGAGGATCATCTCGCGCATGGCGTCAATGCGATCGCCCTCGAAGAACATGTGCTCGGTGCGGGTGAGGCCAATGCCCACCGCGCCGAACGCAATGGCGTTCTCGGTCTGCTCCGGCGTATCGGCATTGGTGCGAACCGCGAGTTTCGTGACTTTGGAGCACCACCTCATCAATTGCAGGAAGCTCTTGAACTTCTCGGTGGCCTGCGCGGCTTTGTCGCCGTGCAGCAGGCCCGTGATGATTTCCGACGGCGCGGTTTTGATGGCGCCGCCATAGACAGTGCCGCTCGTGCCGTCAATGGACATGTCATCGCCTTCCTTGAACGTCTGGCCTGAGGCTTTGACGGTCTTGGCGGCGTAATCAATGTCCAGGCCGCTCGCGCCGCAAACGCAAACCTTGCCCATCTGACGAGCCACAAGCGCCGCATGCGAACTGACACCGCCCTTCGCGGTGAGAATGCCTTCGGCGGCGATCATGCCGCGTAAATCTTCGGGCGAAGTTTCATTGCGAACGAGAAGGACCTTCTCGCCGCGTTCGGCAGCACCCACCGCGCGATCAGCGTTGAGATAAACTTTTCCGGAAGCCGCGCCAGGGCCGGCGGGCAAACCCGAAGCGACCGCCTTGGCTTTCTTGACTTCGGCGAGATCGAACACGGGCGCGAGCAACTGGTCGAGCTGATCAGCGGGGTTGCGCAAGATTGCGGTTTCCCAGTCAATGAGCTTTTCCTTGACCATGTCCATCGAGAACTTGAGCGCGGCCATTGCGGTGCGCTTGCCGTTGCGGGTCTGGAGCATGAACAGCTTGCCTTCCTGAATCGTGAATTCGATGTCCTGCACGTCTTTGAAATGCTTTTCCAAAGTGGCACGGACCTTCAGTAATTCGGCATACGCTTGGGGTAGATGATCCTTGAGCTTGGCCACCGGCTCAGGCGTGCGCACGCCGGCGACGACGTCTTCGCCCTGCGCGTTGATGAGGAATTCCCCATAGAATTCGTTGGTGCCGTTGGCGGGATTGCGCGTGAACGCCACGCCGGAACCCGACGTGTCTCCGGTGTTGCCATAAACCATGGCCTGGACATTAACGGCTGTTCCCCATTCGGTGGGAATGTTGTATTTGCGGCGATAGACAATCGCACGATCATTCATCCACGAACCGAACACCGCACCCGCCGCGCCGCGCAGTTGATCCCACGGATCGTTCGGGAACGCCTTGCCCGTGCGATCCTTGATGAGTTGTTTGAAGCGCTTGACGAGTTCCTGCTGATCTTCGGCGGTCAGCTTGGAGTCTTCGATGTCCGAGTGATATTTATCGTGCTTGAAGCCGTGGATCACCGTTTCGAACGGCTCGTGATCTTCGCCTTCCTTCTTCTGCACACCCATTACGACGTCGCCATACATCTGGATGAAGCGGCGGTAACAATCCCAGGCGAAACGCTCATTTTTGGTAGCGGCCACAAGCGCGAGCACCGTCTGGTCGTTGAGACCGAGATTCAAGATCGTGTCCATCATGCCGGGCATGGAATCGCGCGCACCGGAGCGGACGGAGACGAGCAGCGGCATGGCCTTCGTGTCGCCGAATTTGGTGCCCATGATTTTTTCCATGTTCGCCATGCCGGCGTTCATCTGCGCCTGGAGTTCCTTGGGGTAGGTTTTCTTGTGCGCATAGTAGTAGGTGCAAACCTCGGTGGTGATGGTGAAGCCCGGAGGCACCGGCAACCCGATGCGAGTCATTTCGGCGAGGTTCGCGCCTTTGCCGCCGAGCAAGGGTTTCATTGAGCCGTCGCCGTCGGCTTTTTTGTTGCCAAACAGATAGACGTATTTCTTCGATTTCGATGCTGTAGCCATAAACAATGTCCTATTCAAAACTCTCGTGGTTAAACCGACGATTTCGTTGGAAGAGACTCCACAGAAACGCGGGCGAATCTAGCAAAGGCGGCCTTGGTGTCAACGAATCCCGCGCTCCGAAACGCCAAAAGCCAAATTGCGCTGCATCAAAGGCAAAAAGTGGTGGTCTTCCAGAAAACCCACCGCCGTTTCCCAAACTTGACGGAAAGCATGACCGGTATGCCACAACTTCATATCTTCGTATCAGGATGGATTGATTTTTAACTTGCGGCCCTATTTTTCTTGTGTATGGTCTCGGCGTGAATCGAGTCGGAGCAAATGATCATCGCGTGGCGGAACTGTCACGATTAATGAGCCAACGCATCGTCATCATTGACGGTGCGATGGGCACGACCATCCGGGAGTACGGGCTGGGCGAAAAGGAAATCCGCGGCGAGCGTTTCAAGGATGCGCAGAAGGACCTCAAGAACAATGGCGACCTGTACTCACTTACGCAGGCGGCGACAATCTGCGACATCCACCGGCGCTTCCTCGAAGCCGGTGCGGATATCATCGAGACAAACACCTTCTCCGCCACGAGCATCGGGCAGAGCGAATTTTTCATGGATGATCCGCGCGAACATGGCGGTCGCAAAGACCCGGCGTTCTATCAGGGTGTCATCGAGAACAAATTCCTCAACGACCTCGCGTGGGAGATCAACGAGCAATCCGCCAGGCAATGCCGCGAGTGGGCGGATCGCATCGCGAACAAAACGGGTCGGCCACGCTTCGTCGCGGGCGCGGTCGGGCCGCTGACGGTTTCGCTCTCCAACTCGCCGGATGCGGACGATGCGGGCTTTCGCGTCTGCACGTTTGATCAGGTCAAGGCGGCTTACGTCAACCAGGTTCGCGCACTCATCGCGGGTGGCTCGGACATTTTGCTGGTTGAGACGATTTTTGATTCGCTCAACGCCAAGGCCGCGCTCGTGGCGATTCAGGAAGTCTTCGCGCAGGAAAAAAAGATTCTGCCCATCATGATCTCTGCGGCCGTGGGGCGCGGCGGCGAGACGATGATTTCCGCACAGACGGTCGAGGCGTATTGGAACGCGATGAAACATGTGAACCCCATCGCCATCGGGTTGAACTGTTCGCTTGGCCCGGACCTCATGCGCCCGTTCCTCGCGGAACTCGCGGAGAAATCCAACACGGCCATCTCGTGTTATCCGAACGCGGGTTTGCCGAATCCGCTGTCGCCGACGGGTTTTGATTTGAAGCCGGAAGACATGGGGAATTTCCTCAGCGAGTTTGCGCAAAGTGGTTTGATCAACATCGCCGGTGGCTGTTGCGGCAACACGCCTGAGCACATCGCGGCGATTGCCAAGGCGCTCGAAGGACGGCATCCTCGCGAGTTTGCTGCGTCAAAGACAAATCGCACGTTGTTCCCCCTCACTCCGGCCCTCTCCCCCGGGGAGAGGGAGCATCGCTCCCAGCCTTCTGGCAATTCCACGACTGAATCCAATTCGACAACCAAACGAGTTACGGAAAGTGACCAACGGCTGTCCCGTCTCCCCAAGGGAGAAGGTCAGGGTGAGGGGAAAGGCGACACCCAATCAGCTTCATCTTACGTGTCGCCGCTGCCTTTGCGCTTGAGCGGCTCGCAGCCGTTCACGCAGCAGATCGGGCAGTTCATCATGATCGGCGAACGCACCAACGTCGCGGGTTCACCCAAGTTCGCCAAGCTCATCAAGGAAAACAAATACGAGGAGGCCGTCGCCATCGCGCGGCAGCAGGTCGAGAACGGCGCGAACATCATAGACATCTGCATGGACGAAGGGATGATTGACGGCGTCGCCGCCATGACGCGCTTCCTGCAACTCCTCGGCAGCGAACCCGAGGTCGCCAAAGTTCCGTTCATGGTGGACTCCTCCAAGTGGGAAGTCATCGAAGCCGGCCTGAAATGCGTTCAGGGCAAAGGCATCGTGAACTCCATTTCGATGAAAGGCGGCGAGGCAACCTTCCGGGAACACGCGGCCAAGGTTTTGAAATACGGCGCAGCGGTCGTAGTGATGGCGTTCGATGAACAAGGCCAGGCCGCGACGCTCGCGGACAAGATTCGCATCTGCGAACGCGCCTACCGAATTCTTGTGGACGAAGTTGGCTTCCCGCCGGAGGACATTATTTTCGATCCGAATATCCTCACCGTCGGCACGGGCATCGAGGAACACAACAACTACGCCGTGGACTTCATCGAAGCCACGCGCTGGATTAAACAAAACCTCCCGCACGCGAAAGTCAGCGGCGGCGTGTCCAACGTGTCGTTCGGTTTTCGCGGCAACAA
>CAZCZP010000055.1:0-18979 GCA_964502895.1 uncultured Bifidobacteriaceae bacterium
GACGGTTTCAAAGTCACCGTGGAACTCAGTTCGGTGAACCGCAAGCAGGCCGAAATCTCCGTGAACCTGCCGCGCGAGATGGAGATGCTCGAAGCGCAGATTCGCGATCTGGGCAACCGCTACATCGCGCGCGGGCGGCTCACGGTGCGCGTCTCGCTCCACGCCGCCAACGGAAAATCCTCCGCCCGGATGCATTTGAACGCGGCGCTGGCCAAGGCCTACGCGCGGGAACTGGGCCGGCTCGCCAAAGAACTCAAACTCTCAGGCCCGGTCACGCTCGATCATCTGGTTCGCGCCCCAGGCGTTTTTCAGACCGATGAGCAACTGGCGGAGGAAAAAAATCTCTGGCCCGCGGTGGAGAAGGCGCTCAAACAGGCGCTGGAGGCGCTGGTGAAAATGCGCGAGCGCGAAGGCGCGCATCTGGCGGAAGACCTCGCCACGCGCGTGGCCATCATGCGCAAATGCGTGGCGCGCGTCGCGAAACAGGCACCGGAATCCGCGGAACGCTATCGCCAGCAGCTCATCGAGCGAATCAAGGCTGCCGGATTGCCGGCCCCGGCGGCGGATGACGAGCGGTTGCTCAAGGAGGTTGTTTTCTTCGCCGACCGTTCGGACATTTCGGAAGAACTGAGCCGTCTGCAAAGTCACTTCAAGCAGTTCGACGATTGTGTGAAATCCAACGAACCGGTCGGACGCATGCTGGATTTTCTCGCCCAGGAGATGAATCGCGAGGTCAACACGATCGGGTCGAAGGCCAATGACAGCTTGATCTCGCGCGAGGTGGTGACGCTGAAAGCGGAACTGGAAAAATTTCGGGAGCAGGCGCAGAACGTGGAATAACGACTGATGAGCGACGAACGTCAAAAAGCAATTCCTTTGCTGGTCCTCATCTCCGCGCCCTCGGGGGGCGGCAAGACGACTTTGTGCAATCAATTGCTCGCCGCGCGCCCGGACATGACCCGCGCCATCACCTGCACGACACGCGAACCACGCGAGGGCGAGAAGGACGGGGTGGACTATTTTTTCCTGGATGCGGCGGCGTTCCTGAAGCGCGTGCAGTCGGGAAATTTTCTGGAGCATGCCACCGTCTTTGGCCACAGCTATGGCACCCTCAAGTCCGAGGTGCTGGGCAAATTGCGCCTGGGCAAGGACGTATTGCTAAACATTGACGTTCAGGGAGCCGCCACCGTCCGCCAGCGCGCGGAGTCCGACCCGGAGTTGAAGCGCGCGTTGGTTTCGGTTTTTCTGACGCCGTTATCCATGTCAATTCTTGAGGAACGGCTGCGCCGCCGGGGCACGGACGCTGAAGCCGTCATTCAAAAGCGATTGAGTGTGGCGCGGCAGGAGATCGCGCAATGGAAGAATTTCGATTACCTTCTCATCAGCCAGAGCGTGGCCGAAGACCTGCGCCGGATGCAGGCGATCGTGGAAGCGGAGAAAATGAAGGCGGCGCGCTCGCCGGCGCCAGAGTTTTGATTTGGTCATAATCTTACACTTACTCTCCGGTGGCGTGGGATTAAGATTAAGATTACGAGGATTACGAGTAAGATTAAGATGAATAAGAACATTGTCTTGGGCGTGACTGGCTCAATCGCCGCGCACCGGTCCGCCGATCTGGCGAGCCAGCTCACGAAACAGGAGTGCAGCGTTCACGTTGTCATGACGCGGGACGCCCAGCGCTTCATCACGCCTTTGCCGTTCAAGACTCTGTCCCGGCATCCGGTGATCACCGACCTCTACGATGAGGAGGAAGGCTGGAAACCGGCTCACATCCGATTGGCGGACGAAGCGCACTTGTTGCTCGTTGCGCCGGCCACGGCAAACATTCTCGCGAAGCTGGCGCACGGTATCGCCGACGATGCGCTGAGTTGCATTGCCCTCGCGCTCAACCCCAAGGCAAAAATCCTGGCAGCGCCGGCCATGAACGGAAAGATGTGGCTTCATCCGGCCACGCAACAAAATGTTGCCACGCTCAAGTCGCGGGGCGTCGAGTTCATCGGGCCGGAAGTTGGGATGCTTTCGTGCGGCTATGAGGGACTGGGCCGGCTTTGGCCGGTGGCAGACATTGCCTCGCGCGCGTTGCAGATGTTGAGTTGATTGTTTCCGCCTCCGGGGGGGCGATTTTTATGAAATCAGGCCGTTGGCAATGGCTGAATCGCATTCCGGCGCTGCTCACCGTGCCATCTCCGGAACCCGCCGAGCGCGCGCAGCGCATCGTCCGCCTGCAGCGCGACATCGTCATGCCGGCCAAGCTGGTGGTGATCGCCGCCGTCTTCTACTACATCTATTCTTCAAACTGGCTGGGGGAGGTGGTGGATAACTACGGGGTGTACTTTGAAACCATGCAGGCGTTCTTCACCGCCTACATTTTTTTCTCACTCACGGTGGCGGTGTCCTTCTTCGTGGTGCGCCGTTTTCCGCCGGGCGTGGTCCAGTGGGTGGTGTTCACCGCCGGTCTGGTGGACGGGCTGTTTCTAAGCGGTCTTACCGTCATGACCGGCGGATTTGAGAGCATCCTCTACTGGATTTTTCCCGCGTTGATTCTGCTTAACGCCATCTGCATCCCGCTGGCCACGCCCCAAATTGTCCTGAACATTTTGTTGAGCGGTTTTTTTGTGGGCGCCGGCCTCGTCGAGAACAGCGTCCGCGCCGCGGAACCCGTGACCATGCCTCCCCTGCGGCGGCCAGTGCATGCCTCCCCCGAGAACATTGGCAATCTGCGCGAATTCGTGGGGTTGTTAAGGCGGCGAGATTTCTTTCATAACTATTACTGGGACCAACTCTCGGCCGAGTTGCGGCAGGAACTCAACACGTATTGGGTGACGGGCGAGGACACACCCGAGTTGAGAGAAAAGTTGGCAAAAGAATTAAGGCGCGCCATGTCGCCCCGGGGGCGCATGGAGGCCCCCGAACCGCAGGAGTACCCCGCCAGCCCGTACGTGTTGCGCCTGACCGTGCTCCTGCTTTTGACCTTTTGCTGCTACGGCATGCAAGTGCTGATTGCGCAACGGCGGCAGGCGGACGAGGAACAACAGGAATTCATCGCCCGCAGCGCGCAGGTTCGGGCCGCAGGCAGGATGGCGGCCGAGTTTGCCCATCAGATCAAAAACCCGCTCGCCATCATCAACAATGTGACCTACTCGCTGCAAAAGGGCCTGAAGAACGGCAAGCCTGAATTCACCAAGCAGATCGGGATTGTGCAGGAGGAAGTCGCGAAGGCCGACCTGATTATCACCCAGATCATGGGCTATGCGCAGTTGAGCGAAGGGCGGGTCGAAAAGTTGAACGTGACCGAGGAGTTGAACCGAGTCGTCCGGGAAATGTTCCCGGACGGCGTCCCGACCGGCGTCCGCGTGCGTCGCCAATACATCGGAGAGTTCCCGCCGCTGTTGATGCAGCGCCGGCATTTTGCCGAGTCGGTTGGCAACTTGTTGCAGAACGCGCGCGAAGCGCTCGACGGCCACGGAAACGTCCTGGTGCAGGCTCGCAGTCATGAAGATTACTCCGTCGAGGTAACTGTCCGCGACGACGGGCCGGGAATACCCGCGGACAAGCTCGAGCGGATTTTCGAAGCCTACTACACGACCAAGGAGCGCGGCACGGGCCTGGGGCTGGCCATCGTGAAGCACAACGTCGAACTTTACGGCGGCAGCGTGCGCGTCCAATCCGAGCTTGGAAAGGGCACAACCTTCACGTTAGTCTTTCCGGCGAAAACGCTGTTTCAACTGACAAAGCAGAGTTGAATACCTCGGTGAACAATCTTAACAAGCTGCCGGAACGCGGCAGTTTCGGCCCGGCACACGGTCGCTCCGGACGGTTGCCGGGGGGCTGGGCGCTTTCCTCGCCATGAGTGTGTCGCTGCCACCGGTGCTCGTCGTGGACGACGAGAAAAACATGCGCCTCTCGTTGCAGACGATGCTGGGCGATGAAGGCTACGCCACGCGGGCGGTTGAATCGGCCGAGGGCGCGCTGGAGTTGCTGCGGACTGACGTTTTTTTCCTGGTCATCTCTGACGCCCGGCTCGGCGGCATGAGCGGTTACGATTTCCTGGCCAAAGTCCGCACCCAATGGCCCGACTTGCCGGTCCTCATGATCACGGCCTACGCAACGCCCAAGCTCGCGGTCGAAGCCATCAAAGCGGGCGCCATTGATTACCTCGCCAAGCCTTTTGCCCCTGAGGAATTGCTTCACGCCGTCGCGCGTTGCGCGGAACGACACCGCTTGCTCCAGGACAACGCCCGCCTGCGCGCACATGCGTCGGCAACGTACCGGCTCGAACAAATCATCGGTGATAGTCCCAGAATGCGTGAGTTGCGCACGCTGATCCAGACCGTGGCACCGACCGACGCGCGCGTGCTGGTGCTGGGCGAAAGCGGCACGGGCAAGGAACTCGTGGCCGGTGCCATTCACAGCCTCAGCCAGCGCAGCAAAGCCAATTACGTCCGCATCAACTGCGCCGCCATTCCTGAAACGCTGCTGGAGAGCGAATTGTTCGGGCACGAAAAGGGCGCCTTCACCGGCGCAATGAAGCAAAAGCCGGGACGGGTCGAGGAAGCCGACGGCGGCACGCTGTTCCTCGATGAGATTGCGGACATGAGCCGGCCCCTACAGGCCAAGTTGCTGCGATTTCTCGAAGACGGCACGTTCACCCGGGTCGGTGGCACGCAGGAATTGCGCGTAAACGTCCGGCTCGTGGCGGCGACCAATCGCGACATCGTTCAAGCCATCGCAGCCGGTGAGTTTCGCGAGGATCTTTTCCACCGGCTCAATGTTGTGCAAATGCGCCTGCCCCCGTTGCGCGAACGGGGCGAAGACATTTTGCTGTTGGCCGAACATTTCCTCAAATCATTCGCCGGCTCGATGAACCGCAGTGTCAAGCGCAGTTCGCCCGCAGCACGGCAAAAACTGCTCGCGCATCATTGGCCGGGCAACGTGCGCGAGTTGCGCAATGTCATTGAACGGGCGCTGATTCTCGAGCGCGGCGCCGAGGTGCTCCCCGGCAGCCTGCCGGACTTTCAACTCGAAGCGCGTTTGCACAAAACGGAGTTACCGAAGGCCGCGAGCGACGGGCCATTGGATGAAGTGGTCGCCGACTTCGAACGCAGCCTGATCAACACGACGCTCGAACAAAATCTCTTCAGTCTCAGCAAGACAGCCGAGCGGCTCAAAATCAGCCGCCATGCGCTCCGGTATCGCATGCAACGGCTCAGCATCGCGCTGCCCACGGACACCGAGGAAGACACACCCGCCGCTGCCGGCAAGGAGGCCAACGAATAATGAATTTCCTGTTTCTCGCCGTAGAAGAACCGCTGCCGGTGCCCGGCCCCGTCAGCCCGGCGATGCGCGAGGTCCTGATTGTCGTCGGCGCGGTTCTGCTGGTCGCCGTCGGTTTGTTGCTGTGGGCGTCGGTTGCTTACAAGCGCCGTCGCCGCCGCTCATCCTCACATCGCCAGCATCATGAACAAAAATCGTCCGGCCAGTCTTCGAGCGACGGCGCGGATTCCGGCCGATCATCCCATTCGCATCGTCGTCGCCGCCGTCGCCGCGAGCACCGGCCGCGCAATCCCACGCTGGCCGAGACCGGCGGACTGCCCCCCATACGATCAGAGCGTCCGCCGCAAGCGCCTTCGCAAACCTGAGAGCGTGTCATGCAGCAAAGCCGGGCGATCACCCGCAAAAGCGCCTCCAACCTCGCGCTCGCCTTTGTCCTGCTCCCCAAAGCCAAGCGCGACGGCATGTCGGCCCTCTACGCCTTTTGCCGTGAGGTGGACGATGTGGCCGACGACGAAGACAAGCCCCTCGATCAACGGCGCGAACAACTTTCCGAATGGCGGGTTGACGTGCGCCGCGCTTGCGACGGGGCCGCGCCTGAATTTGTTGTCAACCGTGAGTTGCAGCCCGTCATCCAACGGCACCAGTTGCCATTTGACTTGTTCGATGAACTGATTAAAGGCGTGGAAATGGACCTCGACATCAAGCGGTACGACAACTACGCGCAACTCGAACTTTATTGCTACCGCGTCGCATCGGTCGTCGGCCTGTTGAGCATTGAGATTTTCGGTTACCAGAACGCGCGTTGCCGCGAGTACGCGGTATGCCTCGGCAAAGCGCTGCAGCTGACGAACATTTTGCGCGACGTGCGGACGGATGCCGAACGCGGGCGGATTTACCTGCCGCTCGCGGAACTGGCGCGCTTCAACGTGAAGCCGGAGGAAATTCTGCGGCACGAATACTCGGATCGCTTCGCGCTCCTGGCGGCGGGCGTTGCCGGGCGCGCGAAGAATTTTTACCGGCTCGCGCGCGCCACGTTGCCGCCGGAAGACCGGCGCGCAATGGTCGCCGCCGAATTGATGGGCTCGGTCTATTGGCGGTTGTTGCGCAAACTGGAAGCCAAACGCTTCGATGTGTTCGGGCCGGAACCGACGCGGATCAGTAAAGGCCAGAAACTCCTGCTCATTCTTCGGACCTGGTACCGGTTTGTCTCGGGCGCCGTGTCGCCAAACTATGGATCGCCCTGACTTGGTTCTTAATCTTGATCTTGATCCTGCTCCCACCTCGCCACGCGAGATCAAGATCATGACGAGGATGAAGAAGATCAAGAGTTTCAGCCGTCCATGAACTCCGCACGCCGTCTCATTGTCAACGCCGACGACTTCGGCCGCGCACACTCGATCAACGAAGCCGTCATTCACGCGCATCGGGAGGGCATCCTCACCACCGCCAGCCTGATGGCGAACGAATCAGGCTTCGACGAGGCAGTGAAGTTGGCGCGCCAGAATCCGCAACTTGGAGTGGGCCTGCACTTGGCGCTTTTGTGCGGACGCTCAGCGTTGCCGAAGGCAAAAATTTCCGGCCTCGTCAACGAACGCGGCGAATTCAGCTCCAACCCGGTCGGCGTCGGCTTTCGCTATTTCGTGCGACGCGAACTGCGCGAGCAGTTGCGCGCAGAAATCCACGCGCAGTTCGCGAGGTTTCAAACCACGGGTCTGCCGCTCGACCACGTCAACGGTCATCTGCATCTGCACCTGCATCCCGTCGTCTTCGGCATCCTGATGGACGACGCCCGGCAGCTCGGCATCCGTCACCTGCGCCTGACGCGCGATTGCTTTTGGCTGAACGCCCGTCTGGCGCGCGGACGCTGGCTCTACCGGATTTCGCACGCCGTCATTTTAGGCTGGTTGGCCCGCCGCGCGCGGCGGCCACTGACGGCGCGCGGCATCCGGCACACGCAACGAGTGTTCGGCTTGTTGCAGGATTCCCATGTTGGCGAAGAGTTTATTCTGAATCTGTTGCCTCAACTTCCGGCGGGCGACTCCGAGCTTTACTCGCACCCATCGCTCGACAAGTTTAAGCACGAGCTGGATGCCTTGCTTAGTCCGCGCGTCCGGGAGTTGGTCAACCGGCTGGGCATTCAATTGGTCCGTTACCAGGATTTGTGATTATGGCGAAACTACTTTTCATTCTACTCATCGGGCTGGTCTTCGAAAGCGCCGGCGTGGTGCTGCTCAAGAAAGGCATGAACCAGATCGGCGGCATTTCGGCCATGAACGCCTCCGAAGTCGTCCGCGCACTGAAAGCCGGCGCCACCAACGGGCAGATTTTGCTGGGCGTTTTTTTTGAGGCGCTGTTCTTCGCTTGTTTGCTGATCTTGATGGCCAAGAGCGACATCAGCTTCCTCTGGCCGTTGACGGGTTTGAGTTTTGTCTTCGCCACCCTCGCCGCGGTCTGGTTCCTGGGCGAACAGGTTTCTCCGATTCGCTGGATTGGCGTCGGGCTCATCGTCATCGGTGCCGCGTGCATCAGTTACAGCGAACAGGCGAAACCGAAATCCGGCGGATCAACGCCCCTGCCACCAACCGTCACTGCTGCTCGATAACTTCGGCCAGCACGGCGGCGAGCCGGTCAGCAGCGAGGCGGCAGTTTTTTTGCAGACGCAGGAGGCCGGAAATTTTTCCGGGCGACTTCGCAATGGCCACCGCCAGCTTGCCGTAATGCAGATTGGCATCCGCCTTCGCGAGCCGGTTGAAATCCAGCGGCAGGTCTTCGTTCGCGGTGTCGGAAATCACGCGCACGGTGGCGCACGGAATTCCCTTGGCGCGGCAAATCGCGTGGATCGCTTCCGACTCCATCTCCACAGCGTCCGCGCCACTGGTTCGGCGTAATTCGCTTTTCTCTTTTACCGTCACCGCGATTCGCGAGGAGCAAACGAATTTTGCCGGTCGCGCGCCAGCGTGAACCATTTTTTCCCGCAAGCCGGTATCTTCGGTTGCGAATACCGCATCGCCAGTTACGAGTTGTGGATTCAACCCGCCCGCGAAACCGCAGGTCAGGACAGATCGGGGCCTACAATTGTTGAGGAAAGCGCTCACCGTTGCCTCGGCGTTTTTCGTGCCGATGCCGCTGATAAGGATGTGAACGTCCGCCCGGCCGGCGGCGAGTTTCCGGAAAGGAATGGCTTCCTCCTTAAGCGCGAAACAAACCAACACTCTGACGGTCGTCGAGCCGGCTTCCATTTCCGCACTCACTTGATTCCCGCCAACCGCTCCTTCCAAATCCGATACAACTCCACCGTCGCGCGCACGTCGCGCAGACAGTATTCGGCGATCTCACGGAATTTGCCCTCGGCCAGAAGCGTGTTCACGTCCATGCCGGTCACGCCATGGCTCTTGGGCGAATCAATGCCGAACGCTTTGCAATAGAAATCAAGGTTGAAGCGCCGCGCCGCGCCTTCCCGTCCGCTCACGCCATAGAAGCTGAGTTGCTCGGCCAGATCGCAATGCGGTTCGGTGGCAAACCGGTAGCCGAGCCAGTTCTTCCTGGAGATTGGCACGTTTAGGATGGCGGAGCGCAGGTACAGGAACGGCACGTCAAAGCCGCGCCCGTTGAACGTGACAATTTCATCGTAATGTTTGGCCACGTCCCAGAATGCCGTGAGCAATTCCAGTTCGTCGGCGCAGGGCACGAATTCCACCGGCCCGCCTTCGACGGCATCCTCCTCGAAATCATCCGCAGTGAACAGCACCTGGCCGCGGAGGGTTTCGGCGTTGAGCATCGCGATGCAGACAACTTGCGCGGTGAAAGGCCAGAGATTGAATTGCCGCAGAATTTCTTCGCGCCGGACGGCGCGGGCGGTTTCATCTTCGATTTTCTGAGTCTCGCGCAGGAGATATTCCTGCTGGACCTCATCGAAGGTTGCGAGCGGGAGCGCGGAGGTTTCGATGTCGAAAACAAGTTTGGCCATGCGAGCGGGGCGGGTGAAAACAAAAAAACCAGGATGGAAAACCTGTCAGTCAGACCAAGCTTGCCATCCCGGTTTCTCTTAGGGGTTTACTTCTTCTTCTTACCTTTCTTTTTCTTCGCTGCCACGAGTATCACCTCCGATCCTGTTTGTGGGTTGTTGCATCGGTCTCATGCAAGGGACAAGTTCTTTTGGTTTTGCTCGTTTGTAGAAGATAATTCCGTACACATGCAAACCTTTTTTTCACTCGCGACGGGAAAATCTGCGCGCGCAAAATTTTTTACGCGCCGAATTTGTCGAACATGCGCGCGTTCGCCTGCATGAGCCGGATCAAAAACTTCGCCTCGAACACTCCGAGCGAACCGGAGTTGGCTCCCGTTTCCGTGAAGCGTTCGAGCTTGTCCGATCCGCTCAACGCCGAATGCAGCAACACCGGTTGCGGATGCCACGAGTGACCCTTGAGCGCGCACGGCGTCGAGTGATCGCCCGTGATCGCGAGCACGTCCGGTTTCCTCTTCAACAAAATCGGCAAAGCGGAGTCGAAGTCTTCGATGGCTTTCTGCTTCGCGGCAAAGTTTCCATCCTCGCCTGCCTTGTCGGTGTACTTGTAATGGATGAAGAAGAAGTTGTAGTTGTCGAATTCTGTCAGGTAGCGCTCGAATTGCTCGGCGATGGTCTGCGGCCCTTCAATCTTCGTCATGCCAACGAGTTGCGCGAGGCCTTTGTACATTGGGTAAACCGCCAGGCACACGGGCTTGAGCTTGTAACGCTCCTCGAACAGCGGAATGTCCGGCTGATGCGCGATGCCGCGCATGAGAAATCCGTTGGCCGGCTTTTCCTTGGCGATGATCGGCAGCGCCTTCTTGTAAAACTCGGCAATCAGCTTCGCCATTCTCTTCTGCTTTGCGTTCTTGGAATCGCGCGGCTTGACGGTGGGGATCGCAAAACCTTCGCGATTAGGATCTGCGTCCGTCAACGGTCCCTGCAAACCCTTGCCACGGAACACAACCACGAAGCGATGCTCCTTGCCTGCTTTGATGATGACCTGCGTGTCGCCGATTTTTTTGACCTTCGCGGACAACATCGCGCAGAGCTTCTCACAGGTTTCCGTCGGGATGCGACCGGCGCGGCGGTCCGTGACAATTCCTTTGGCGTCGAGCGTGGCAAAGTTGGCGCGGGCGCAAACGTCCCCGGGTTTGAGTTCCACGCCTAGACCGAGCGCTTCGATCACGCCGCGGCCTACTTGGAACTCCAGCGGATCGTAACCGAACAAACCGAGATGTCCCGGGCCGCTGCCGGGCGTGATGCCGGGCGCGACGGGAATCATGCGGCCTTGCGCGGAATCCTTGCTCAACGCGTCGAGGTTCGGCGTGTGCGCGGCTTCGAGCGGCGTAAGATAATTTTGTTCCTTCGTCGCGATGTCACCCAAACCGTCGAGCACGACGAGGGTGAGCTTGGCGTTGGTCTTGAGCGTCAGTTCAGAGTATTGATCGTCCAGTTTCATTTTTCGATGTCCAATTGTTGAGAGCACGCGCCAAGGCGAGTAACGCCGCCGCGCGCGGTGACAAATCATGCGGAGAAGCACTCTGAAGCGTCAACGGGATTCCAAGAGCGAAAGCAGTGCGGTCGGCGACAACAAGCCGCTGGGCGACCGAGGCATCACTCCAAGGCAATTGATCTGCGGCTTGACCGAGATGGAACACGTACAAGCCCGCACCGTGCGTCGCGAATGCTTGTTCCGTGCTGCCCCGTTGTTATCCTCGCCGCATGACCGCGAGCAACGCACCGCGCATTCTCACGACGACGGTTGGCTCATATCCCGCTCCCGACTGGCTGGCGGCGCTGCCCAGCGAGCAGGCGTTCCTTGATGCCACGCGCGTGGTGTTCAACCTCCAACGCCAGGCTGGAATTGATCTGCCCACGGACGGTGAACTGTATCGCTTTGACGTGAATCATCCGGACACGAACGGGATGATCGAGTATTTCGTCCACAAACTCGGCGGCGTCCGGAAGGAAGTCGGGCGACAGGACGCGGCGGCGTTTCGAGCGAAAAGCGAAATGCGGTTTCGGCTCAAGCCCGCTGCCGTGGTCACCGGACCGATCACCGAGGGTGCGTTGAATTTGCCGGAAGACTGCGCACGGGCGGCCAGCGTCGCGGGCGGGCCGTTCAAGTTTACGCTCACTAGCCCTTACATGCTCGCGCGGACGTTGCTTGATGAACATTACCGTGATTTCAAACAACTCACGCTTGCCATCGCGGACGCGCTGGCGGCGCAAGTTGGCGAGTTGAACTGCGCCTGTGTGCAAGTGGACGAGGCGAACATTCCCGGCAATCCCGCCGGCGCACCGCTGGCTGCCGAAGCCATCAATCGCGTGCTGGATGCGGTGCGAGTCGAAAAGGCGGTGCATTTTTGTTTCGGCAATTACGGCGGACAAACGATTCAGAAGGGAACATGGACAGCGCTGGTTTCATTTTTGAACAGCCTTCACGCCGATCACCTCGTTCTCGAACTGGCGCATCGCCCGCCATCTGATCTCGAGGCCCTCAAATCTGTGGACGCAGACATCGGCATTGGCGTCGTGGACATCAAGGTGAATCACATCGAGACGCCGGAGGAAATCGCCCGGGCGATTGAACGCGCGGAAAAAATTCTGGGGCCTGGCCGCGTGCGTTATGTCCATCCGGATTGCGGTTTCTGGATGCTGAAACGCAGCGTGGCCGACCGCAAGATCGCCGCGTTGGTCAAGGGGCGGGATTTGTATTTGGGGTCGTGATTTGAGGGCGATCAAAAATACTCCCACAGATGACTTTGTTTGTACGCTCGCCCTCACCCCGGCCCTCTCCCCCGGGGAGAGGGAGAAGCTTCGCCAGTGTGTCGAAAAATCGTGTGCCGGGTTTTGTTAGAGCGTTTTTGAAAAGGTCGAATCATTCGATTGCTATCCCCTCTCCCGGCGGGAGAGGGTCAGGGTGAGGGAGAACCTCGCCTACGCCTGTCATGCCCGATCAATTTACACTCTCACCCTTCGAGTTCTTCGTGCAGCACACGCGGACGAGGTTTCCATTTCGCTACGGCATCGCGAGCATGACGGAGGTGCCGCATCTGTTCGTCCGCACCCGCGTCAAGGTGGGCAATGAATCCTCCTTTGGCCTCACCAGCGAAGGCTTGCCGCCGAAATGGTTCACAAAAAATCCTGCGACCACTTTTGATCAGGATTTGCCGGAGATGCTCGAAGTCATCGGGCACGCGGCAAAGTTGGCAGAACAAATTGCGGAAACGCCGGTTTCCTTCTTCGATTTCTGGCGCGAGTTGTATCGCGAACAATATCTCTGGGCCAAAGCCCGCCAACTCGCGCCGTTGCTGGCCAATCTGGGCGTCGCCCTGGTCGAACGCGCCGTGCTGGATGGTTTGTGCCGGATCGTAAACCAGCCACTTCATCACATGATCGCGACAAATCGGCTTGGGCTGCGATTGGGCGAGGTTTACGCCGAGCTTGGCAGCGCACAGCCACGCGACTTGCTGCCCGCTGCGCCGCTGGATTCCTGTTTCGTTCGACACACAATCGGCCTCGGCGATGCCCTGTTGCCTGCGGACATCCCGGCAGACGAACGTGTGGACGACGGTTTGCCCCAGGATTTGGAAAGTTCCATTCGGGCGTACGGCCTGCGCTATTTCAAGGTCAAGCTGTTCGCGGACGCGGAACGCGACTTTGCCCGGTTGCGCGAACTGAATCGCTTGTTGGAGCAGGAGACGGGCGGAGATTTTTTCGTCACGCTCGACGGCAACGAGAATTTCAAGAGCTTCACTGCGTTTCGCGAGTTCTGGGAAAAGGCGTCGTCGGATTCAAACCTGCGCGCCTTGTGGCGGCGCATCCTTGTCGTGGAGCAGCCGGTGCATCGCGACCATGCCCTGAGCGATGAAGCAGGCACAACCCTGCGCGCCTGGCTGGATCGTCCGCCGCTGATCATTGACGAGTCCGACGGCGAACTCGGCGATTTGCCGCGCGCGATCTCGCTGGGTTACTCCGGCGTGAGCCACAAGAATTGCAAGGGTATCGCGAAGGGCATTGCCAATGCCTGCCTGCTGGAAAAGCGCCGCCGCGACGGTCAGCGCGTTGTCTTGACTGGCGAAGACTTGTGCAACCTTGGTCCGGTGGCGTTGTTGCAGGACCTGGCGTTGATGGCGTTGCTCGGCATCGAGCACGTGGAGCGCAACGGGCATCATTACTATCGCGGCCTGAGCCTGTGGCCGGATGATTGGCAAGCAGACGTGCAAGCCGCGCACGGCGATCTTTACGAGCGCCACGAGCAGGGCTTTGTCTGCCTGCGGATTTGCGCGGGTCGAACGAACCTTGTTTCAGCGAACGCGGCGCCGTTTGGTCTGAAGCCTTTGCTCGATGCGGCGCGTTTCGCACGGCAAGCCATGCGATAAGGGCGGGGAAAACTGCAATCCGCCCGACAAGCCGCTTGACCGCGTTGCGCTCGCCTTTATCTTGCATCCAAGAATCGAACTCATTGCGACGAATTCAGCATCGGAACTCACAACCAGATTTGCCATTCACATGCAGGGGCTTTCTTGTCTATGAACACCAACGCCAACACCGCCGCTCGACGGGCTGCGCAATTCGCGCGGTCGTTTTTGAAGTCCCAGCTCGCGGCCGGCGGCGCGGCGGCGCTCCTCTTGTTGAGCCGGCCTCCTTCCGTCCATGCGAATGTGTACGCCACGGACATCCGCATTCTGGGCAGCACGCCCGGCAGCGACACCACCGCCACGGTCTATGTGCCCTGCGACAACGCGGTGCTGATCAGCTACCGGCTTAACGAAGCCGCGAGCGCCGGGGTGACGCTGGAAATCCTTGCGGGAGCGACGGCGGTCCGCACTTTCACCAACGCACCGGCCGCGCGAGGAGTCAACCAGTTGGTTTGGGATGTCAAAGACGAGCAGGGACAGATCGTGAACTTCGGTTTCTATAACGTGCGAATCATTCCCGCGGCCAACGGCTACGGCGATTGGACACAGATCAGCGAAGACATCAACCCGGGCAATTACGTTTTCCAACCGCGCAGCATCGCGGTGAATCGGAATGCCAGCAGCCCCTACTATGGCCGCGTCTATGTGGCCAACGGACAGACTGGTTTTAATCCGGATACCGAACCGGGGGATCGTCTTGGTATTCAGATGCTCAATGCCGACGGCAGCCGTCCGGCGGATGGTGGATTCAGTGTCGGTGGCTGGTTCTTGAACGAGACGAATTCGTTTCCGTGGAAGATCGAAGTCGCCGCGGATGACTTTGTTTATATCAACGACTGGGTTGACCGCGGTCTGGTTCTGCGCTTCGACCAGAACATTTCGCCCGCCTCCCGAAGAACTGTCCTTCGCGCAGATAACCGTCCCGGCGCGGCGAACTTGAGCGGGCCGTTCATCACGGGCGCTGGGACGAATACGCAGGTGTGGATGGCCGATGCCAACGTCACCAACAGCGCGGGCATCCGGCGCTGGCCGGTCAGTGCCGACGGCACGCTTGCGACAAATGACACGGGAAGCACAATCGTGGAAGCCGGCACGAATTCTCATTTGAGCGTGGCGCCGTACGACCTGGCTGTGGACGTGAGCAATCAGATTTACACAATTCAATTTCGAAGCGAGAGCGGCGACCCCGCGCAACGTGTCATGCGTTTTCCGCTCTACGATGGATCGGTCGGCGCATTGACTAACGCTGATTGGCAACTCGGCGGCGGCGATGACAATCTGGCTGGCGCTTCCGGTATCGCAGTGGACCCCACGGGCAGTTATGTCGCCGTGGCTTTCGCCGGGTTGGGCGACGGGTTCGGCCGGGTTGGCGGCGGTGTGCGCATTTTCAGTGCGGCGACCGGCGCGGGCGTCAAAACCATTTCGCCAGCGCCATTTCACGATCACACGGACGTGGCGTGGGACAACGTCGGCAATCTTTATCTGTGCGACAATTGGGACAGCCTCTGGCGCGTCTATTCGCCGCCGGGCGCCAACACGGGCACGAATATCGCCCCACAGGTTTTGGAAGTGGGTCCGCCGCCGTTGTCGCCGTATCTCCAGGCCGCCGGCTACACGAACGGGCAGTTTCAATTCACGCTCTGCGGCCGCACGAACGTTGATTACGTGATCGTGGCTTCGACAAACTTGTTGAACGCCCTGCAAACCTGGACACCGGTGCTCACGAACAACGACAGTTCTCCGATTCGCCTGATCTCGGTGAATGCGCCGCCGGACCGGCGTTTTTTTACCGCCTACACGACGGCAACCGGCCCGTGACGAAAGCAGCCGCGCTGAGAATCCCGTTGACCGGGTTGCATTTTTTTCTAAGCTCCCGACCGTTACAGCAACCACTAACTCAATCAACCTATGGCTAAAATTGTTCCACTGATCAGTTCCGGCGTGGCGGGTCCGCTCGGGGTTTTGCACCTGCCGCGGCTGTGGCTCAAAGTTTCACTTGAAGCGCGCGGCAAACTTGCGGACGGCTATCCGGGCATCGGCAAGGGCTACGACATGATGGTGATATCCGCTCTGGGATTGAACGCCGATGCCGTGAAAAAATTCATCACCGATACCAAGCCGAGTTATCCCCAGTTCGAGGACTGGGTGAAGAAAAACGCCAAGCACCTCGACAAGGCGACGATCCACAAGCTGAACGTCGCCATTCAGGGCTACATTCACGACGACGCAACGCGCACCGGCATCCTGAAGTCCAGCGGCATTTCAGACGCCGGCTCGGTCTGCCCCGACGCAATCAACCTGAACAACCTCGATGACTGGTACGAGTTCCATCAGGCCGAATTGAAGTAGGCGACTTCTCGGATTTGCCAAGCCGGCGTGCCCAACAGCGCGCCGGCTTTTTCGCGCTCGACAAAAATCCCATGCGCATTCTAAATCGCGGGGAACTCCACGAGAACCAATGGTCATGGACGAATGCCTTTTCCGCCCGCTTGAGGGGTCATCGCGCGGGAAATTCTTTGGAGTGAGTGGATGAGGTTTGCAATCGCAATTTCCGCAGCTAAGTTCAGTTCGTGAGCAGTGAATTTTCCATCGCGGCACACTGGCCGGGCGAATTTGACGAAGCCGGGCTGCAGCAGTGGGCCGAAAGCCTGCGCCGGCAACTCCATGCTCCACAGATTTCGCTTGGCCTGGTCTTCATGACGCCGAGGTTCTTCCCGCACGCAAAGCAAGTGCTGGAGATTTTGAGAGTGCATGCGCAAATCCCGCTGCTGGCCGGTTGTTCGAGCAGCAGCCTGATCGCCGGCGGGAACGAGTACGAGGAGGATGCCGGCCTGGTGCTGGCACTTTACGATCTACCCGGCGCGCAGTTGCGGGCGTTTCACTTCGTCCAGGATCAGGTCGAAGCCGCCGACAGCCCGGATTACTGGCCGACGGAAACCGGCATTGCGCCGGGACGAACCAATGGCTGGCTGACTTTCGCCGACCCGTTCCACCTTGACGCCGAATCGTGGATGCGATCCTGGAATGAAGGCTACGCTCCATTGCCGGTGCTCGGCGGATTGGCCAGCGGCGACATGCGCGAGCAGAGGACACAAGTGTATTTGAATGGCGACGTGTTCGAGGAAGGCGGGGTGGCAATCTCTGTTGGCGGCGGCGTGAAACTGATCGGAGTCATTTCACAAGGTTGCACGCCGATTGGTGATACTTGGACGCTGACGCGCGTCGAACAGAATCTGATTCATCAAATCGGCAACCGGCCCGCCTACGAGGTGCTGGCGGAAACCGTGAACAAACTGTCGCCCGCGGAGCAGCGCAAGACGCGCGGAAATCTGTTCATCGGTCTGGTCGTGAACGAATATCTGGAGGATTTTCACCGGGGCGACTTTCTCGTGCGAAATCTGTTGGGCGGCGATCCGCGCTCCGGAATTCTGGCGGTGGGCGCGCTGCCGCGCGCCGGACAGACCGTCCAATTCCAGCGTCGCGACGCCGAGGCGGCCACCGAAGACATGAACGAGTTGTTGGCGCGCGCGAAAAATGAACTTGCCGACGCGACGGTTTATGGCGGCTGCCTCTGCAGTTGCAACGGGCGCGGAAAAGGTCTTTTCGGCGCGCCGGATCACGATGCCCGGACCGTCCAACAACAGTTTGGTCCGCTGGGCCTGGCTGGTTTTTTTTGCAACGGCGAGATCGGGCCGGTCGGGGAAAAGAATTTTCTGCACGGCTACACTGCGTCGCTGGCGTTGTTTGTTAGGCGTTGATTCGTCGAGGCGTTAACATTGTTAAATCGGTCGCCAACCTTTCGCTTCAACGGTTCAACGTTTTTAACCGTTCAACGGCTTTCTTCAGTGCGAGATGTCCCTTTGCGTGTAGAAAAAGTACGCCAGCGTGAAGCCGCTCAAGCCAATCGCCGAGAGCACCAGAATATTTTCCACGGGCAACGGATTCCCCATGACCAGATCGAATGGGATGAAATAGCGGAATGGCGACAGCCACGCGAATTGGTCCGCGGGCGACCACAAGCGTCCGACATAATCCAGGATGAACGCGGCGAGGGCGAGCAGGCCGGTCGTCGCGCCCGCTACGCTTCGGCGGCAAGCGGCGCCCAACGCCATGGCCACACCGCCCCAACAAAGCACCAGCAAACCGAGGTTGAGCGTTAGCCAGCCGACCATTGCCGGCGAAGGCCATACCGCATTTTCGGGAGCATAAAGGAAAAGGCCCGCCCACGTGCCGGCCACCATGGTTCCCAGCATTGTCACGACGGCGAACAGCACCAAAGCGATGGTTCGCGTGATGATCCAATGGCGGCGCAGCGGACGCGCCAGAATCAAATCCGCGAAACCGGTTTCGATTTCGGAGGCTGGCACCGTAGCCAGCGCGATTATCAGCGCCAGCAGCGCGATGATGATGGCGAGTTCAAAGTAGCCTAGACAGACAATGCCCCCGAAAGACATGACGCTGGCTATCGAAGGGCCGAGGATCTCCCGAACGAACGGTGGCAACAGCGAAGCGAGTTGCTCAAATTCAGATGGGCGAATCGAGCGGGCGATGAGAACCAGCAACACCTGGAACGCCGCAAGCAACAAACCTGTCGCGATGAGCAAAGTCCGGGCGCGTTTGAGCGAGAGCCGGAGAAGGATGAGCGGACCAATCATGGCGTTCCCCCGCGATAATATTTCAGAACGACGTCTTCCAGCCGGGCCTCCTGAACCTCGATGTCCTGAACGGGCAGCGTGGCGAGCGCGGCGAGCAAAGAACCGAGAGGCCCGGCGACCGTCAGTTGCCAAAGGCGAGGTGAGGCTTCAACGAATTCATGGTCTGAAGAAAGATTCAAGGGAACGCGAACGTCATGTTTGAAAGAAACGCGCACGTGACGCACGGCGAGCTGGCGGATTTCGTCCATTTTCGCGAGCAGAACCAACTCGCCTTTGCGCAAGAGGGCAATCCGGTCGCACACGCGCTCGACTTCGGAGAGCACGTGGGACGACATGAAAACAGTTTTGCCGTTCCGCTTCGCATCCTTGAGCAGCGAGTAAAACGACTCTTGCATGAGCGGATCGAGACTCTCGGTCGGCTCGTCGAGAATGAGCAGCGGCGGGTCGCACTGAAACGCCTGGATCAGTCCGAGTTTGCGTTTCATCCCTGTGCTGTATTGGCGGAGCTTGCGACGAAGATCGCTTTGCGGCAGTTCCAAACGGTCAATGAGTTCCTGGCGGCGACGTTTGTCCACAGGTTGGCGACTCAAGCACGCGAGAAAAACCAGAACCTCGAT
>CAZCZP010000056.1:0-18894 GCA_964502895.1 uncultured Bifidobacteriaceae bacterium
TACATCCGACCGGTCATGCCCAAATGGCCAACCAGATTCACGGGTCCAGTTCCTCGTCGCGGGTGTAATTTGAAACACAGATATTTGCCCCGGCGGGTCAGGTCCACGAATTTTGAACCGAGCAAAGCGCGCTTCAACTCTGGCGGCGAGGTCGCGCCCAACACTTTGGATCTGAACACCCGCACACCTCGTATCGTTTTGCCGCGAATCAGGGGTTGCAGATGCCGCATGAGCACTTCGACTTCAGGTAATTCAGGCATCGAAAAAATCGTCCGGCCTTTTCCACGCTGACGCGCGCAGCAAAGCGATCACTTCTGCGTCACTCGTCTGCGAGAACTCGGTGTAATATTGGCCGACGGCTTGAAAAGCTTCGTCGGCAATCAGCGTCCTTACATCACTTGCGACACTTCTGAGGCGCTGCACGGCATGGGTCGAAGCCACCGGCACTGCAACAATGACACTTTGAGAGCCGCTCCTTATTGCGCTTTGGACTGCCGCTTCCATCGTAGCGCCCGTGGCAAGTCCATCATCCACCAGCACAATTCGCTTACCATCGAGATTCAACCGGAGTTGTCTGCGAAACTCCTGCTGATACTGCCGCAACCGTTTCGATTCTTCCGCGATGACCTCGTCCAACTGCGCGCGGCTGACGGGATTTCTGTTGAGAGAATTTTCGTCAAGGACAATTACGTCGGGTTCAGCCAGCGCGCCCACGGCGAACTCGCGATAAAACGGGTGGCCAATCTTGCGAACGACCAACACGTCCAGGGGTTTCTGGAGGACTCGCGCAACCTCGGCGGCAACCACGACGCCTCCGCGCGGCAATCCAAGAACCAAATCCGTTTCCGCGCCCTCGTCGCGCAAAAGACACCCAAGCCGGCTTCCCGCATCATGGCGCGAGGCAAAGGTCATGCTTCACGGTTGGCCAACTGGGCTGTAAAATCAACAGCGTTGAGAGCAAGGTCGGGAATCCGTCCCCCCGAACCATGTTGATCGAACCGCGCGTTCAGGAGGTGACCAGCGTGCCAACCCTCTCGCCCGTCACCACGCGTTTGAGATTGTGCGGTTTGAACAGATCGAAAACGATGATCGGCATCTTGTTGTCCATGCAAAGCGAGAACGCCGTTGAATCCATGACCTTGAGCTGCTTCTGCAACGCTTCGAGATAAGTGATCTGCGAAAATCTTTTTGCCTTCGGATTTTTCTTGGGGTCCGAGTCGTAGATGCCGTCCACTTTGGTGGCCTTGAGAATGACTTCGGCCCCGATTTCATTGGCCCGCAGCGCCGCCGCCGTATCCGTCGAGAAAAACGGGTTGCCGGTTCCGCCACCAAAAATCACCACCCGGCCTTTCTCCAGGTGCCGCACGGCGCGGCGGCGAATGAAAGACTCGGCAACTTGCGCCATCGTAATCGCGGTTTGCACCCTCGTCGCCACGCCGAGTTTTTCAAGCGCGTCCTGCAATGCCAAGGAATTGATGACCGTCGCCAACATTCCCATGTAATCGCCCGTGGCGCGCTCGATGCCTTTCTCGCTCCCAGCCAGTCCGCGAAAAATATTACCCCCACCCAGGACGACAACGACTTGCACGCCCAGATCGCGCACCTCGCGAATTTGTTCGGCCATGTCCTGCACCGCCTCCGCGTTGATGCCGATGCCGCCTTCACCGCCGAGGGCTTCGCCGCTCAGTTTCACCAGTATCCGGCTGTACTTGGGATGTGATTTTTTTTCCATGTTCCAGGCTCGACTCGCCGCGCAGCCTTCTAGCAGTCCGGTCCGTATGAGTCAAATTAAAGCCGGCTCAAAAACCATCGCGGCCATGCTTGCGCAAATTTGCGGTCTCGCTTTATCGTAGCCGCGTGACTTCCACGACCTATGACGCGTTGGTAATCGGCGGCGGCCCGGGCGGCAGCAGTGCGGCCACGTATCTGGCGCAAGCCGGCAAGCGCGTGCTCGTGCTGGAGAAGGAAGTGTTTCCGCGATTCCACATTGGCGAATCGCTGTTGCCGGGCAATCACACACTTTTCCGCGAACTTGGTCTGCTGCCCAAATTACAGGCCGCCGGCTTTCTGCGAAAAACCACGGCGCGCTTTGAACTGGGCAATGATTCCATCAGCACGCCGTTCGTCTTTGCCGAAGGCCGGTTCAATCGCGAACCCGAAGCCATCCACGTCGAACGCTCGCGGTTTGATCACGTTCTGCTCAAGCACGCCCGCGAATCCGGCGCGGACGTGCGCGAGGGCTGGACGGTCCAGAAATTTTCGTCGGACGCGGATGGCGTGAGCGTGGAAGCCCGTTCGCCGGAGAATCAAATCCACAATCTTCGCGCGTCGTTTCTCATTGATGCCAGTGGCCGCGGAAATCTGACGGGCAATCAGGAAGGGCAACGCGTCATTCACCCGCGCCACAAGAAGCTCGCCGTGTTTGGCCACTTTGCGGACGTTGATTTGCCGCCCGTCGAACAGCGCACGGAGACGATCATTGTCCGGCTCGAAAACAAATGGTTCTGGATCATCCCACTCTCGGCGGAGAAAACCAGCGTGGGCCTGGTGATTGACAAGGACGAGTTCGCGAATTCCAAGGGTTCGCCCGAGGAAATCTTTCATCGCTGGGTCAAAGCGAGCGCGGCGGTCAAGAAGCGCATGGTCAACGCGCGACTCGTCAACACGATCCAGACCACTTCGGACTTCAGTTATTACAACCGCCGCCTCGTTGGCCATCGGCTGCTGCGCGTGGGCGACGCTGCCGGGTTCATGGACCCGATTTTTTCGGCGGGAGTTTTCCTGGCGATGTGGTCGGGCAAACTCGCGGCCGAAACCGTGGCAGAGGCGTTGAAGAGCGGACGGACGGACGGACGCCGTTTCACACGATACGAGAAGCGCGTGCGGCGTGGCCTGACGTTTTACTGGCGCGTGGTGGAGAATTATTACACGACGCCGTTCATGGAACTTTTTCTCCAGCCGCGCAATCATTTCGACCTGCCGTCCGCGGTCATCGCCGTGCTGGCAGGCGACCCCGAAGCCGGCTGGGAATTGCGGTGGCGCGTGCAGTATTTTTTCCTGCTGGTAAAACTCCAAAGCCGCTGGCCGCTCGTGCCGCGCATTTGCTTCGCCCCGCTCAGGACGCCAAAAACCGAGGCCGCCCAGTGCCTCGCAAAAGTTTGAAGGCTGGATGTATCCAACGGCCAGCCGTCGGCCGCACGCGCCGGACTTTGCGCCGGCTTTGTCACGCCCCCGCGTTGCTGGTTTCGGCCTGGCTTTGTGCGTCGTGCCGGTCACTGCCCCTGTTGCCAGCCGCCGATTTGTCGGCGCCAGGCTGGCGCGTTCAACACGGCCAGGCCGTGTGGAAACCCATGAAGAACAAACCTGAACTTGCGGGGGAACTTCTGTTCGCAACCAATTCAACCGGCGACTGCTTCGTGCAGTTTTCCAAGACGCCTTTCACGTTGGCGACGGCGCAAGTGATGCAGGGCCAATGGCAAATCGAATTCGGTTCCGGCGAACATTCCTGGACGGGAGAGGGAGAACCGCCGTCACGTTTTGCCTGGTTCCAACTTGGGCCGGCCCTCAATGGCGAAAAGTTGCATCGCGCCTGGCGGTTTGAGCGCGCCGACACGACACACTGGCGGCTTGACAACCGGCGCACGGGCGAATCATTGGAGGGAAGTTTTTTTCCATGAAACGCCGCCCAGCGCGTGGGCCAAATTGCCCGCGCACATTCTGGCTTCCACACCAGCGCGCGCCTGAATCCTCGGTTCGGGCGGGAGGAGCCGCGTGAAATCCAAGTGGCTGCGCTGGGTGTGGGTGTTGTTGCTGATCCTCGCCACGCTTGGAATCGTCCGTCTGAAATTCGATGTCGAAGTCCTCAACCTGTTGCCTTCCGAGTTGCCTGTCGTCGAAGGGTTGAAACTTTACCAGCGCCATTTTGCCGGCGCCGACGAATTGATCGTCACGATCAGCGCCCGAGACTCAGAAACGGCCGAGCGCGCTGCGCGCGAACTGGCCGATGCTTTGCGCGCGCAGACCAATCTCGTGGCGCGGGCGCTCTGGTGTTCGCCCGGCCGGGAACATCCCGAACAAATGGCGGAACTGCTCGCGTTGATGTGGCTGAATCAACCGCCCGAAGTATTCGCCGAACTCGCGGCGCGGCTCGCCCCTGAAAACCTGACGAATCTACTTGCGGACACGCGCCAGTCGCTCGCCACAACTTTGTCCCCGGATGAAATCGCGCGCCTCGGCTACGATCCCTTCGGTTTGACGCGCGTACCTTCGGCGTCCGCCAACCCGACGGGCGAGTTCGGCCAGGGCGAAGAATTTTTCGCCTCGCCTGATGGAACGTTCCGCCTGTTGTTTGTCCAGCCCGCGACGCCGTTTTCCTCCTATCGCGCGTGCGCCCGCTGGCTGGAGCAGGTTCAAACCGCGGTGAGAGAATTTCGTGGCGCGGCAAACTTTCCACCGGACGTGGAGTTCGGATTTACCGGCGCGCCGGCGTTCATCGCGGAGACGTCCAGCGGCATGGAGCGGGATTTGACCGGGTCTGCCGTGGGAACATTGGTTGTGATTGCGGGGTTGTTTTGGCTGGCATACCGCCGGTGGTTGCCGCTGTTGTGGCTCATGGTTTTGCTGGTCGCCATCGTTGCCGGAACTCTCACGCTCGGAGGATTGGTTTTCAGCACGCTCAACGTCGTCAGCCTCGGCTTCGCCGCGATCCTGCTCGGACTCACCGTGGACTATGCGCTGGTGCTGTATCAGGACGCGCGGCACAAACCGGGTGTGCCGGTGGCGGAAATTCGCCGCGAATTAGCGCCAGGCATTCTGTGGTCGGCCTTGACCACGGCGTCCGCCTTTGCGTTGCTGAATTTTGCCGCGCTTCCGGGCCTCGCCCAACTCGGCACACTCGTGGCATTGGGGATTGTGCTCGGGGCACTGGTGATGTTGGGCTGGTTTCTGCCTGTCGCCCTGCGCCGCCGCTCCGCGGCGATCGCAGACCAACAGAATCCGCCCGCCGCAACCACCTGCCCGGCAACGCAGCCTTCAAAATCTCCCGTCAATAAACCGCAAGGTCGCGCCGTCACATTCTCGCTTACGGCCGGGTTGGCGATTCTCGTCGCTGTGATTTTGTTGCAACGGTTCCCCGCGATTGATCATACCGCGGAAGCCTTAAGCCCCATTGGCAGCCCGGCGTATCAGGCCATGGCGAAAATCAAGACGCACCTCGCACAATCCAATGAACCTCTGTGGCTATTGGTGACCGGACGAGATGAAACCGAGGTCGCAAACCGCCTGGACGCGTTGGAACAACGGCTGCGTTCCACCGACCTGCAACCGTGGCTGGCCGGCGCAACGCTGCCAACCGCGCTGTGGGCGCGGCCCGAACGGCAACAAGCGAATCGCCCGGCGGCCGTTCAACTCACGGCGAATCGCACTGCGTTTCTCAGCGCGTTGCGCGGCGCTGAATTCACCGACGACGCATTCGCATTGACGGACGGGATTCTGCGAACCTGGGAGCGGGCCGCCAACGTCTCGCCGACACTCTGGCCCACCAACGAGGCGAACCGCTGGATCATGGAAAAAATTTCGGCCCGCACCGACACCGGCTGGCTCGCACTCGGCATCGCGCGCACGGCGACGAACGCCGCGGATGCCTTCACCGGCGCGAGCGCGGTCCTCGGCGCCGAATTGTCCGGCAACGGCGCGTTGTTGACGGGTTGGCCCGCTCTCGGCGAAGCCATGCTGCAACATACCGAGCGGCGCTTGCCGTGGGTGGTAGCCGCGATGGTTGTGTTTATCGCGCTATGTCTGTGGCTGGCGTTTCGAACCGTGCGCGAAATGCTGTTGAGCTTCGCCGTGATCGTTGCCGGTTTCGCCGGTTTGTTCGCGGTCATGGGAATGTGCGGTTGGTCCTGGAATCTGTTGAACCTCATGGCCGTGCCGTTGTTGCTGGGTGCCGGGGTGGATTACGCCATTCACACGCAACTGGCGCTGCGCCGGCATTCGGGTGACGCCGCCGCCGTGCGGCGAACCACGGGTCGCGCGCTGCTGCTGTGCGCCGCCACCACCATCGTCGGCTTCGGTTCGCTCGCGTGGGCCGGCAACGCCGGTCTGGCCAGTCTCGGCAAAGTCTGCGCGGCGGGAGTCGCGTGCGTTTTGTTCGCGGCGATGTGCCTGCTGCCGGGATGGTGGCAATGCCTGATGGCAGGAAGTTGCATCGCTGACAAGCCGTCCTCGCTTTATCGCACCGAAGTCTGGTTGCTCGGACTGCTGATGGGCCGCCTGCTTCCGGAAAAACTCTGCCGCCGTGCCAGCCGGATGCTCGCGATGCTCTACCATCAAACGCAATCGGGCCGGCGCGAAATTGTGATCCAGAATCTTCTGCCGGCGCTGAACGGCGAACGCCCGGCAGCGGCGCGCGCGGCCAGAAAACTGTTTGAGCAATTTGCGCTCAAAGTCACGGACCTGTGGCGTTTCGAGAGCGGGGTGGCCGTGGATGAGTGGCCGGCGGAATGGAGCGGATGGGAAATTTTCTCCGCCGCCCAGGCGCGCGGCAGAGGCGTGCTGCTCGTCACACCGCACCTGGGCAACTGGGAATTCGGCGGCGCCTATCTTGCCAAGCACGGGCACAAGCTCCTGGTGTTGACTCAGGCCGAGCCGGAGCAACGCCTGACCCAACTGCGACAGAATTCGCGCGCCCGCCGCGGCATCGAAACCTTCGTCGTCGGCGAAGACGCGTTTGCCTTCGTCGAAATCATCAAGCGCCTTCAGGACGGCGCGACCGTCGCGTTGTTGGTGGACCGCCCGCCGGCCTCCACCGCGGTCACCGTCGAATTGTTCGGGCGACCGTTCCGCGCCTCCATTGCCGCGGCGGAACTGGCGCGCGCCTCGGGGTGCGCCATTATTCCAACCTACGTGGTCCGCGAAGGCAACGGCTACCAAGCGCACTTGTTGCCAGAGATTCGATATGACCGCGCCGCAATCGGTGACCGCACCTCGCGGATTCAGCTTACGCAACAAATCCTGCGTGCCTTTGAGCCCGCTATCCGCCAGTATGTCGAGCAATGGTATCATTTCGTCCCCATCTGGCCATGATTGCCGGTCTTGCTCTTAATCCTACTCGTAGTCGCACTCTTCCACTGCCCGCGAGATTAGGATTAAGATTTTTCCTTCTCCTGCTGCTGCGAAACTGCGGATCCACCTTGGCCGCCGACACCAATGCCGTCCTGAATTCCTGGCTCGCCGCCCAGACCAATTTGCAGACCTGGCACGCAGATTTCGTTCAGACGCGAACCTTCAAGACCCTCAAGCACCCGCTCGCCGCCTCGGGCCATGTCTGGTTTGCGGCGCCGAATCGCTTTCGGTGGGAACTGGGAAAGCCCGCCCAGACCATCGCGCTGCGCGCCAACGACCGGATGTACGTCATTTACCCGATGCTCAAGCGCGCGGAAAAGTACGCAATGGACGCCAAGTCGCCCGGCGAATGGCGCGAAGCGCTGGCTTTGCTCGAAGCCGGCTTCCCGCGGAGCCGCGCGGAATTGGACTCGCGCTTTCATCTGCTTTCGCTCGGCGAAACGAACGGCTCGTGGCAACTGGGTCTTCAGCCGTCAAGCGCTTTTGCCAGAAAGCTGATGAAGGAAATCCACGTGGGGCTGGCGACCAACAACTTTTCGCTCACGAGCACGGAGCTGGTTTTCGCCGACGGCTCGCGCATGAGAAATGATTTCACGAACGCCGTGTTGAACGCGGAGTTTGAGAAGAAGCTGTTCGACTGGCAGCCTGGACCGGATTTCAAAGTGACTGAGCCGCTCGGCAAATGACCATCAGCCACGAGCAACTTCAAAGAGCCTTGCGATTCCTCCCGCATGGACCGGAGTTCCGGTTCGTGGACAAGCTGCTCAGTCTGACGCCGGGCAAGGAAGGAACAGGCGAGTATCGCGTGCGCGGTGACGAGCCGTTCCTGCGGGGACATTTTCCCCGTGAACCGATTTTTCCCGGCGTTCTGCTCATCGAAGCCGCGGCTCAACTTGCCGGCATAGTGGCGCAAAGCGATCCGGCAATTTCACCGTTGCCGGATTTGAAATTGACGGCGTTGCGCAACGTAAAAATCCTGGGGACGGCGCGGCCGGGTGAGATTGTGCGAATCGAAGCGCGCGTGACGGGACGCTTGGGAAATTTGGTTCAGGCCCAGGCGCAGGCGACGGTTGCGGACCAAGTCGTTTTGACGGTGGAACTGACGTTGAGCGGATCGCCAACCCCAGCGTGAACTCACGCGGCGCGCTTTTGGGAATCTCCGAGAAACCGCCGCCGCCAATCTGCCCGGGAGATTTTCCCACGCCGATTCTCGAAAAGGGTATCCACGAAGCGCCATTCGCGCGGGATTTGCCACGCGGGAATCCGTTCCCCCAGAAATTTTCGCAGCTCCTCGCCGGTTACCGGTGGCGTCGCGACAACACAGGCCACCACCAATTCGGTCCGGCTGGCTTCCTTGTGCGGCACGCCGAAGACGACACAGCCACGCACCGACGGGTGCTGCATCAAGGCGCGTTCGACGGTCATCGGCGAAACCTTGCGGCCCGCCACGTTGATCTGGTCGCTCACCCGCCCGCGCAAATAGACAAGACCGTCCTTCATTTCCGCCAGATCGGTGGTTTGAAATCGTCCCGCGCCCAGCGTTTCTGCCGGTTCGGGCCAATACGTTTCGCCCACCGCGCGGCTCTCGACGGTCAGGCAAGTGCTTTCGTCGAGTGATAACCTCACGTTCCGCAGCGGCGCGCCAACACAAGCTTCGTCAGCACGCGGCGTGTCGGTGTTGTCGTAGGCAATGCCGCCGCACTCGGTCGAACCATAAAAATTGTGGACCTTCAGTCCGCAGCTCTCGAACACGGCGCCTTCCAGGCTCAAAGGCAGCGGCGCGCCGGCGGAAACGGCCAGCCGCACGTTCGGCGGAATTGATGCGGCTTCGTGCCACGCGCGCCACAGCGCAGGCACGGCTGCGAGTGTAAGCGCTGGTTCCGTTCGGGCTCCCAGACGAATCGTTTCCGGCAGCGGTGACGGCACCAGGATCAAGGGAATCCCGTGCAGCAGCAGCGGCAGCACGAGATTGGAGAAACCGTAGGAATGCGCCATGGAAATGACGCCAAGGTTGGGCCAATCCGCTCGCAGGCCCATCGTCGCCACGATGTTTTGTGCGTCGGCCGCAAGTTGATCGGCCTTGAAAGCCACCAATCGCGCCGCGCTTGTCGTGGCCGAGGTGATCTTGAGATGAACGCAGCCCGCAGGCGGCCTTGGAAATTGTGGTGCCACCTGATCCGGTTCGAGTGGACAAACGTTTCTTTGTGAACGCCACGCCGCCAGCACAGCGAGCACAAACTCCGGCCCGCTGCCGTGCGGAAAAACGGCGCCGCAATCCACCGACGGTGTCTCGCTCCAGCGTTCCTCGGCTGCCTTCAACTCCGCAAAAGTCCAGCACCGACCCGAAGCCGCATCGCGGAGCGCGAGTTCATTGGCTCGCTCCCCCGCAATCTGACACCAGCGTTCGTAAAGCATTGTCAGGTTGTTAATCCACCCGTAACTTTCATCGCAAGCGTAAACGATGACGACCGCGACCGAAGCTTCAGCAAGAATCACATCCAGCACGGCGGCGTGTCGGGTGCCGCCGCGGTTCGAGTTTCAGCGCGACAGCTTCGCCTTCGCCAACGAACTGGTGTGGGAATACCGGTTCGACGCAGCCTCGGGAAAGACCACGACCGCGCGGCGCGTACCCAAACCGGATTACACGCACCATTGTTTCGTGCTCGCGCGCGCGGCGCGGCAATTTCTTTATCACTCCCGGTTCGACAAAAATCTGTTGCCTTGCGATGACGACCGAATCTACGGGAAAAAGATTCGTGAAGTTGTGTCGCGCAACCCGCGCACTCCGTGTGCGGCAGGCGAAGAGGTTATTTTCCCGGGTTACGCCAGTCTTCACGAATTCAGCCAGGCCCGTGAAGCCATTTTGAAAGCCGAGTGCGGCGGTGCGTGGCAGTCTTACGTCCTCCGCAGCCATTGGCGGATGATTTTTCCCATCTCACGAGCCCATCAGATTCGCACAGCGGAGAGCCTGATGACAGCCATCGGTCAGGGTATAGCGCCCGTCGTGCATCTGGTTTGTTTTCCGCGGCTCACGATCAATCATGGGGTGTTGTTGTTCAGCGCCGAGGAAACTGCCGCAGGTTTTCGTTTCCAGGCCTATGATCCGAATTATCCCGGTGCTCCTGCGCCGTTGACCTTTGATCGTGCGGCAAACACTTTTTCCTTTCCCGGCAATCACTATTGGATCGGAGGCCGGCTGGATGTCATTGAAATCTTCCGGAACTGGCTGTTGTGAACGCTGGCTGCGCGTCGCGATAATCGTCACTTGTCACACGCCGCTTGTTTGGGTCGCCAGAACGCTGACCCGAAGAAGATCAAGCCGCAGATGTTGATCCCGACGATGTAGCCCAGCTTGTAGAGCCGTCCGGAATTGTTGGCCGCGAAGATGTCCACGTTTTGGCCCATCACCAGGCTGGGCAGCGCCATGGGCATCAGCCCGCCATGCAACATGCCGTAGCCAAAACCAAGTGCCCGGTCCCGTGGGAAAACGCGCGGCGACGCCCAGCCGTAAAACCAGCCCAAGAATACCGTCACGACGACAATCAGCAGGATTTTTTTGACCCAATCCTTGGGCGTGAGACGGGAAGCCGGGGCGGGAGCTTGTGTTGCGGACATGATTTTCTTATTCGGGAAGCATGTTTTTCCGCCGCCGCTCCGCGCAAGCAGAATATTTTGACCTGCCGGGCCGGTCGGACGCGGAAACGATCGCCGCCTTTCGCGACCTGGATCGTTTGAACCGCACCTTTCGTTTCGCCCAGCCTTTCAAGGAAGTCCTGCCCCGCTGGCTGGGCGCGGAACGCTGTCAGGAACTTGAAATCCTCGATCTGGGCGCGGGCACAGGGTCGCTCGGCCAGGAACTTTCCCAATGGGCAAATCAGTTCGGCTGGCGCTGGCAATTCACAAACCTCGACGCGAATCCACTCGCGCTCCAGCTCGGCAGCGAACCGCGCGGCGTCATCGGTTCGGCGCTGGCCCTGCCGTTTAAGGACGCGCGCTTCGACCTGGTGGTCGCCTCGCAAATGACGCATCACTTGACGGACGCGCAGGCGGTGACGCATCTGCGCGAAGCGTGGCGGGTGACGCGGGACGCCGTGTGCATCTGCGATCTGCATCGGAACGCGGGATTTTACGTCGCGCTGTGGTTGTTGCTCCCGCTCACGGGCGTAAGCCGGACGCTACGCGACGACGCGCTGCTTTCCGTAAAACGCGCCTTCCGCTTGGGCGAATGGCGTGCGCTCGCAGCCAATGCCGGATTATGCGGCGCGAGAATCCGCCTCTATTACGGCACACGCGTCGTGTTGCAGGCGCGGAAGAGCGTCAAGTAAGTGCGCGCCTACTTGTTTCCCCGCCGGGCAAACCACCAGCGAAACCAGCGCCACGTATCCACTAGCGGATGAATCTTGCTCGGGCAGGATTTGTAGATGACCTGGATGGGAACGAATTCGACTTTGTGCCGCGTGGCCAGAAACACGACGAGCATTTCGGACTCAATTTCAAACCGGTTCGCCGCGAGCTGCAGCCGCGACAATGCATCGAGATTCACCAGGCGAAAGCCGCATTGCGAATCGGCCAAGGGCGCGCCGACGCGATGGGAAAGCCGCCGCGTCATCCAGCGGTTCACCTGACGGCGCAGCCACGGCATTCCTTCGGACTGGTTCATGCGATTTCCAATGACGAGCGAGGCTCCAGAATTTTCGGCGCGGGCAAAAAAGGCGGGGATGTCTTCCGGTGAGTGCTGGCCATCACCGTCCATCGTCAGCGCCCAGCCGAATTCTCTCTTGTGGGCGTGTCCCCAGCCGGTCTGGAGCGCCGCGCCCTTGCCGCGATTTGCCGTGTGACGGATGACTTCGGCGCCGGCGCCGGCTGCGCGCGCTGCGGTATCGTCCGTTGACCCGTCATCCACGACGATCACCGACGGCAAATGCCGGCGAACGCCCGCCACGACTTCGCCGATGTTGGCGGCTTCGTTGAAACAGGGAATCACCGCGGCACACTGGCGCGTCCAATCCATGTCGCGACGCTAAAGAAATTTTGCCGCGCGCCAAAGTGAAAACGCCATTGCCGCCAATGCCGTTGCCGGCGTTAATCCACGTTGTTGATGTGTAGGTCCGGCCGGACCACTTTGCCCGTTTCGGCTGAGAGAATGACTTCGCCGATGTCCGCCATTTCGGTCGGGTCCTTCAGCTTGGCGGCCCACAGGCGCACCTTCCACACCGGTCCCTCGGGACTGTCCTCCAGCCGAAGCTGCGTCGCCGTGAGCTTCAGTTGTTTGAGCATGGGTTCGGCAGTCGCGGTCCTGATTGCCTTGTCGGAATCCACTTTGACTTTTGATTGATCCAGAAGTTTGTCCGGGCCGGTGACCAGTTCAAGGACGCGCATGGGGCGCGTGACTTCCAACTTCTGGCCCGAGCCGAATTTTACCTCCGTCGCTTTGAACGTGGCGTCGGGGTCGTAATAAACGACGTGCCACACGTTGGGCGTCAGACTTCCCACGGATTTCTCCGAGCGGGCTTGAACAACCTTGCCTTTGATCTGTTCGCCCACGAAACGATCCGCTTCTTTTATCAGGTCCAGCGCGGTTGCTTCGGAGCCGGACTTTGCGCAACCCGCCGTCAACACCAGCACCGCAGTCAGGCATGCGATTGCACAGGAGGTTCTGTTTGAGAGTTTCATCACCGCAACATAGGCCGGGCACATTCCTGTGACAACGCGCAATGCGCGCGTGCGCGCGCGGGAAAATGCGTTGCGTCAAAGCGCCGGGCCGATTTTAATGGGCCTGTGTCACAGCGAAGCTTTTTTCCCGGCGAGCCGGACCTCACCCCCAATGGCGCGAGGCAAGCCCTGTTGCACGAACGCGCGCAGGCCGTCACCCGCGAGCGGTTCGGCCACCAGGTCTTTGTCCGCGCCGTGGTGGAGGTATCAAATTTCTGCCGCGAGAATTGCGCTTACTGCGGAATGCGACGGGACAATCGGACGCTCCACCGGTATCGCGCGCGGCACGACCAACTGGCGGAACTGCTCATTCAACATCGGCCCGCCAGCGTGACGGATGTGAACATCCAGGCGGGCGAAGATCCGGTGGCGGTGCGCGCGGTGGTCTTGCCGCTCATCGAAACGCTCCGGCGCGAAACCGCGCTGGGCATCAGCGTTTGCCTCGGCACGCTCACGCCGGAGATTTATAGCGAACTGCAAGCCGCCGGCGCGACGATTTACATCATGAAATTTGAATGTGCCGACGCCAGCCAGTACGCGCGATTCGAGGCACCGGGCGCTCTGGAGGAACGTTTGCGCCACATCCGGCTGCTGGCCGCCAGCGGCTGGAAAGTCAGTTCCGGTTTTATCGCGGGCTTGCCGGGTCAGGGACCGCAAGATCTGTTGGCCAATCTCCGGCTTGCCAACTCGCTCCCCTTGCACGGGTGCAGCGTCAGTCCGTTCATTCCCGGCGATGCGACGCCGCTCGCTGACTCTTCGCCCTCGAACCCGAATTGGACGTTCAATTGCATCGCCGCGCTGAGACTCATGCGGCCGGACTGGGTCATTCCCGCGATCAGCGCGTTGAACCTCGCCGAGAAGGATGGTTACCGCCACGGGCTTCGCGCGGGAGCGAATCTCGTGACGATCAATTTGACCCCCGACGAACTTCGCGCCGACTACGTCATCTACAAACGCGACCGGTTCATCATGACGGAGGACCGTGTCCTGGACGCGATCGCCGCCGAAGGCCTCCAGCCCTCGCCGCGCGGGCTGGCGGATTATTACCAAAACGGCGCCACGGCCGCCGATTCGCTGGCGGCCGTTCCCGGGTGAATCCGTGCTGTTCCCACCGACCAAGACGCCCCCGACACCCGCGCGCGTGGTCATCACCGGCGCCGGCATGGTCACCGCGCTCGGCATGGGCTGGCGGATAAATGCCGAGGGCTTTCGCGCGGGCCGCACGGGATTTCGCCCCGTGACCTTGTTCGATGTTTCGCGTCAACGCGCGAAAATTGCCGCGGAAGTGGACGTGCCGGCCGGTTTGCCGCGCACGGAGTTGCTGGAGAAAACGGTGCGGCGAATGGACCGCGCCACAAAAATTCTTTTGCTCGCGGCGCACGAAGCCTGGGAGCAGGCGGGTTGGAAATCAGGTGGGGACATTCCTGTGGTTCTCGGCACAACCAGCGGCGGCATGTCTTTGGGCGAAAAATTTCTCCGCCAGGCCCTTGCCACTCCTCGCTCGCAGTATCGCCAGGCCACGCGCGTTGTTCACTATCAGGCCCAACGCCAGGCCTTGGATCTTTGCGATGCTTTTGGATTTCACGGGCCGATCACCATCATTGCCAATGCCTGCGCTTCCGGTGCCAACGCCATCGGTCATGCCTGGGAATTGTTACGTCACGGTCGCGCGGAACGGGCCATGACCGGCGGGCACGATGCCTTGTGTCAGTTGACGTTCGCCGGATTCGATTCGCTGCAAGCGCTTTCGCCAACGCCGTGTCGCCCGTTCGACGCACAGCGCGATGGACTTTCCCTGGGCGAAGGCGCCGCGATTCTGATGCTGGAGACGCTCGATCACGCACAACGACGTGGTGCGGAGATTCTCGGCGAGATCATTGGTTACGCCGCCACCACAGACACGCATCACCTGACCCAGCCGCATCCGCAAGGCGACGCCGCGTTCGCCGCCATGACCGCTGCCTGTGCGCGGGCGGGCATCACGCCGGAGCAAGTGGATTACGTCAACGCGCACGGCACGGCCACGCCACAGAACGACAGCACCGAAACCGCTGCGATCAATCGTTGGGCCGGAACAAGGGCGGCGACGCTGCCGGTCAGTTCCACAAAAGCGTCCATCGGTCATCTGCTCGGCGCGGCCGGCGCGGTTGAAGCAGTCGTGTCGCTCATGGCGCTGCGCGAACAATGGCTGCCGCCACAGGGAAATTTGATCAAGCCCGACGCCGCGTGCCGATTCTCGATTGTGCGTGAACCCACCGTCGCAAGAGTGGGAATCGCGCTCACGAATTCCTTTGGTTTCGGCGGCGCCAACGCGACGCTCGTCTTGCGGAGGTGGACATGAGCCGGGTTTTTGTTCACGGGCTGGGCGCCGTTTCGCCCGCCGGCTGGGGAGTGCCGGCGTTCCGCGCAGCCGTCGAGAAAGGTGAGCCTTGTCCAACGCAACCACTTCCGAGGACGGGTTGGGAGGAACACCTTGTCGCGCGCCATACTCCGCCTCCTTCGCCGCGGCCCGCGTTTTTCGGGCATCCACGGCTGCGGCGGGCCGGTGCAATTGCCCAATACACGGTGGCGGCCGCGTTGGAGGCCCTGGGCGAAGACGCCGTCCGCGTTCAGAAGGGTTTGTTGCGCTTGGGAATCATCGTGTGCGTGATGGCCGGCGGCGTCGCGTATTCGCGGCGGTTTTACGAGGAAGCGTTGAAAGACCCTGCCACGGCCAGTCCGCTTGTCTTTCCGGAAACGGTTTTCAACGCGCCCGCCAGTCACCTCGCCGCTTATCTCGAATCCACTGGCGCGAGTTACACTCTGGTGGGAGATGACAGCACTTTCCTGCAAGGACTGGCACTGGCGGCCGATTGGCTGCTCAACGGTCAGGCGGACGGCTGCGTGGTCGTGGGCGCGGAAGAAATGGATTGGATCGTTGCCGACGCCATGCGGCTGTTTCAGCGCGACGCAATCCACAGTGACGGCGCCGGCGCGCTCTACCTGCGTCCGGGCGGTTTTGCAGATCATCCGTCCGAACTGGCAACCATCACGGATCCTTTCCTCTTCACGCAGAAACAAGATCGCGCCGCGGCGGCGGAGCAAATGCGTTCACAACTGCCTCCCGGCAAACGAAACGAACTCCTTTGCGGGAGCACGCAAGGACTGCCCGCGCGTGATGCGGCCGAAAACTCCGCGTGGCGCGATTGGACCGGTTCGCGCGTGGCGGTGCGGGAGATTTTTGGGGAGGCGTTTCCGGCCTCGGCGGCCTGGCAATGCGTGTTGGCTTGCGACGCTTTGCAGCGCGGAAAATTTTCCGCCGCGAACGTCAGCGTCGTTGGCGCAAACCTGCAAGCCATCGGCGCGAGATTCACCCGAGCCGGCTGAACCGATCTGCCGACAATCAAGGCCGGGTCAATTCAATCGCTCAAGGTGCCGCTCCCGTTCCGGCGCAAGTTGGTCCTTCGGCAAGGGCGATGCCTGGCATCGCAAACTTCAGAAGCAATCTCACTTGGCGTGGACCAATCCCGGCGGATTGTTACGGCACGTATCGTGTTTTGATTGCCCCCGCCGGCGTGGCCAGTTGTTGCGCGGTCACCGTTCCACTGCCCGGGTTGAACGGTTTGGGAACCGGTTGAACCGTGGGCGGCGTTACCACAGGTGGCGGGCAATTACTGCCACTTGGTGGGCGGGGAATCGGGTAAGTCGGATATGAGTAATAGTAGGTCGGTTGAGGATAGTAGGTGCTGTTGACGTAAGTCCTGGTTTCAACTTCGCGTTCCACGACATTGGTGTGATGAGTAACAAATTGCTTTCGCAATCCCTCGTCCAACCAGACCACCGGTTCATAAACGTAACGCTGGGTGTTCGTATCCTTCCGCAGATTTTGTGGAATGATCCAAACCCAGCCGAGCGGCTTTTGCCCCAGGTAAGCTTGCGCCTGGTACGGCGCGACCACAGGAACGCCCGCCGCGGATTCGGCTTCCTTCGCTTTGGCGGATTCGATCTCAGCGATTTGTGCCTCGAGATTCTCCGAGACGCTTTGGATGTGCGCCAGTTGTTTTGCCGTTGCTACTTTCTCGGCCGACGCAGATTCGGCGTTCGCCTGCGCGGCACGAAGTTCGGCCTGCAATCGTTGATTTGCCTGCTGCAACTCGCGGAGCGACTGCCGCTCGACTACAAACACGCCAGCGACCGCAACACTCAGAACGACACAACCCGCTCCCAGAATGATCGGTAGTGATTTCATAAAACCGGCTCTTTATCGGTTGCCTACAAACTAGACGCTGGCCAACGGGTGTCAATTCATGCTTAGGGAATTCTGGTTCGGGAATTCTCGCGGCCGAAATACGCGCCAAGCCGCGTTTCGCTGTCTGAATCTGATGACCGAATTTAGCTCGCTGCCGCGAATGGACCGTTGCTATAAAACCGACCATCAACAACGAATCTGTGTATGGCTCTCCTCATCAAGAACGGCGAAATCGTCACGGCGAGCGAACGCTACGCGTCCGACATCTTCTGCGAAAACGAAACCATCACGCGCATTGACCGCGACATTAAACCGCCACGCGGTGCGGAGGTGATTGACGCCCGGGGCAAGTTCGTCTTCCCCGGTTTCATTGATCCACACGTTCACATCTACCTGCCGTTCATGGGGACGTTCTCGAAGGACAATTACGTGACCGGCAGCCAGGCCGCGCTCGTCGGCGGCACGACCACGCTCATCGAGATGTGCTGTCCGTCGCGCAAGGACGATGCGCTGGAGAGTTTTGAGTTGTGGATGAGCAACGCCGTCGGCAAGTCCGCGTGCGATTTTTCATTTCACATGGGCGTGTCGAAGTTCGACGACCAGACCGAGAAGCAACTTCGCGAAATTGTGAAGCGCGGCATCAGCTCGTTCAAAGTCTTCCTCGCTTACAAAGGCGCGTTTGGCGTGGACGACACGGAGCTTTATCGCACGCTAAAGCTGGCCAAGAAACTCGGCGTCATCGTCACCGCGCATTGCGAGAACGAGACGCTCGTGGCCGAGCGCTCGAAGGAATTGCTCGCCGCCGGCAAGACCGATCCCGGCCAGCATCACGAAAGCCGCCCGCCCGCCGTCGAGGCCGAGGGAGTGCATCACTTGATGACCTTCGCTGAACTCACAGGCGCGGCGACTTACATTGTCCACCTGAGTTGCAAGGAGGCGCTCGACCAGGCCATCGCCGCGCGCCAGCGTGGCGTGCGCGTTGCCGTCGAGACGCTCATACAGTATCTGCTGCTCGACAAGACCTGTGCGGAGAAGCCGAAGTTCGAGGGCGCGAAATTCGTCATGTCGCCGCCGCTGCGCGACAAGCGCAATCAACCTGTGCTCTGGCACGGCCTGCGCGACGGCCTCGTGCAAACCGTCGCCACCGACCATTGCCCGTTTGATTTCAAGACCCAAAAAGCAATGGGCAAGGATGACTTCACGAAAATCCCAAACGGGATTCCGTCGCTCGAAGAACGCATCAACCTGCTCTACACCTACGGCGTAAAGACGGGGAAGATTGACCTCCACACGTTCGTGAACGTGGCCAGCACGCAGGTCGCGAAGACGTTCGATCTCTTCCCGCGCAAAGGCACGATCCAACCCGGCGCGGACGCCGACCTGGTGGTGTTCGACCCGGACTATCGCGGCAAAATCTCCGCCAGGACGCAGCACATGAACGTGGACTACAGCGCGTTTGAGGGCTGGAAGATCGAAGGCCGCCCGAACGTCGTCACCGTGCGCGGCCAAGTCGCGGTGCGCGACGGCAAATTCGTCGGCAAGCTCGGCCACGGGAAATTTCTTCAGCGCGAGGCGAGCCATTTTTAGCTGGTAGTGGGACAGAGCTTCCAGCCTGTCGCTTTGTGGGAACAGGCGTGACGCCGGAAGCACCCTTTCAGAAGAACTTGGCCACGATTTCGCGCGGCGTGGCGATAACCGGCATTTCCACGTCGAACGCTTTCAGTTCCAACGAAGCCCGCTGAAAATCCAACCCGCGCAAATGCGCGTCGCCGGTCAGGAGAATGGCGCAATCAAGCAGTGCGGCTTTCAGCCAGAATGAGTCCGTCGTTGTA
>CAZCZP010000057.1:0-3695 GCA_964502895.1 uncultured Bifidobacteriaceae bacterium
GATTCGACAAACTTGAGTCCTTTCTCGGGCCCAAGCACAAACAAAGTCGTGGCCAGCGCGTCAGCCGTCATATTGTCCGCCGCCACGACGGAAACGCCACCGAGGTTGTGCTGCACTGGCCAGCCGGTTGCGGGATCAATGATATGGCTCAATCGCCGGCCTTGCGAATCCACGAAGAACTTTTGGTAGTCTCCGGAAGTGGAGAGCGCTTGATCGGAGAGCGACACCACGGCCTCCATGGGATCATTCTCGTTCCAATGAGCGACGGGCGCGGAAATGCCCAACTGCCATTTCGTCCCTCGCGAATTGTGGCCGCAAACCCGGACCTCGCCCGCGATGGAGGCGTAGATGTTGGTCAGCCCGTGTCCACGCAATACCCGCACCATTTCGTCCACCCCAAAACCCTTGGCCACCGCGCTCAGGTTAATTGTCAGGTCAGGAATGTCTTTGATCAATTCGTCGTTGGCCGTGACCGAGAGATGCTGGCAACCGGTCTTCTTCATCGCGGCTTTAAGTTCAGCCTCCGGCGGCACGGCGCGTTGGTCGGTTTTCTCGCCGAAGCCCCAAAGGTTGATGACCGGCGTGAGCGTGGGATCAAAGGCCCCTTGCGAGCGGCGGAACATTTCCAACGAGAACCGGACCACGCGAGCGAACTCGGGCGAAACCTTGAAGGGCTGGTTGGCCGGCGCGCGGTTGAATTGCGACAACTCACTGTCGGGTTGGTAGTGCGACATCTGGCGGTTGACTTCCTTGAGCCGCGCCTCCACCTCCAACTTGAGCGCGTCAATTGCGGTGGACGACAAATTCGTGCCAACGATCTGAACGGTGTACGGGCTGCCCATGGTGCGACCCTGCCATCGGGTGACCGGCAGTTCGGCACAGAAGAGATCGCCGGCGAACGTCAGGACAACCAAGCCAATGGCTGATGGACGATTCATCGCGCGCTCACGGAAGACTCTGGGGCCAGCTTACGGCACTCTTAGGCGGTAGAATCTCGCCGGCAAGCTCGGATTGATGGCGTTGGTGAATCGGAAATTGCCGGACCCATCGAATGAATTTGTCGCGATGGCTGTCCACTGAGCAGCCAGCGCGTTGGCATCCGACGCGACCACCACGACGTAGGACCGGTTCGTTGGGCCGGTGCCGCTCAGGATCAGGTTGTTTCCGATCACTTGAAGTCCGGCAATATCTGGCGGCGTCGGGGGCGCGGGCGGAGCGATGGCCGTCCAGGTCACTTTCATGTTGGAAAAATTGACGCCTTGATTCGCGTAGGTGTTGGTAGCGCTGGTCACGCCCTTGGTCCAAAGCAATCCGCCTGTGGTCACCGGGCCCTGGCCGGAATTCTCCGCGTACTGAATCCAAAACTTGTAGTTGCCGTCGGGCATCAGGTTATTGCTGGCATCACGGCAATTCCAGGTGAGGATGATCGGGCTGTTGGTGCCGGTGTAAGTCGTGGCCGTGGCGCTGGAGTAGCCATCAAGCACCGTGCTCCCTGCCCGGGCCGTGTTCCAGGTGCCGCAATGGCTGCCCCACTCCGAACTGGTCCAATTGTTAGGCCCCTGTTTCCTCAAGCTCTTGATGAACGCACCCGCCTGAGTCGTGACCCAGACGACTGTGTAATGGCTGGCGCCGCTGGTGCCGGTGTAATCCAGGATGGTCGCTTCGAGTTTCGCCCCACCGTCCGTTTGCGCGGCGGCGTTGAAGTTGATTCCCCAAGCAATTGCCACGATACAAAGCGTTCTCAAACGTTGATTCATAACTTGCTACTTGTTTGCGTTGTTGCCGCCTCGGCGGACGTTGGCCGCAGCAGAAGCGGATTGGCTGTTCCCGTTCAAGTCGGCGAATCGCCACTCACGCGCCGCGCCTTGAGACTCCGCAGGCCTTGTCCTCAAAATAGCATGGCGAACCGGCCCCAGCGCCACGCGCAAATTGTCAAATGCTCAACAAGAATTGCGGCAAATAAACGCAAGACTGTGGTTACAATTTCCGAAGCCGGTAAAAGCCTGTGCCTGCGTTCGGCACAGTTGCGGAAAAATCACCCGGGCCCACTGCGACCGCGTTTGTGCATACTCGCCAATTCCCTCCGTTCTCCAAAGTGGGCGTGTGTTCTAACAGCGCATCCGCCGTTGTCTTCGGCCAGGTAAGCGTAATTACCCTGCCGGACACAACGGATGACAAGGCCACTGGTGCTTGAATCATGATGCTGCCACTGTTCGTCGTCATGGCAATGCTTTGACCTCTTTGCACTTTCGACACGACGCTCCAATTGTAGCTGCCAGGGTTTGCGTAACTGTGAGTTGGATATTGGTTCGTGCTACGAGCGCTGCCATCACCGAAGGTCCAATCAAAGGTCACGGCGCCGACGATGTTGCTGGGCGTGGCCACCACGGTGAACGGAGCGGCCCAGTTCGCCGGATAACTCGGCGGCACGAGCGCTTTGGCATTGATGGAAAACGGTCCTTGCTCCACCGCAATGGTGCCGGTGTAAAGCGCCGAGTCCACGTAAGTGTTCCACGCGGCAAATGTGAACGTGTTGGTGCCGACGAAACCGGGATCCGGAAAATAAATCGCGGCCCAATTGGTCGTATTCCAATTGGTGATTCCCACAGTGCCGTTCGCAGGCTGGGAAATAGCGCGAACGAGAAAAGCCCGGTTCGTGAGTTGGTTCGGGTTGTTTCCGTCGGCGACTGACAGTTTGACGAAGACCGGTGCGCCGCTGACGGTGTTGGTGGTTACGTTCGCAATTATGGACGCGCTCCACGGCGTGGCGCTGCCTTCGCTGGTGCCATTGTGACAGGTGAAACAGCCGATGCGGTAGCCGCGCCAACCGCCCTTGCTTCCATACCTGCCCGTGGTAATGACGCGATCCGATTTCAATTCGGACAGTTCCGTTCCCCGGCCATAAGTGGAAGTGCCATTCATGCCGTGGCAATTTTCGCAGGCGGAATTTGAACCCGTGTGTCCGTTCTCCGCCCAATTGTCATCGGCCGCGTGCATTCCGTGCGGCCCGCCATCGTCGCGATTGTCGCTGTGGCACGCGGCGCATTGGGAAACCATTCCGACATGACCCTGGACTCGGAGGTTGCGCACGTTGTCGTTGGCGTGGCTGCTGGGAAATTCCGCGTGCGTCGAGCCGTGGCAGGCGGAGCACTGCAAATTTCCGTGACCCTTGGAAAAACGATACAGCGAATAGGGCGCAGCGGGAGTATTCGCGCCGGTTGCAAAAGTTGAATCCACCGGCAGGCGCACCGTCCAGTTGGTGTCCGTGAACACGGACGCGTAACGCTTGCCGCCGTTGGCCGTCGCGTTGCCGACGTGGCAGCTCTGGCAATCCGGTTCATCGAGCCAGCCGGTGCGATTCGTTTTTCCCACCTGGCTCATGTTGCCGTGGCAACTCTGACATTGCATCGCCATGCTGCCATCCGACGCCACCGCCGCGCCCATCGCCCCGCGCAAACATTTCGTCGTCGAACCGGGGTGGCAACGGTAACACGCGGCGCGGTGCGCGGCGTTGTCGAGCGTGATGAGCAAATCAGGATCGGTCACGGTCGCGTGCTTTGCGTGAACCGACGCGGTCAAGGGCGGGATGTTGCTGTAGCTGCCCGTTCCCAGCGCCTCGGAAGCGTGGCAAGCGGCGCAAAGAACGGGTTTGCCGTCGGCGACAACCCCACGATAGAGGCCCAGCGGATTGAATC
>CAZCZP010000057.1:3795-5964 GCA_964502895.1 uncultured Bifidobacteriaceae bacterium
GCCTGTCGCCGTGGAAAAAAGTCAGCCAGACTTTTCAGCCCTTGCTTCATCACAACACGAGCATCTCACGGGAAGATGAAAAGGTCGTGGTTGGAAGCGTTAAAATACTCTTACAAATCGGACGCGAGATTGGCCGACCCACAGCAAGAAGTAGCCAGTTCGGAACGGGGCGAGGTAGCAAGCCTCAACGCAATCCCGCCAGATAACGTTCCGCGTCAATGGCCGCCATGCATCCCATGCCCGATGCGGTAACCGCCTGGCGATAGACGCGGTCCGAACAATCGCCCGCAACGAAAACACCTTCCACGTTTGTCGCGCTGCTGCCGTTGCGCAGAATGTAGCCGTTCTCGTCCCTGGCGATCGTTCCGTTGAACACCTCCGTGTTGGGAACATGGCCGATGGCAACAAACACACCGGCGCAATCGAGCAGGCCAACTTCGTTCGTGCTCAGGTTTTTCAACCGCACGCTTGTGACCTTGTCCTGCGCCACGTCCAGCACTTCGACAACCACGGAATTCCAGATCGGTTTGATCTTTGGATGGGACAGCACCCGATCGGCCATGATTTTCGAGGCGCGCAGCGTGTCTCTTCGATGAACCAGATAAACGGTCGAGGCGAAACGCGTGAGATAAGTTGCTTCCTCACACGCGGAATCCCCGCCGCCCACGACCACCAGTGGTTGATTGCGGAATATCGGCAGGGCGCCGTCGCACGTGGCGCAGTAGGTCACACCCTTCTTTTCGAGCTTCGCTTCGCTCTCCAGCGCGAGACGACGATGCCCGGCGCCACTGGCGATGATGATCGTCTGCGTCTGGACCGCCTCACCATCCACAGTGAGTGTGTAAGGCTTCTTTGTGAGCTCAACGGCCTCGACGGTTCCAAATTGAATCCGCGCCCCAAAACGTTCGGCTTGTTTTTGGAGACGAAGCATCAACTCGTAACCATCAACGCCCTCTGGAAAGCCCGGGAAGTTTTCCACGATGCTCGTGGTCGTCAGCAATCCGCCGGGTTGAATTCCCGTGAGCACGAGCGGCGACAGATTGGCCCGCGCCGTGTAAAGCGCCGCGGTTAACCCGGCGCAACCGGTTCCGATGACGACAACTTTCTCCATGAGTTCTTGAGTTACGGTGGATTCAGAATCGCCACGATACGCCCGCGGTTACATAGATGGCGTTGTTCAGATTCAGTTCGACCGACCGGCCTCGATAGGAATGCTCGTAGGTTCCCAGATTGTGATATTGGACGCCGCCTGACAACGTCCAGCGGTCGGCGAATTGCCACGAAACCATGCCCCCAACGTAAAAGCCGACCAGCACGGTCGTGTCGTCCACCTCGCCAACCGATCGGTAACTGCCGCCGGATTCGTCCCACGAAATGGTCGCGTTGAGCAATCCGCCTTCGATGCCGCCGCACAAACCAAGCGCCACGTGGTCGCTCAACGGAAATTCGAGGTAAGGCCCAACCCGGAAGGTCCACAGATCCGAAGTCAGTTCGTTCTCACTGGAAAGTGGCACACCTGTCGTGACGGCGGATGAGGTGCTTGAAGGTGTATCGCCGATCAGGAATCCCGGTCCTTGGTAAGTGCCTTGATAAGGCATGGAAGGCGTGGCGGTGGGCGGTGTTGCGCCGGCCATGAACGCGTAGGAATCCGTTTGAGTGGCGAGCGTGACCAGAAAATTGCCCGAGCTTTGGACGTTGATTTGTTGAAAGCCGGCGGCCGTTTCAAAACCGTAGCGCAACTTGCCTTTGGTCCCCAGTTCAACTCCGTAAGCCAGTTCACCGCCCAACATGGGGTCAGCGTCGTCGGAAAGCGTCGCAGCTCCTGCGGTCACCGTGCTTCGGCTCAGGAGAATGTTGTTTCCGGAAACCTGCGCAGCACTGTCGTCGTAGCCCCAATACCAGGTCTGGCTGCCTTGATTGCCGCTGATGTCCGTGAGCACGTAGCCGTTGTCGTAATTGTAGGCGTCGCCGTTGGGCGTGGCACGGCCAGAGCCGCCGCCACCGACACCGTCGAATTTCGCGGAGGCATTGAAGCCAATGCGGGGAGAAAAACTCAAACGATTCTTGCGGGCGGGTGGTTCGGATTGTTCCTCCTCGCCCGGAAGACCGGAAATCGTCGAGCACAATAAAGCAACGGTCAGGAGCGCGGACAGCTTTGTCCGCGAAATT
>CAZCZP010000057.1:6064-10471 GCA_964502895.1 uncultured Bifidobacteriaceae bacterium
TGGCGCGTCGTTTACAGCGGTGATGGAAATACTGACGGTGGCCGGCGCTGAATCCGCGGTCCCGTCGTTCACCTTGAAAGTAAAACTGTCGGCCCCGCTGTAATTCGTCGCTGGAGTGTAAGTCACGTTCGGCGGTGACCCCGCAAGCGCGCCATGCGTGGGTTGAGTCACGACGGAGTAGGTCAACGGACTCGCTTCCACATCACTGCCTGAGAGAATGATTGTCTTCGCGTTGTCCTCAGCCGTTGTGACGCTTTGCGCGCTGGCGGTTGGCGCGTCGTTTACAGCGGTGATGGAAATACTGACGGTGGCCGGCGCTGAATCCAGGACGCCGTCGTTGACCTTGAAGGTGAAACTGTCCGCGCCGTTGGTGTTGGCGTTCGGCGTATAAGTCAGGTTCGGCGCGGTGCCGCTGAGCGAACCTTTGGCCGGCTGCGTCAGGACGATGTGGGTCAACGTGTCGCCGTTTGCGTCGGTGCCGGTGAGCGTGATCGGCATCGCGGTGTCCTCCGAAGCGCTCACGCTCTGAGCATTGGCCACGGGAGCGCTGTTCACGGAACTGACGCTGATGGAAACTGTGGCAACGGTGCTGTCGAGATTGCCGTCGTTTACCTTGAACGCAAAACTGTCGCTCCCCGCATAGCCTGCGGCGGGTGTGTAAGTCAAATTCGGCGCAGTCCCGGTGAGTGAACCATGCGCGGGGTTGGCCACGATGGAATATGCCAGTGCGCTGCCTTCCAGGTCGGACCCGGAAAGAGTGACCGCCCGCGGCGTGTTCTCCGGCGTGCTGACACTTTGCGCGTTGGCGATGGGCGCGTCGTTCACAGCGCTGATGGTGATGGCAATTGTGGCCGGTGATGAATTCAACGAGCCGTCATTCACGCGGAACGTGAAACTGTCCGGGCCGTTGTAGTTGGTCGTCGGTGTGAAAGTCAGGTTCGGTGGCATTCCCGAAAGCGCTCCGTGCGCCGGCTGGGTTACGATGGAATAAGTCAGCGCGCCGCCTTCCACGTCGCTCCCGGTGAGCGTGATTGCTTTCGCCGTGTCTTCTGCCGTCGTGACGCTCTGCGCGTTGGCAACTGGCGCATCGTTCACAGACGTGACCGTGATCGTCACGGTTGCGGGCGCGGAATTTGTGGCGCCGTCATTGACGCGGAAGGTAAAGCCGTCCGCGCCGTTGTAATTCGCCGTTGGTGCGTAGGTCACATTCGGTGCCGTACCCGACAGCGCGCCATGTGCGGGCTGCGTCACGACAGCATAGGTCAACGGATTCCCATCCGGATCTGTGCCGGACAAGGTGATCGCCTTGGCGGAGTCTTCGGCCGTTGTAACGCTTTGGGCGCTGGCCGTTGGTGGCGCGTTACCGCCGCCGCCACCTCCGGGCAACACGTTAATCACCATGGTCGCAGTCACCGTTCGACTTGCTGCACTGGTGGGTTGATCCTTGGCGGTCAGGCCGACGTTGTAAGTGCCGGTGGCGGTTGGCATGCCCTGTATTCTCCAAGTCGTGGAACCGCTTGTGCCAAAGAGGCTGAGACCGGGAGGCAGTCCACTGGCCAGCCAGTAATGCGCCTGGTCGGGCGCGGTGATGAGACGAATCTGAGTGGTGCCCAACGTCACACCGTTGGTGACCGTCTGGTTCAACGGGGTGGTGATTACGGTTGAAGCGCCCGACACGGCTTGAACGCTGCCCAGCGCAGCAGCCGCACCAGCGCTCCAACGGAAAATGATGGCGATGAAACTGGCGGCGGTTTGCGTTGCCGGCAACGCCGCGCGGACAATGGGCAGAAATTGCAGCGCCGCCGACAACGCCAGCGCCGGAACCTTGAGAGCAAACATGAAACGGGAATACATACGACAACAACTTTTAGATTACTTCGGGTTGAAATCAGCGCTGGCCGTGGCCGTCACCGGCTTCTCCGGCCGCAGCACGACGAACGTGGGCAGCCCCATGACGCCGAACTCATCGAGCACGGGCTTGACGGCCGCATCCTCCAGGCGTTCTGCCTGGAAGCGGACCACGTGAAAGCCATCGAGCCGATCGCGGACGGACTTGTCGCGCAAAGTCGTGTGCTCCATAGCCGAACAGTTTTTGCACCAGCTCGCCCAGAAATCCACGAGCACGGGTTTGCCCGTTTCACGCGAGGCCGCGAGCGCAGTGCGCAGTTCTTCCACATTTCGATTTGCCTCGCGCGCGAACACCATCGCGCCGGTGCCAGTGTGGGTCAGATTCCAGCCCAGCCACCCATACCAGCCAGCGAAGGCGAAGATGATTACGCCGAAGCCATACTTGACCCGCGTCATCCACGCACCAGGTTTTGGCAAGAATGACAACCCGCCGGCCGCAAACGGCCAAGGCAAAGCCATGCCCAGCCCGAGCACGAACGGAAACAGCAGGCCCAACAGATTCCCCTGCTGATAACTCGTCGTGGCCAGCAACAATACCGAAATGACGACTGGCGCAACGCACGCGCCGGCGAGCAGAGCGGACAAAGCTCCCATCGCGGCGGCACCGATGAAGGCTGCGTTGCCGGTCTTCGGCTTGCCGCCTGCACCACGTTGGAATCGCGACAAGTCAATCGCGAGTTTGTCGAACATGGCCAGCCCGAGCACGACGAACACAATCGCCACGCCGAAGTTGAACCACGCGGAAGAATTCAACGCGCCGAACTTGCTGCCGGTTAACGCGACCACCAGCCCAAGTCCTCCGTAGGCCAGGGCCATGCCCAGGCCATACGCGCCGCCCAGCGCCACGCCACGCCGCCGGTTGCCGCCGTTCGCTCCGGCGCCGAGGATGGCAAGGTTGATGGGAATCATCGGCAGCACGCAGGGAGTCAGGTTCAGCGCCAATCCGCCCAAGAGAATCAGTCCGATAGTCGCCAGCGCGCCCATGCCGGCAAAAATGGATTCGTTTCCTGCCGTTGCAGTTTCTCCGCTGCTCCGGTTGAGGAACGAAATGAAGTCCTTTTTGTCCATGAAACCCGAGGCGCGTTGCGCGATTTGGAAACCCGCGGCCAGCGAAGTCTCTTGCGATTGCGCGACCCCGATTGAAGCCGCCTCGTCCTGAGAAGCGACCGATCCGTCAGAGCGGATGGTCCATTGTCGAGATTCAGGGAAATAACACTCCGCATCGTTGCAGCCCTGGAGATTTACCGCGAGCGACTGTTCACTTTCCGCCGCAGCCAGCGGAATGGACGCGGCAAAATCCCGTTGATACATTCCCCGAGACTTGCCGCTGTGTTTGTCCATTACCGTCACAGGCTCGGGCAACGCCATCTCGACGGTCTGGCCTGCGACCTCCACAGATAATTTGTCGGCATAAAGATGATGTTGCGCGGGGACGCGGAAGTTGAGCATCAGTTCGCGCCGGCCATCCACGGTCCGGACTTCCGGAGTGATGTTAACGGGACTGCGTTCCTGGGCGTGACCGGAGAAGGTGGCTAACAGAAGCGCCAAAGGTACGCTAGACCGCGCAGCCGTCAGCGCGCGACGTAGCGCAGACTTCCAAGTCTGCTGTGTCGCGGGTTTCCCAACCCGCCAAGGGGCGTAGTGGAACAGGCATCTTGCCTGTCCGTCCGCTCGCGCCACAGGCTGGAAGCACTGTGCCACTACACAACCTGCCGGTTTGGAAATCGGCGATACAGCAGGTTTGGAAACCTGCACTACAGGGAAGATATGCATGGTGAGACTTCCTTTCCTTTCTAATTGCAGCCGCAACCGCCCCCGCCCACCCCGCGTCCGCCGGCGGCGGCCTCGCGGGAGAAATACATGTGCTCGGCCATCATTACGCCCACCGGGTTGTAATCGGCCCGCATGACCGGATCAGCCAGCGCGCCGCGTTCCCAAGGGCTGACATGTTTGCATCCAGAGAAAAGACCGAGAGTGGCAAACAACAGCAGACAGATGAACGATCTGTTTTTCATGACCTGATTGATTTGGGGGTTACTTCAGCAGCGCTTCGATTTCCTCGGCGTATTTCTTTTTGGTTTCCTCGCCTTTGAAACCGCGATGCGCGGAATGCACCTTGCCGGATTTGTCGAGCAGGAAGGAACTCGGCATGGTGGGAATTTTCACTTCGGTCACGAGCTTGTTGGCGGCGTCGCGCAGGATCGCGAAGCTGGCGGGATACTTTTTCAGAAACTCGTCCATGTCGGACTTCTTTTTGTCGAGGTTGACGGCGACAACGACCAGTCCTTTGTCGGCGTACTTCTTGTGAAGTTCCTCCATTGCCGGGAACGAGTCCTTGCAAGGGCCGCACCACGACGCAAAGAAATCAATGAGGACAACCTTGCCCTTCAGGTCGGGAAGGGTGCCTTCCAAACCGTAGGCGGTCAGATCAGGAAAATTGTCGCCCTCCTTTAGCGCGCCGGCGTTGGCGAGGTTGATGCCGATGAACAGCGCAGCGAG